>JBAYZQ010000188.1:0-4567 GCA_041672385.1 Sphaerochaetaceae bacterium | reverse complement strand
CCACCTAAAAGTTATTTGAGCCAAAGAAACTTATGATGAATACTATGATTATTTTGTGGGTTATGTAAGTAAAAATATCGGTAATTTAAGTGAAACAGTTCGTGATAAAGCAGCTGAACCTAGATATTATGGTTTTAGCATGCCTTTACAGTGTTTTATTATAAACACAGACAAAATGGCTGAAGCAGATCGTCCACTTTCATGGAAGGATTTAATTGATCCAAAATACAAAGGCGACATCATCATGGCTAACCCTGCTTTAAGTGGAAGTGCTTATGCTCAGGTTTATATGATGTATAAACTTTATGGTGATGAATTCTTGGAAAAACTTGCAAAGAATGCAATTTTTGTTGCAAGTTCAAAAACAGTACCAGAATCTGTAGCACGTGGTGAATACAGTATTGGTGTTACTGGCGAATCAAATGTAGCAAAATATATCGAGCAGGGAACTGCTGTATCATATATTTATCCTTTAGAAGGAACAGGTGCTAGATTTGATGCTTCTGGAATTGTTAAAAACAGTCCAAACCTTGAAGCAGCAAAATTATTCATCGATTTCTTAACAAGTGAAGAGGCTTATGTAATTATTCATGACGTAAGAAATAGAAGAGTTGTTGTAGATACTCTTCCAGGACCACAATATCTACCAAGTTTGAAAGAAATTAATCTTTTTGATTATGATGCAGTTGAAGCTGCTGACATGAGAGAAGATCTCACAGAAAGATTTACAGAGATGATGGTATAACTGTAAAACTGTATTATTATTCCGGCTTGTGATTTAGTGGCAAGTCGGAATTTTTATATAAATAAATTTTGTTGTAAATAGGAGTATAGTTTATGAGCTTAAATTTAACTTATAATAATGTTAATAAGTATTTTAATAAGGGGACTGCAAGTGAAGTTCATGCCCTTAAGGAAGTTTCTTTTACGATTAAACCCGGAGAGCTTTTTTGTCTTTTAGGTCCTTCAGGTTGTGGTAAAACTACACTTTTGAGAAGTACAGCAGGATTAGAGACTATTTCAGATGGTCAGATATTGTATGGAGAAACAGATATGACTTCTATTCCACCTTATAGACGGAATATTGGAATGGTTTTTCAGAGTTTCGCCCTTTATCCTCATATGAATATTTTTGAGAATGTTGCTTATGGCTTAAGAGTTAGAAAAGTCAGTGAAAATATCGTAAAGAAAAAAGTTACTGATGTTATGGAATTGGTTGGTTTAACTGAAGAATTGAAAAGAAATCCAAGTCCAATGGGACTTAGTGGTGGACAGCAACAGAGAGTTGCCATTGCAAGAGCTCTAGTTTATGATCCAGATATTCTTTTATTAGATGAACCTCTAGCCAATCTTGATGCTAAGTTACGTCGTTATATGAGAGCTGAAATAAGAAGAATTCAAAAAGCTACCAATATTACTACTATTTTTGTTACACATGACCAGGAAGAAGCCATGGCTATTGGAGATAGACTTGCTGTTTTACATTTAGGAGCAGTTAAGCAAATTGGAAGTGCTGATGAACTATATTCACATCCTGAAAGTGCTTTTGTATCAAACTTTATTGGAAAGATGAACTTTTTCAAAGTTGATAGAAAAGATTCAAATACCGTAAAATTAAATAAAACAAACGTTGAATTTAAAATTAATCCAGAAAAAGATCACTCGGAGGGTTCGACCACTTTATTATTAGGTGCAAGACCTGAACAGATTACAATAAGTACAAAAAAAACAGACAAATCAATTCAAGGTAAAGTTGGAATTATCCAGCATCTTGGTCAATTTGTTCGTTATGAAGTCAAGGTAGATAACACTTTTAGTGAAAATAATCTTGAGATTGATATGCCTTTCATGGTTAAAGATGCTTTAGAAGGGGATACCGTATTTATTGATTTAAAAGAAGACCTAGTATCTTTGTATGCTGATGGAGAGATTTCTAATGAATAAAAATATTTTTTCCAAAATAGGCGATAAATGGCGGGAGATTACAACTCCAAATTTTGACAATCCTGAATTACGAAAGAAAAAGGATTTCTCAAGGTTTATAGTTTATATAATTCCTGCTGCCTTTTTATGTATTTTTTTGTTTTATCCATTGTTTACTACTCTTATAAGAGCTTTTATGAGTGCTAGCAAAGGAAAGTATGATTTTTCTACACTAGGATTTGATGGTTTTATAAAACTTTTTAATAGTGGAATGTTTAGGAAAAGTTTAAGAAATTCTTTTGTTGTTAGTGTTAGTGTTACTTTTTTAACAATCCTAATTGGGGTTCCAATGGGTTATTTTGTAGCAAGAGTTGATATCCCTGGGAAAAAGATGATTAAATCCTTAGGACTACTTCCAATTATTATGCCTGCTTTTATTGGTGCTTTCAGTTGGATTATTCTTCTTGGGAATCAGGGCAGTCTTAGACTTGTTCTTTCAAAGATAGGAATTGGAGTTCCTTCAATTTATGGAATTTCAGGAATTATTTTTGTAATGACGATGGTTTACTATCCATTTGTTTTTTTACTTGCAGAGGGAGCTTTCGGGAGTGCAAATGCACAACTAGAAGACTCTGCCATGTTAATGGGAGCTTCCAGAGGTAGAATATTAAGAACAATTACTCTTCCTTTGATTGTCCCTTCAATTGGGGCTGCTGCACTTTTGGTATTTATCAGGTCAATTGGAAACTTCGGAATTCCTTCGATTTTAGGTAAAGACCAGTATGTACTTCCAACTTTGATATATTTTAAGATTAATGGATTCTGGGATTTGAACGGGGCTTCTTCCATAGCTTTGGTTAATGTTACAATTACTGCACTTGTTTTATATTTGCAGAAAAAAATTGTATCAAGACATGACTATGAAACTGTATCTGCTGCAAGAACAGAAATTAAACAAGCAGATAACAAAATTGTTAAGATTATTGCTACAGTTTTCTGTTGGTTAATTTTGATAGTTTCGCTTCTCCCACAAATTACTATAATAATAATGAGTTTCTTTACTGAATGGACAGGGCCTTTGCCTACTGGATTTACCTTTGGTAATTACTCAATGATTCCTAGTAATTCAAACAGAGAGTTTTTAAACTCGATTTACCTATCAGTGGTGGCAACTATTCTAGCAGCGGTTCTGGGAAGTTTGATTGCTTATGTTACTGGAAGAATAAAACCTAAAGGTGGAGCAATTTTAGATATGGCGATTATGGCTCCTTTCATTCTGCCAGGTACTGTTGTATCAGTAGCTTTAATTTCATCCTTTGGAACCTTAATTGGTGGTACTTATACAATTATCATAATTTCATTTATAATAAGAAGGACGCCTTATGTTTATAGAAGTGTAAGTGCAAGTCTGACACAGATGAATCCATCTCTTGAGGAGGCATCGACGATTGCGGGAGGAAACTGGTTCTATACGTTTAAAAAAGTTACCATTCCAATAATTATGCCTGGTATTATAAGTGGAAGTTTGTTGACCTTTACCACACTTTTACAAGAGTTGAGTACAACTATTCTTTTGTACAGTGCAAAAACAAGGACTGTTCCAGTTCAAATTTATGGAGCTGTTGTTGATGGAGCGTTAGGGCAAGCAAGTGCTTTAAGTGTAATTCTTTTGGTAATAGTATTTATTTTGGTTTATATTTCAAACAATTCAAATAAAGCTAATATTTCTGCTGGATTAAAATTAAGTTAAAGAAATGAAAAAAGACTTTAATGAATTTTTAAAAAAAGACTGGTTAGAGTTCTTCTTTGACCAGTTTTATTTTCAGGACTGGAAGTTTTGGAAGAATAATTTTGACTTATCCTATGGAGGAGTTTTTACCTGCTTTGATAATCTTGGTGAAAATTTAAAGAGCTTGGATAAATATGTTTGGTCACAAGGTAGAATGCTTTATATTCTAAGTTTTGCTCTGAAGAATGGATATATTAAAGAAGAAGTTGAATTTTATCAAAATAATACTAAAAAGTTGTATGAATTCTTGGAAAAGAATATTTTTCCTTATGCAAAAGAAGGTGGTGTTGCTTTTTTATTGACACAAGATGGAACAGTCAAAGAAGGTTTTAAAAGCTTCTATGCTGATTGTTTTATTATTTTAGGTTATTGTGCCTATGCAGATCTTTTAGAAAGTTCAAATCCATCTTTAAGTGATTATATTTATTCACAGGCTTTAAGTTTATATGAAAGAACTCTTTCATATATAACAAACTGTCAAAAGAATAAAATTGTCATGAAGACTGAACCCTATAATCTTCCAGCAGGCTATTCTACCCAAGCTATTTATATGATTCTTGTTAACACAAGCTATGAACTTGGAAGGAAATTTCCCAGTGTTAAAACCGATGCAACCAAATTTGCAAAACTTATTTTAAATGATTTCTTTGATGAAAAAACAATGTTGTTGAAAGAAATAATTCCAAATGATGGAAAAAATACTATTTTGGGAAATCACAAAAATCCTGGTCACGCTATTGAATGCATGTGGTTTTGTTACGAAGCCTTGAAGGAAAGTAGGAACAAAAAATATTTTCACAAAATAGCTGAAATAATATTTTCAGAATTTGATTTGGGGTGGGATAAAGAAAATGG
>JBAYZQ010000187.1:0-4570 GCA_041672385.1 Sphaerochaetaceae bacterium | reverse complement strand
TTAAACAGCGCTTTAATCTTAGTAAAGTTGAATCACAAAAAGTTTTTGCACCAGTTGGATTAGATCTTGGTGGACAGACTCCAGAAGAAATAGCTGTGGCCACAGTAAGTGAAATGATGAAAGTTTTTAACAAGAGGCCAGGAACTTCATTAAAAGAAAAATTAAACAAAACTGTAGTAGTCAAAGGTGGTGGAGACATTGCTACAGGAACTATTATTAGACTAGTAAAATGTGGGTTTCAAGTTGTCGTTACAGAATGTGAAAAACCAACAATTGTGAGAAGAACTGTTAGTTTTGCCCAGTGTATATATGATGGAGAAATGGAAATTGAAGGCCTAAGTGCAGTTTATATAAAGAATATTAAAGAAATAAACGAAACTCTAGACAATGGGAAAATTCCTGTAATAGTGGATCCAGAAGCTGAAATAGTTAATTTTTTAAATCCAACCTTTGTAATCGATGCAATTTTGGCTAAGAAAAATCTAGGTACGAGTATTGATGATGCCCCTTTAGTTATTGGATTAGGTCCAGGCTTTGAAGCAGGAAAAGATGTAGATGTCGTAGTTGAAACTTGTCGAGGACATTTTCTTGGTTCTTTAATCTACAAAGGGAAACCACTACCAAATAGTAACCTTCCAGGAAATATTGATGGTTATACCGTTGAAAGGGTTTTACGCTCTCCAGTGGAAGGTATTTTTAGCACTAAACATAAAATAGGAGATTTGGTTGAAAAGGGTGAAGAAGTTTGTGAAGTTAATGGAATAAGTGTATGTGCAAAGATTCCTGGAATGATTAGAGGACTTTTAAATGAAGGTTTAAAGGTTACTCCTGGTTTTAAAATTGGAGATATTGATCCAAGGGGAACAAAAGCAGACTACCATAGTTCAAGTGATAAATCAAAAGCTGTAGCTGGTGGAGTTTTGGAAGCTGTAATTACTTTTCTTTCAAAAAGGACATAATATGAATATTAAAGAAAACTATAGTAAAATTTTAGAAACCTTAAAAAAATCAAAAGTCTATCGCTATACTAATTTAGAAACTGGACAGGAAATTATTTCTACAAAAAAAGAAAATCATGAAAATTTTATAGAGGAAATAATTCAGGCTCCCGTGACACTTGTTATTTGTGGTGGAGGACATGTTGGTAAAGCCCTTTATCAAATGGCACTTTTCTTGAACTTTAAGGTTTATATAATTGATGATAGAGCAGAATTTTGTAATAAAGAAATTTATCCAAAAGCTAATATTATGAATGATTCTTATCTTAATGCTCTAGAACAAACTAAAGAAATTTTGACTCCCTATTACATTGTTGCAACAAGAGGTCATAGTTTTGATTTTGAATGTGTAAGGATAATTTTGGATTATAATTATTCCTATATAGGAATGATAGGAAGTAAAACAAAAGTAAAATATACCTATGATAAGCTAAGAGCGAGTAAGGTGGAGGAAGAAAAAATAAAAACAATACATGCTCCTATTGGTTTGGAAATTGGCGGAGTAGGTCCCGAAGAAATTGCCGTAAGCATTATGGCTGAGATTATCCAAATTTATCGTAAAAGTGGGGCAAGTTTTGCAAATATTGAACTTTACAAAAAGATAGCAAATCTTGATGAAAACTTTGTTATTGCAAGAATAATTAAGAAAACTGGGAGTGCTCCCTCTGAAGTGTCCAGTTCCATTTGTCTTTTTTCCAAAGGATTTTTAGGAACCGTAGGTGGTGGTGAAATTGAACATCTAGTTTTAAAAGAAGCTGAAGAGATGTTAAATTTTAACGGAGAAGTAAATTCATTTATTAAACATTTTTCTCTCTCCTCTGATAAAGCAGGAAACATAGGTATGACTTGTGGGGGAAATGTTGATGTACTTTTCCAAAAAGCAATTAAATAATTGGAGATAATTATGAATAATTCATTAACAGATTTAGATTGGATTTTTAAAGACTTTCCACAAGGAAAGAATTTAGAAACTTGTAAAGAAATGTTTTCAATGAAAATATGTAATGCGGCTAGAAAATTTCATATGCAAATACCGGATTACAAAATGACGCGGTTGGCTGCTCTACCTAGATTAAGTGATATGCTTAATTTAGGGGGTATCTTTGTCAAAGATGAAAGTGAACGACTTACTTTAAACAGTTTTAAAGTTATGGGGGGATCTTTTGCTATTTTTAAGTTTATTCAAACTCGTTTGAATTTGGAATCAGAGAAACTCAGCTATGAGTACCTAACCAGTGATGAAGTTAGAAAAATGCTGGGAGTTATAACCTTTGCAAGTGCTACAGATGGAAATCATGGAAGAGGGATTGCATGGGCTGCTACGAAATTAGGTCATAAATGTGAGATTTATGTACATGAAGGAACAAGTACTGCAAGAATCAATGCAATTAAGAATTATGGGGCAAATGTCAAAATTGTAAAAGGCAATTATGATGATGCTGTTCGAAAATGCATGCAGGATTCAAAGAAAAATGGTTGGGAAATAATAAGTGATACAAGCTGGGATGGTTACACGCAAGTTCCAACTTGGATAATGCAGGGTTATACAACAATGATGTTGGAAACACAACAAGAATTTGCTGGAGTTGGAATAATTAAACCTACCCATGTTTTTGTTCAGGCTGGAGTGGGAGCCTTGGCTGCCTCTGTAATTGGCTTTTATCACTCTTTATTTGGTTTAGAAGCTCCAAAATGTATTGTAGTTGAGCCAGATAAAGCAGATTGTTTATTCCAGTCGGCTAAAATCGATGATGGTGAACCTCATAATGTGACAGGTAAACTAGATACTATTATGGCAGGTCTTTCTTGTGGTGATCCAAGTCCAATTGCGTGGAGTATACTTAAAAATACAGCTGATTGTTTTATAAAAGCACCTGATTATGTAGCTGCAAGAGGAATGAGAATTATGGCTACACCTTTAAAAGATGATCCTTTTATAATAAGTGGGGAAAGTGGAGCAGTTACATTAGGGGTTTTATATTCAATTATGACTGAACCTGGATGTGAAGAGCTTAAAGAAAAATTAGGTTTAAATAGCAACAGCCAAATACTCTTGATTAATACTGAAGGAAATACCGATCCAAAACATTTCAGACAAATAATTTGGGATGGTAGTAATCCAGTACCAAGAAAATTCTGGACAGAGCGTTAAATAAACCTTAGTTATCTTGAATTTGTTTTTTCTCTTTAGATTTTAAATCTTTACTAATCAGTAAAGACTTAATTAGTAATGAAATAAAGTAAAAACTTACCGCTAATATTATGATACAAGCACCACTAGGGATGTTTAATAAGTAAGAAAGATAAAGTCCTCCAATACAAAAAATAAAAGATATAATTGAAGAAAGAATCATTCTCATTTTAAACTTGTTTGTAAAGAGTTTTGATAAGGCGGCGGGAGCAGTTAGTAAGGCAATGGTAAGGATAATTCCCGCTATCCTTAGAAGAATTACTACTGTAAGAGCAATAAGAATCAATAAAATATAATCAATTAGATTGGTTTTCATACCAATTACTTTTGCCCAAGTATCATCAAAGAGATAAGATTTCCAATCATTATAAAAAACGAAAAATATTACCAAAATAATAATTGTTAGAATTAAAACTAGCTGAAGGTCAAAGGTAGTTACTGAGAGAATATTTCCAAAAAGATAAGAATTCATATCCGGGGGATAGCCTGGAGTAAGTGAGATAAAAAGTATACCTAAAGCCATACCCAAAGACCAGAATAAAGCGATGATTATATCTTTGTTTACCTTTGCTTTGTGGTTAGCAAATCCAATAAAAAAAGAAGAAATTATTGAGAATCCCAAAGCACCTAACATAGGATTAATTGAAAGCATATAACCAAGTCCAACTCCACCATATGCTGTGTGAGCTATTCCACCACTCATTAGAATCAGTTTCTTTTCAACGACTATTACTCCTATAATTCCACAAACAATGCTGGCTAAGAAACTTGCAATAATTGCATTTTGGAAAAACTGGTAATTTTGAATTAAATTTAACATAAACCTTCCTAATTTTGTTTTGGGCCAAGAACCCTGTGAGGGACACCATGAGCTAAAAGATCAACCGGACAACCATAAAGTTTTTCTACAATGGTTTCATTTACTTCAGGATTGCCATGATACACAAGGGTTTTATTTAAACATGCAAGATGTTTGACCTCCGAGGCAACAGCAAGAGTATCGTGAGTAACTAAAATAATTGTCATTGATTTGTTAAGTTTTCCAATTAATTCGAAAATCATCTTTCGACTAGTTGGATCTACATTACTGGTAGGTTCATCAAGTAAAAGAATTTTTGGATTAAAGGCAAGTGCCCTAGCAATGAGGAGTCTTTGACTTTCTCCTCCAGATAATCCACTAATTTGCCTGTCTGCAAGATGTTTTATTTGTACTTGTTCAAGATAGGTGTCTGCTTTGATTATTTCTTCTTTACTAAATCGTCTAAAAGGGTGAAATGACCCTGAATTGAAACTAGTTAGTATTACCTCTCGAACACTGATTGGAAAAGATTTTTCCATGCTAGAAACTTGAGGGACATAGCTTATTAGTTGATTTTTTTGT
>JBAYZQ010000186.1:0-4584 GCA_041672385.1 Sphaerochaetaceae bacterium | reverse complement strand
ATCCAAGTTTTATTTACTGGACAAAAAACGTTGATTTAGGACCTGAAGCTGAAAAGGTTGATTGTGGATTGTTTCAATGTGATAAAACTGCAAGGAAAGTAAGATTTTTCGAAAGACATCTTAATATTACAGAAACCTTTATTCCAATAGAAGGAGAAGGTATTTTTATCCTAGGGCCTCCAGATAATTCAAAAGAGAAACCAGATGTATCAAAACTAAAAGCATTCTATTTTAAAGAAGGTTGCGGTATTTCCTTACATAAAGGAACTTGGCACTGGCCACCAATTCCAATGGGAGATAGAATTCTGCTTACATTGGTTAGAAAAGGTGCAATTGGTGAGTTAAAAGAAGTAATAGATATTAAGGATGTTGGACTTGATGATGTGACTTTGTCATTTGTTAAATAATTTCAATTCGAATTGGGCTGTTTTAAAGTTAATTTAAAGCAGCCCTAAATTTAAAATACTAATAAGCTAGGTTTATTAGCCAATTGATTTAAGCTATAATGAAAAGAAACAAACACATGTTTCTTTTTTTTAATTTAAAGATTGTTAATGTGTTTAGGAGGAAATATGAGTTTATATCCTGTAGTGAAATTGCTACCGAATCGAGTAAGAAGAAACTATCTTGGAGGGAGAAGTATTGATGAAATGCAAGGCATCCCTAGCCCATCAGATTCAGACAAACCGGAAGAATGGGTAGGATCTTTAATTCCTGCTAGAAATTATGGACTAGAAGAAATAGAAAATGAAGGTTATTCAAAATTTCAAGATAATGGAAAACAAGAGTTATTAAAGACCTTAATTGAACAAAACCCAGATTATTATTTAGGGAAAGCCTATTATGAAGCAAAAGGACTAGATTTTGGATTTTTATTTAAGATCTTAGACTCTTCAATGCGTTTGCATGTTCAAGCTCATCCTACAGCAGAATTTGCTCAAAAATATTTAGAATCTAAATATGGGAAAATGGAATGCTATTACATACTTAAAGTAAGAGAAGGAACTAATGGTTATATTAGGCTTGGCTTCCAACATCTTCCTACAAAAAAAGAATGGAAAAGAATTATTGAAGAGCAAGACATTAAAGCAATGGATAGTTGTTTTGAAAAGGTCCCAGTAAAAGAAGGTGAAGTTTGGTATGTTCCAGGAGGAGTTCCTCATGCAATAGGGGAGAATGTAATGGTATTGGAAATAATGGAACCTTCAGATTTAGTTGTTCGCTGTGAATTTGAAAGAAATGGAATAGTAGTACCACCAAAAGCAAGATTTATGGGAAAAGGCTTAGACTTTTGCTTAAATATTTTTGAGTATAAAGAAAGAGATTTAAAGACCATAAGAGAAACCTTTAAAGTGCTACCTGTAACAATAAAAAAGGAATCAAATTATACATTTAATCGACTTATAGATGCATCTATAGCAAAATCATTTTTAGTTTATCATTTAGCTTTAAAAGAAGGTAATTTTAAACTGGAAAAAGGTTCTTCTTTTATGGTGACCTTAGTAGTAAAAGGAGAAGTTAGTATTAACGATGATATTACTCTAACTAAGGGAGAAAGTGCTTTTCTTTCTGCAAGTAGTGGAAATATTAATATTAAAGCTAAACAAAAAGATTGTGAAGTTTGTTTTGTAGCTCCTGTTAATTAAGGGTTATGAAAATTTTTTAGGGATTTTTTCAATTAACAAACAATTGTTTTAATTCCTAGTTTTTTTAGTTTTTCAACATAACTAGGATCTATTCCATCGTCTGTAATTAAATAGTCAATTTTTTCAAGTTTGCCCAAAACAGCAAATTTTGTTTTTTCAATTTTACTTGAATCAGCAAGAAGATAAATCGTTTGAGCTGAATCTATCATAGCCTTTTTTAATGGAATATCTAAAAAACTTGGGAAGGACAATCCAGAGCTTATGGAAAATCCACCAGTTGCTAAAAACAATTTGTCAACAAAAAGGTTTGAGAATATTGAAACTGCTTGAGGGCCTGTTAATGATAAAGTAGGAGCCTTAAATTCTCCACCTGTCATTATTATGTTATTTGTAGGTTCTTTACCTAAAAGTAATGTTAAATTCAAAGCCGGAGTGACAATGTTAAGGTTTTTCCTATCTGCTAAATGTTTGGCCATTTCTGTCGTTGTAGTTCCAGAATCAATAATTATATTGTCACCTGATTTAATAAAGGTAGCAGCTTGTTTTCCAATCCTTGTTTTACATTCCATGTTTGTCTTTCTTTCTAATTGAATGGTTTCAGCGAAAGAAGAATAATTGGCGAGAGAAGCTCCTCCATGGAGTCTATTAACGATACCTTTTTGTTCTAATAATTCAAGATCTTGACGAATGGTTTGTTCTGTTACTTTAAAATTTTCGGCTAAAGATTGAACTCTGCAACTTCCATTTTCTTTCAGAAGCTCAACTATTTCTTCTCTTCTTTGATTGGGAAATAACAAAAGCTTTCCTCCTTTACATTTTCTATTCTTGATTTCCAAATAAGATTGGAATCAAGTAGTAGTTTGTTTTCGTTTGGATGATATTTTATCTTATTTTTACTATTAATACCACAAAAAACATCTTTTTTGCTTATAATCTTACTTCCAATTAAACTAAGAATAGCAGCTCCCATTGTGCTAGCTTCTTTTTGACTGGAAACTTGTATTTCACTATTTGTTATATCTGCAATAATTTGCATTATTACTTTACTGTTTGTTAAACCTCCATCAGCTTTTATTTTACTGATTTTGATTTTCGAATCTTTTTCTAAAGAATGAATTACTTCGTTAACCATAAATGGATAAGCTTCGGCAACTGCTCTTATGATTTTGTTTTTATCTACACCAAAATTTAATCCAAGAAAGGATCCGCTAGCGTGCATCTTCCAAAAAGGAGCACCTATTCCATTTAAACTAGGTATAAATGAGACAGGAAAACTAGAGGGTGTCTTTTCAGTAATTTGGTCAATTTCTTTAAAAGAGGAAACTAAATGTAGTTGATCTTTAATCCAAGTTAATGTTGATCCACAACTGGTAATAATTCCTTCAAGGCCGTAAGAGGTTTCACCTTCCATGTTCCAACATATTGTACTTACCATTCCATTGTTTGAACTTACAAATTCTTTGGTGTTCAATAAAACAGAGGAACCGGTTCCCATTGTGACTTTTAAATCACCTTTTTCAAATAGATGTTCTCCAATACAAGCTGCTTGTGAATCCCCAACAACGCCTGTAATTGAGATTTTATTTGGAAGAATTCCATTGAAATCAGTTCTTCCGAAATTTGAGTCTGAAGGTAATATTTCTGGAAGATTCATTTTTGAAGTTTGAAATAATTTACAAAGTTCTTTGGACCATTTTTTATCTTTTAAGTCAAACAAAAGGGTTCTTGAGGCATTTGTAACATCGGTAAGGTATTTTTCTTTGTTTGTAAGATTATAAATTAACCAAGTGTCAATTGTTCCAAAATATGCATTTTCGTTTTCAATTAAGTTTTTTATAGTTCCATCGTTTTTAATCAACCAAAGCAGTTTTGTTCCAGAGAAATAGGTGTTTAAACGAAGCCCTGTAATATTTTTTATCAAATCTTTTTTTGATTTCAATTCTTCACAAATTCTGCTTGATCGAGTACATTGCCAAGATATAACAGGCGAATAAGGGTTCCCATTTTGATCCCAAATTAAAAAAGATTCTCTTTGGTTGCTTATTCCACAACACGCAATTTCTGTTATTTTGTGGTCTAAGTTTAAAAATTCTTTTATTGTATTTTCAATTGATTTATAAACAGAGTTAATAATTTCTAGAGGGTCTTGTTCAACAAAACCGTTAGCTAACTGTTTTGTTGCTATGTTTTGAGTATTACTACATATTAATTCTAACTTATCTGATACAACACTGGATTTTGTACCACTGGTGCCTTGGTCTATTACAATTGAAAAGCTCGACATAACAACTCCTTTCTAAATAAAGTTATTAGTTATTATAGACTCAATTCCTTTACTATCCAAATGAAAATACTTTTTATTTTCATCTGCAGAATTGTTTAATGTAAAAGTTCCTTCTGGTACTCCTAGTCTAAATAGTTTTGCATTGAGGCCATTATCAGCAATTGTTTCTGCAACAATACTTCCAAGTCCCCCGTGAGTTGAGTGTTCTTCAATTGTAAGAACTCTCCCTGTTTTGTTTATTGATTCAATAATTTCTGTTTTGTCTAAAGGCCTTACTGAGCTTATGACAAAAACGTCTGCATCTATTTTATTTTTTAGTTGTTCCAAAGCTGGAAGTAAATCATGAATAGCAGTTCCTAAAACAAATATTGAAAGATCTTTACCTTCTTTTAGTTGAAGTGTTTTTCCAGGGGTAAATTTATAATTAGAAGGACTGATTATTGGAAAAACTCCCGTATTCATGCTGGTATAAGTTGGTCCTTTCTTTTTTGTAATACAATAACGCATTATTTGCTTACAGCTTTCTGTGTCAAAAGGAACAAAAATGTCAATTGCTGGAAAGCCTCTAACAATTGAAATATCATTGACTTCATGATGAGTTACACCATCCTGACCGTAACTGAAGCCAGCATGTAGTCCAGTAATTTTTACGTT
>JBAYZQ010000185.1:0-4630 GCA_041672385.1 Sphaerochaetaceae bacterium | reverse complement strand
ACTTCTACTTTCACTTTCTTAAGGCTTGGATTTCCACCTACAATAACATAATCAGAACATTTTTCATTCAATTTAAAATCTTCTTTTTCATTACCATCTTCAACAGAATTTTCAATTTTTTGAATGGAATCAAAATATTCAATAAATCCAACTCCTCCAGTTTCCCACTTTCCACTGCAGTTATATGGATAATTAATATTAATAA
Source organism: Sphaerochaetaceae bacterium (assembly GCA_041672385.1). Classification (GTDB taxonomy): domain Bacteria; phylum Spirochaetota; class Spirochaetia; order Sphaerochaetales; family Sphaerochaetaceae; genus JBAYZQ01. The sequence goes on along the minus strand of JBAYZQ010000185.1, from coordinate 4,425 downwards.
AACTTTTATAATCTGAAAATCCATAAAAAAGTTCAAGATTATCGGCTAAAAATCGCGCAGCGTCTTTGAATTTAAATAATCCCTTTTGTTTTCCCGATCCAGCACTAATGGCAATACTTTTAATTCCTTGAATCGAAGCTTCTTTAGCAGCTCCTACAGTTCCAGAGTAAATAATATCAGTACTGAGATTAAAGCCATGATTTATACCTGAAACTACTAAATCAGGCTTCTCATCAAGAACTTCTTTAAGAGAAAACAACATGCAGTCCGCAGGAGTTCCACTGCAAGAATACCAGTTTTCTTTAATTTCAGTAAAATGAACTTCTCTATGCATAGTTATTTTTTGGCTATTAGCACTTCGTTCACGAGAGGGTGCCACAACCCAAATTTCATGTCCATAGGCTTTTAGTTCATCAGCAAGAATATTTATTCCTTCTGCTTTATATCCATCATCATTGGTTAATAAAATTTTCATATTTAGTTTTTGGAAAAAATCACTTCAGCATTTCCACGTGGAACAAATTCAGATACTTTGCATACAAATCCAAATATATGTTCATATTCCTCCAGTTTCTTAATGTAACTTTCTTTTGCAGTTCCATTCAATAGTAACAGAATTGAACCGCTATTACCAGTCGAAATCATGCTTGAACCTAAACATCCCAGGGTTTCCCCGGCTCTTTTTACAAGCCAATCAACCTCTGGACAGGTAATTTCAATACCATCTCTAAGTCTTTTTTGATTTCTATTGAGGATTTTTCCAACCTGAACAAAATCTCTTTCTTTAATATAGTTTATAACTTCTTTAACATCATCAGTTTCTTTTAAAACATTATAACAAAGTTGCCTAAGATCTTCTTGCATTGGAACAACATGCTGTGTCAATTCACTCAAAGGAAAATCACGAAGCAATCCATATGAAGCGTGTTTTTTTAGTTCAACAAATGCTAAACCCATTAATTTCTGAATAAAAGCTGTTTCTTCTCTCATTGCTAAAGGAGGCACTCGGCTGTCAACAACCATAAGTTTATAACCACTGCATTCATCACAGAAATAGGGGATATAATCAAAAGATACTCTTTGGTTGTCAAAAAAAAGTAATTTTCCAGGTCTAGCATCGAGCATGGTAAGTAATACCATATATTTACAAATTTCTTTTGCAAAAGTACTACAAGACAAATAGGTATGTCTAATAATTTGAGCTCGATCCATCTTCAAATCAAAAAGTTGATTCACTCCCAGACAAACTGCTAATCCCATTGCAGAAGCAACTGTAGCTCCATCACAAGCTAGAAGATCTCCTGTGAAGGAAATATTCATACCTGTTAAAGAAACGTTTCCACAAATTATGTCAGCCACAACGCCTTTAACATAATTACCCCACTTATCCTCTTTCCTGAATTTAATTCCCGAAAGGCTAAAACGTTTATGGTCACCACTAAACTCATTACTCATTTTAACCAAAGAATCGTCCCGTAATGAAATGGCTGCTTGCAATTTTAAGTCGCTTGCCCCACAAATGGAAAACCCCTTACAATAATTTGCAAACTCACCAAAGAGGATAGTAACACCTGGAACCTCTACTATAACTTCCGGTTTTTTTTCACACTCACTCAAATGTTTTGAAATAATACTATCCATACAAGCTCTATTTTATTTGATTGGCAAGTTTTTTGCAACAAAAAAATAAAAAGAAAAAAAATAGTGCAATCATTATAATAAAATGTCCATCGTTTTTCAAACCTTTAATTGTTTTTTTTCATTAACTACCTACAAAAATAGCCCTCAAAATTGAGGGCCATAGAAATTTAATGTATATATTATTATTTTTTGTAAATATTTTTTAACGGATGTTGATTCATTGTATTAGTATACCAACCTCCCCATACATCTGTATCAACCATGTTAAGAGATACATAGTAATACAAAGGCAAAATAGCTTGGTCTTTATTTACTAGGAGGTTTTCAGCATCTTTAAGAACTGACATTCTTTCATCACCAGATAGCATTCTTGCCGCTTTATTAATAGCATCATCATATTTTTCTGATGAATATTGACCACCATTCATAACTGTTCCAGTTAAAAACATATCTAAGAAGGTATTAGGGTCTTGATAAGTTCCAGACCAACCATATCTAGCAATTTGAAATTTACCAGCATCAGTATCTGATAGGTAAGAAGCCCATTCTTCGTTAACTATTTCAACATCAATGTTTAAATTTTTCTTCCATTCTTGTTGAATGAAGGAAACAATACTCTTATGTGATTCACTTGTGTTGTACAAAACCGACACTGGTGGAAAGTTTGCTCCATTTGGATAACCAGCTTCGGCAAGTAGTTTTTGTGCAGCTTCCACATTGTTATCTTCTGGAAATTCTAAACTATCATACCCAGCCATATCTGGGACAATACCCCAAGCTGGAATTTCACCGGCTCCAGTTATCTGTTCAACAAGTGCCTCCTTATCAATAGCTCTAGAAAGAGCTTTTCTAACAAGAATATTATCCAAAGGAGCTTTGTTTAAATTAAATACATAATAATAGGAACTTAATTGTGGAGCTACTTGATAATCAGCTCTAAGTTTTGCTGAAGCTATTTGATCTTGTGGAACTGTGTTAAGCCAATCCATTTCACCTTTTAGATACATATTGTACATTGTATTATTATCCTCGGAAGCATAATAATAAACCTCATCAAGGTTTACATTGTCCTTATCCCAGTATTCAGGGTTCTTTACAACTTGAATATACTGTTGTGGTAACCAAGTTTTTAATACAAATGGTCCATTTCCTACGAAGTTTTCTGGAAGGATCCAATCACTGCCGTATTTTTCAATTATATGTTTAGGAACAATTGCAAAACTGAAATTTGTTAAAGCCCCAAGTACATATGGAAGTGGTCCAATTAAATCCATTTGAAAGGTTTTATCATCAAGAGCCCGAATTCCAAGAACACTTGCATCAGCAGCTCCTGAGTTAAATTCAGTAGCACCTTTTAAGAACATAATTGGGAACCAAGCAAAGGGACTCCCTGTTGCAGGATCTAAGATTCTTGTCCAAGAATATACAACATCTTCTGCTGTAATTGGAGTACCATCGGACCAGGAGCAATCTCTTAACTTAAAAGTGTACTGTAATCCGTCATCACTTATTATCCAACTTTCAGCTACGCCTGGAACAGCATTAGCTGTTTCTGGATCTGGTACAACTAACCCTTCAAATAATGCCTTGAAGATTCTATCTTCAGGAATACCTTGAATTTGACTTGGATCCAATGATTCTGGTTCAGCCCCATTGGCAATTTTAAATACTACTTGTTCTGCTTTTTTAGCAGAAGATGCTACAGAGGTTTTAGTTTCTTGTTCTTGAACCCCATTGGCAAAAACTAAGACTGTTGATGCAATTAGCATCAAAAAAAAGATAGAAAACTTTTTCATAAACCATTTCCTTAAATATAAGATAATATTGTTTATCATATTTTGTATTTTTATGCAATATAAAATGAAAATTTATGAATATATATTCAATAAAACTTATTAAATTCTTAATAAGACATCAAAAAAATTGAGTAAAATCAAGATTTCTATTAATAATAATAAAAATATATGCATAAATATAAAAATCTTTTTTCTCAATAAATTAGCATTTTATCTTCATATTAAAAAAAAAGGATGATTTTTCTTTAATTATCTTATATTATGGATAAAGAATTTGGGGAATTAGTTCACTTGGTAGAACAGAAGGTTCGCAATCTTCCGAAACGGGTTCGAATCCCGTATTCTCCAATAACCAACTAAAGTAATTTCCATCTAATTTAGGTGAGAAAATTTTGCACAATAATTACAATGTTGCAAAAATTGCACACCTTAGCTAAACGTTAGTTATTTAATTAATAAAAAGATAGTTACTAAAAAACCGTTTTAAATCAATAATTCATTATATTTAAAGAAAATTACTCAAAATTAAGAAGTTGGCACATTAGTTGCAAGTAATAAGACAGAGCAACAAATTTTTTCATACCTCCTTTTGTATGATTGGCATCCTTCATTGGATGCCTTTTTTTTATCTCAAATAAATGGAAGATTTGACAAAATTAACCAAAGATTTAGATACTAAAAAAGTCCTAATCATCAAGATTGGGACTTTTTTATATTCATTTAAGTTTTTTAGTTTTGTTTTATACTTGTGTATAAGCGATTGTTACTGTTGCTGTATAAGAGTCAGCTGCTAAAGTTGATTTATCTGCCCAACTTACTGAGAAGGTTCCTACAGTAAAAGCTTCATTGTAATTTGAATCAAAATCCACTGTAAATTTTGCGGTATCAACTGCCACTGCAGTACCTTCTGGGAGTGTAGTTCCTGCTACGGTTGTACCAATTGTTATACCATTCCCTTCATGTAAAGTAGTACCATACCAGTCTGATA
>JBAYZQ010000184.1:0-4637 GCA_041672385.1 Sphaerochaetaceae bacterium | reverse complement strand
ACATTGTTTGTAAAATCACCCATGTCTTGTGCAATTGCAACCAAAGTATCTTTATCACAAGTCATTGTGTATAAAAGACTCTTTGCTAGTTCAATATTATCAGTTCCTTCAGCAACACAAATCCATGTTCCACCCCAACTGAATCCTTGAGGTCCCTTACAAAGTCCCCAATCTCCATAACTTCCATTTCCAAGTTCTTTTGGTCCTTCAGCATCTGCTAGACAAGCTGGTGCAAGAGAGAAATCAATGAACCAACCAGGTCCGAAATAACCAAATACTTTTCCGTCCAATGCTGCACCACTCCATGATTCTGCTGACCAAAGATTTGCTTTGTTGTTATAACCCATATCAGTATAGGTCTTAGTCTGAGTTATCCATTCTTCGATTGAATCAGAAATAGAAATCTTTCCATTTTCATCAACCCAAGGTGTTTTTGCATTATCACTAAATACTCTAAATGCATCATCATAACCACTCAACATAAAATAACCTTTAGCTTTTGCTGCTTTGGCAGTTGCATCAAATTTATCCCAGCTATCAAGAGCCATTTGTACTTCAGCAGGATCATCGGTTCCAAGTACATCTTTTGCAATTGAACGACGATAAATAAATCCACCAGGACAAGACTGCCATGAAAGACCCTTAAGTTTTCCATCAGAAGAAGTCATTATATCTTTTGTGTATTGATACATATTGGAAACATCTGCGTCTGTTAATCCAACATCATTAATAACATCAAGAGCATAATTAGTGTTAACATACTTCAAAGCATAGTCTGCTTCCACCAAGAAAATATCAACCTTGTCATCATTACTTGCATCTTTCTGTGCAAGAAGAGCTTCATCAAGTTTGTTCTGATATGCATTATCGGCATTAGGAGTGATAATCCAATTTACCGTTACATCATCAGGAACTAGCCCTGCAGCTTCAAAATAATCATTAAAACGAGTTTGGAATTCCTCATTCCAACAATAAATGTTAAAAACTTTGCCTTGTTGTGCAGGAGTTGCTTCCTTTACACCTTCAGCAAATACCACACCGGTCAGTACAACCAGCACTAAAAGAATTACAATAAATCTTTTCATTTGTTTCCTCCAAAATTATTTATGCTCTAAAGCATTAAATTTCTTTTACTGTTCCACCTTCAAGTAACTTACCAGTAACTGTAATGATTTCTGGAACACTTAAACGTGGCTCTTCAATTTCTGCAATCAATTTCTCAACTGCAATTTTTCCAATTTCCTCTGAATCCTGTTTATAAGTCGTTAACTTTGGCCTTAACATTTGACTTAAAAGGATTCCATCATAGCCAACCACACTTATATCATCAGGAACTTTAAATCCTCGATGCTCAATAATATTCATTCCACCAATATAAGAAAAGTCATCAGGATAAATAATACAAGTTGGTTTATTTTCTAAATCAAGTAGTTCTTTTGTAGCCAAAGCACTTAATTTTGGATCATGGTAATGGGCTTCCTTAATCAAGGATTCATCAATTTCAAGCCCAATTTTATTACAAGTATTTCTAAAACTAGCCATCCTCTTTTGTGTTACGGAAGTATTTTCACCATGAATTACTGCAACACGTCTATGTCCTTTTGAAAAAATATATTCTGCTATTTGCTTCATTCCATCCAGGTTATTTGAAAGAATAGCGGTACTTCGATCATAGACATAGTCAATTGTAACTGTTGGTATTTCACTATTAACCAGCTTTATTACCTCTGAATCAGTAAAATCAACACTGGCAATTACTACACCTTCACAACCACGATACTTTGCATGTTCATAGAAACTCATTTTTCTTTCGCCAAGATTTCGACTTATAAAAGTAATATCATAGCCTTTTCTCTCTGCAGCTGACTTAATACTTTCAAGCATGCCAGAAAAATATTCATGCCGAAGTCCACTTGAAGTCTTATCAACAAAAAGTACACCGAGATTAAGTGTTTTATTAGTTTTTAATGAACGGGCTGCTGCGTTAGGTAAATAACCAAACTTTTGAGCCGCTTCTTTAATTCTTTCAGTAGTTTCTTTGCTTATATCACTTTGATCGTTTAATGCTTTTGAAACGGTGGACTTTGAGACTCCACAAAATTCTGAAATATCCTTTAATGTAACCACTTTATCTATTTCCTTTTAATTTTACTTAAACGTTTTCGCTGTTTCGGTAATTTCATTATTAAACGTATTTGTTAATCTGTCAAGAAATATTTGTAATTAATATAAATTAACCAAAACAACCAATATTTGCAGTTTTTTAAGAAATATTTAATAGATTTTTATTAATATTAAAAAAAACATAAAAAATTAACTTTACAAATATACTAATCATGATATAAAGTTTAAGATAGTTCGAAACCGTTTGCGAAAAAAAATACTAAACAAATTTGGGAGATATACAATGAAATTTGGAAATTTTGATGATAAAAATATGGAGTATGTGATTAATACACCTAAAACTCCTCAGCCTTGGATTAATTATCTTGGAAATGATGGTTTTTTTTCATTGATATCCAACACTCTTGGGGGATATTCTTTTTATAAAGATGCTAAATTACGGAGACTTACCCGTTATAGATATAATAATGTTCCAACTGATTTTAGTGGACGTTATTATTATATAAAGGAAGAAGATAAAATCTGGAATCCCGCATGGCAACCCGTAAAAACCGAATTGGACACCTATGAATGTAGACATGGGCTTGGGTATTCAAAATTCTCTTCTTCTCTAAATAATCTTTCCACGGAACTTACAGCATTTGTTCCTCTTCATAACAATTGCGAAATCCATAAATTAACCTTTACTAACAATTCAACTAAAATTAAGAAATTTCAACTTTTTAGCTTAATTGAATGGTGTTTATACAACGCAATGGATGATGCTAATAACTTTCAAAGAAACCTTAATATTGCTGAAGTTGAAATAGAGGGCTCAACGCTTTATCACAAAACAGAATTTCGAGAAAGAAGGAACCACTTCGCTTTCTTCTCTGTAAATGAAAAAATAGACGGTTTTGATACTGATAGAGCAACATTTCTTGGTCCTTACAATGGATGGGATAACCCAGAGGCTGTTATGAGAGGGAAAAGTTTTAACAGCAAAGCCAGTGGTACTTCCCCTATTGCAAGCCACCAACTTAACTTAGAACTTGAAAGAGGAGAATCAAAAACTCTTATTTTTATATTAGGTTATATAGAAACAGAAAAAGATAAAAAGTTTATTAAGAAAAATATTATTAATAAAGAAGGGGCAAATTTACTAATTAGTAAATTTGATTCAAAGGAAAAAGTTGATTTAGCTCTTGATGAAATTAAAACCTATTGGAAGCAACTTCTTTCCAATTTTTCGATTAATAGTAAAGATGAAAAATTAAACAGAATGGGTAATATTTGGAATCAATATCAATGTATGGTTACTTTTAACTTAAGCAGAAGTGCCAGTTATTTTGAATCAGGTACAGGTAGAGGAATGGGTTTCAGGGATAGTTGTCAGGATTTACTTGGCTTTGTTCATTTAATTGGGAACAGAGCAAAAGACCGTATTATTGATATAGCTAGCATACAATTTGAAGATGGAAGTTGTTACCATCAATACCAGCCTTTAACCAAACGTGGTAATGCAGATGTGGGATCCGGATTTAACGACGATCCACTGTGGTTAGTTGCCTGTGTTTCCAGTTATATTAAAGAAACTGGTGATATTGACATACTTTCAACTTTAGTTCCTTTTAATAATACACCTGGAACAGAAAAACCTCTTTTTGAACATCTTAAGAAAAGCATTCACTTTACTATGAATAATTTGGGACCCCATAATTTACCTCTAATTGGTAGAGCAGACTGGAATGATTGTCTTAACTTAAATTGTTTTTCCGAAGACCCGGGAGATAGTTTCCAAACTTGTAGCAATTATGATTCAAAAAAAGCTGAAAGTGTATTCATTGCAGCAATGTTTGTAAAGTATGGAAAAGAATATGTTGAGTTATGCAAAAAACTTGATGAAAAAGAAGAAATTATAAACGTTGAAAAGGCAGTTTTTTCAATTTCTAATGCAGTTATAAAAAATGGATGGGATGGCAATTGGTTTTTGCGTGCCTATGATGCATTTGGGGCTCCAGTTGGATCTAAAAGCTGTGAAGAAGGGAAAATTTACATTGAACCCCAGGGCTTTTGTACAATGGCAGGGATAGGAAAAAAAGAAGGTTTCGGCAAAAAGGCCTTAGATTCAGTAAGAAAATATCTTGTTAATGATTATGGAGTAGAACTCTTACATCCATGTTATTCAACTTATCATCTTGAACTTGGGGAAATTTCAAGTTATCCTCCTGGATACAAAGAAAATGGATCTGTTTTCTGTCATAATAATACTTGGATAGTATTGGCTTATTCTCATTTAGGAGATGGGAAAAATGCTTTTGACATTTACAAAAGAAATTGTCCTGCCTACCTTGAGGATAAAAGTGAAATACATGAAACAGAACCTTATGTATACAGCCAAACCATTGCCGGAAGAGATGCAAAACATTATGGAAGAGCAAAAAACAGTTGGTTAACTGGAACTGCAGCTTGGACTTTTGTTGCTTTAAGCCAAGGATTATTTGGTATAATACCAGAATTTGAAGGGTTGCGAA
>JBAYZQ010000183.1:0-4655 GCA_041672385.1 Sphaerochaetaceae bacterium | reverse complement strand
AAACCTGTTCTTCCACCTTCTTCAATTCCAGTTGCAGATTCAGCAAAAGTTGTAATAGTTGAACAACCAAACATTGCTCCAATTACAGTAAAAGATGAATCTACTAAGAAAGGTCTTTTGATATTAGGCAAATTACCTTCTTCATCAAGCATTCCAGCTTTTGAACCAAGACCCAAGAAAGCTGCTAAGGATGCAAAAAAATCGGTACTAAAGGCAATTAGTATCAAAGGGAACATTGAAATATTAAGGGCGCTTGAGAAATCAAACTTAAAAGAAACACTTGAAATGGCCTTAAAAGAAGGAATGGCAACAATCTGTTGTGGTAGTGTTGTAACTCCAAGTGGAATACCTATAACAGTTGCAAGAATCATTGCAATTAATACGCCACCTTTAATTTTTCTAGCGTGTAAGAATGCCATTAGTAAAAATGTGAATAAACCTAAAAGAGTTGCTTTTTCACTTAAATTACCAAAATTAAATCCTCCAGTAGGATTAGCAGAAATAATGCCGGCATCTTTCATTCCAAGCCAAGCTAAAAGAATTCCAACTATAACACACATTCCAAGTTTAATGTTTTTAGGAATTGATTTAACAATTATATCCCTTACTCCAAAAACACTAAGGAGAACAAATATTATTCCTCCTATTAAAAAGACTGTCATTGCGGTTGCAAAGGACATTGCACCTGCTTGTACCATTCCACCAAGAACGAAATTCATTCCCATTCCAGTTGATAGAACAAATGGTAGATTTGCATAGAGCCCCATTACAATTGAAGCAATTCCACTTATTAGAGCAGTAACAAGCAAGATTGCTTCTTTGGAAACAATTAATCCAGCAACGTCGGTAACACTACTTACTGGTCCAAAGCCTACAAAAGCTCCAGGTTGAGTTACCAGTACATAGGTCATTGTAATGAAAATTGTAAGCCCAGCTAGAAGTTCTGTCTTGAAATCAGTTTTTCTCTCTGAAAGATGGAAAAAGTCATCCATTTTTTTATTCATAAAACACTCCTTAAGGTTTTGAATAAAGGAATGATAGAGAAAAGAAGTAATATTTGCAATAAAAATGCAACAAAAATGTTATATATTTTAAAAATCCTTTTAAAAATGATGCAAAAGCTAATAAAGGTACAACAAAATAATAAAATTGTGTTGTAAAAAATAAGAAATTACGACATAGTAAGTTTTGGAGGATAAGATGAAAAGAGATGTATTAGATACAATTAAAGACAAGAGAAAAGCTGATTTAGTTGTAAAAAATGGAAGCTTTGTAAATGTAGCTTCACGTGAAATTTATGAGGGTGGAGTGGCTGTAACAGGTAAATATGTTGTTGCTATTGATAATTTAGAAGATTATATTGGGCCTGAAACCAAAGTTATTGATGCAAAAGGCAGATATATAACTCCAGGATTTGTCGATGCTCATATTCATCCAGAAAGTTCTAATCTTTCAATTAAAAGATTTGCTGAGGCAATAATGAAACATGGAACAACTTCAATAATGACTGATATTCATGAAATTGGTGTTGTCAGTGGATTAAAAGGTATTGAGGCTGTTTTAGATGAAGGGAAACAAACTGATTTGAATATTTATTTTGTTGTTCCTTCTCATATCCCCTTTGCTCCAAATTTGGAAACAAGTGCTGGTCAATTTAATAGTGAAATTATTAAGGAAGCTTTAAAAAGAGAAGATGCTGTTGGACTTTCTGAAATAGTAGCTCCTTATCTTACTGCTGGATTTCCTGATTTAGAAAAATCAATGGCTCAGACTTTAAAAAACCGTCAAAGTTGTCAGGGCCATTTACCAGAAACAGTTGGAAGAGATCTTGATTACTGTATTGCCAGTGGTGTCACTACAGATCATGAATGTCTTAAAACCGAAGAAGCTCTTGAAAGAGTTAGAAAAGGTTGTCATGTAATGATGAGAGAAGGATCAGCAGCTAGAAATCTTGCTGATTGTGTAAAAATAATTACACAGTACAAAGTTGATTCTACTTTATGTAGTATTGTAACTGATGACTTACATACTTTGGATTTGGTTAATCGTGGAGATTTGGATGATGCCATGAGGACAGCAATCAAATGTGGTGTAGATTTTATTACTGCCGTTCAGATGGTTACAATTAATGCCTCTCGTGCTTTTCATTTAGAGCATGAATGTGGCTCTTTAGTTCCAGGAGCAAGAGCAGATATTTGTTTGCTTGATAAAGAGAGCTTAACTGTAAGTACAACTATTGCGGGTGGAATAGAAGTCTATAATAAAGAAGATGATTTCCAAATTCATTATGAAGATACTGTTCATGATCCTTGTTTAATGGAAACAGTAAAACTTCCTTCTTTTTGTAAAGAAGATTTAGCAATCAAAGTTAATAAGAACGCTAAGAAGGCCAAAGTTCTTGGAATGAAAACTTTAGATTGGATTCCAATTACTCTTGGGCAGGAAGCAACCCTTGCAGTTAAAGATGGAATAATACAATGTGATGTAGATCAGGATATGCTTTATATTGCTCAAGTTGAACGTTATGGAATTAATGGTAATATTGGAAAAGGCTTTATTGGTGGGTTCAATTTAAAAAGTGGTGCTATTGCGTCTTCTATTGCTCATGATAATCACAATATTATTGTAATTGGAACAAATTTAGCTGATATGGAAACTGCTGTTCGTCATTGCCAAAAAATGAATGGTGGTCAATGTATTGTAAACAATAATAAAGTTTTAGCTGATGTTGCTTTTCCTATATGTGGACTTATGAGTGATCTTTCAGCCGAAGAACTAGCCGAACAAAAAAGTAAGATGATTGCTGAAACTCACAAACTTGGATCTAAAATTCCAATTCCTTTTATGTTTCTTTCTTTTATTGGTCTTGCAGCAATTCCAAGCTATGCTATTACAGATAAAGGTTTTATTGATGTTGAAAAACAGCAAATCATCAATCCGGTTTTGGAGGTTGAATAGTGTCTCAAATATTATTGAAAAATGGTTATATACTTACCATGAATGGACAAAACCAAGTTTATGATGGAGGTAGTGTTCTTGTTGAGGATGATAAAATTAAAGCAGTAGGACGCGTTGATGAAAGTCTAGTTTCTAAAGATGCTGAAATCATAAATCTAAATGGAAAATATGTTTTGCCTGGTTTTGTAAATACTCATGTTCATACCTCTCAACAGATAAGTCGAGGGGTTGGAGATGATGTTGATTTTCAAACTTGGTTACACAAAAGAATGTGGCCTTTTGAAAGTAACATGAATGAAGAAGATTCCTATGTTTCGACTTTAATGACCTGCCTTGAATTAATAAAGTCTGGAGTAACTTCCTTTGCTGAGCCTGGTGGACAGTTTGTAAGTGGAATGGCTAGAGGAGTTTCGGAGGCAGGAATTAGAGGAAAGCTTGCAAAATCAGTTATGGATTGTGGTCAGGGGCTACCAAAAATTTGGCAACGAACCATGAACCAAGAAATTGAAGATCAAGTTATTGATTTAGAAAAATACCATAATACTGCAGATAAAAGAGTACAAGTCTGGTTTGGTCTTAGAACTATTTTCAATGATACCGATGCTTTGATTTTAAAGACTAAAGAGCTTGCTGACAAATACGGTGTAGGAATTCATATGCATGTTGCCGAAGCAAAAAGTGAAATCGAATACACAAATGAAGTATATGGGGAACCTACTGTAACTCATTTGCATAAACTAGGCGTATTAGATAAAAACTTACTAGCAGTGCATACAGTATGGTTAACAGATGAAGAAGTTGATCTTTTTAAGAAATATGATGTTAAAGTCTCTCATAATCCAGCATCAGCAATGAGAGTTCTTGGCTTTGCTAAAATTCCTTTGATGATGGACAAGGGTATTTGTGTTTCAATTGGAACCGATGGGGCTTCTTCCTCTAATAGAATGGATATTGTTGATGAAATGTGGCTTACTTCTTTAATTCATAAAGGTTGGCGATTGGATTCAACAGTTATGCCTTCAGAGAATATTCTTCAAATGACTACTAAAAATGGAGCTCGTGCACTTTTAGATGAAAAAGTATATGGCTCTCTTGTTCCTGGTTTTAAGGCTGATTTAATTGTAATAGATCCTACAGGACCATCTATGATGCCTGTAAATGATAAGATTGCTGCTCTAGTTACTTCAATGCGTTCTGAATGTATTAAAGATAGTATGTGTGATGGAAAATGGATAATGAAGGATAGAAAAGTTCTTACCATGAATGAAGATGAAGTTTTATTGGAAGGATGCAAAAGAGCTAGTAGTATTTACAAAAGAGCTGGAATTGTTTTACCTGATCGTTTTCCTGTTGAAAAAATTTAAAAGACTTTTCATTTTGAAATTAAATGATTAAGAACCGTTTAAAAGCGGTTCTTATTTTTATGAAAGAAAAGTCGTTATTTTACAAATTTTATCATTATTTTCTATTTATTTCTTAAAAATCTGACTTATACTTCAAGAAAAAAGAAGTACATTTACTTTTATGGGAGGAAATAAATGAAAAAGGTTGTTATATTATTGTTAGTTTCAATAATTATAGTTTCAACGGTATTTGCTACCGGTGTTGAAGAAAAAGATAGCAGTAAAGTTACCTTAAAGTTTTGGTATACTTATGGAGATGGAGAAGAAGCTGTTTTACTCAATGAAGTAATCCCA
>JBAYZQ010000182.1:0-4664 GCA_041672385.1 Sphaerochaetaceae bacterium | reverse complement strand
TTTAAACAAATCAATTAATCTTATGGAACCTTGGACCAAAGAAGACTGGTCAAGACAAACAACCGGAAGTGGAATGGGTTTATCGATTGTCAACCAAATCTTAAAACTTCATAACGGCAAAGTTACAATTAACCAAATTGAAAATGGTCAAGTAAAAGTTGTTATTTCTTGGCCAAAGAAAGGCTATCACGAAATTGACTCGGACTTACTCCTATAATCTTTTTGAAAATCTTTGAATAATAACCTGAATTTGTAAATCCACAACAAGACGCAATTTGGTTTATATTGAGTTTTGGATTTTGCATCATAATCAAAGATTGGTTTATCCTATAAGCATTTAGAAATTGAAGAAAGTTAACTTTAGTTTCTTCTTTAAACAACCTTGATAAATAGCTATCAGTAACAGAAAGTAAATCTGAAACCTCTTGGAGTCCAATATTTTTTGAAAAATTGGTTCTTACATAATTTATAGCCATTTTTATTAGAAAATTCTCGCATTCATCAGAATTTATTAATTCATTCTTGAGCTTATGATAATCTCTTTCTTCTTCTTCAAGGGTTTGAACAAATTTCTTGAGGGTATCATAAAAATCTTCATCGTCAAAAGGTTTTAAAAGATAATCAAATACCCCTATTTGAATAGCCTTTCTGGCATATGAAAAATCTGAATAGCCACTCAAAACAATAGAATGAATAACCCCACAATCTTCTAGCATATCCAATCCACTTTTTCCTGGCAATCGTATGTCTGTAATTACAAGATCTGGATTAAATTCCTTAATCAAAACTTCTCCATCTATTCCATTTTGGGCTTGACCAATTACCTTAAGCTTAAGTTCACTCCAGGGTGTAGTTTCTACAATTTCTTTTAGTACCACCGATTCATCTTCAATAATCACTACACTATAAACCATATATTCCATCCGATTTAGGCAATTCAAACATTATTTTTACTTTTGTACCTTTATCTTTCTCTGAATTAATTTCAATATCACAGTTTTGTCCAAAAAATAATTTTAATCTCCTATAAACATTATAAATACCTACATGAGCACTGTCTCTCAGTTTTTCTATATCTGAAATTTCCATTTCAGAGCCTATTCCATTATCAGAAATTAATATATTTACCCAACCCTTTTCAACAAAAATCTTAATATCAACCATCCAGTCACCAATCTTGGGTTCAAGTCCATGAATTATTGAATTTTCTACAAAAGGTTGTATTATTAATTTTGGTGTTACTACCTTAAGTAAAGTTTGATCAATGTCAATGGAGTATTTAAGTTTTTCAGCAAATCTTATTTTCTGAATAATAAGATAACTGTCAACCAAGTCCAAACTTTCCTCTAATGTTGCGGTCGATTTACTATTATTTATTGAAGATCTTAACAACTTCCCAAGTTTAACAGAAATTGTATATATTTCCTCTTGATTGTGCAATTTAGCAATAGATTTAATTATATTTAAAGTATTATATAAAAAATGAGGTTGAAGCTGCGAACTTAAGGCTTTTTTCTCTGCTTCTCTTACTTTTTCTTGCTCTTCGTTGTTTAAAGCAATTAGTGTGGATATTTGTTCTACCATATCATTGAAAGCTTTATAGAGAAGCTGGAACTCTACAAAGTTTGTTTTGGTTTCAATTTTTGCTGTTAAATCCCCTTTTTCTACTTTTTTCATTTTGTTGGACAATTCTTTTACAGGTTTAGTAATTATTCTAGTAAAAATAAAAGCAAAACAAATAGCTACAAACAAACCAGCAATTAAAAGCATCATAATTGATTTATAAAAACTGTCTATCCCAAAGATAAACCTTTCAGTTTTCATTGTACTAAAAAGTCTTAAAGAGGTTCCTTCAATTTCACAAACTGAAACAATTTTTCCATTTTCCGTGTAAGTAGAGTTTTTTTTGGTAAAATCTAAGTTTTCAAATTTATCAGTATTTCCATATAGTCTACCATCGGTAAGACTACAAGCTGTATAATTTTGATTATCATACAAAACTAAATCATCATATATATTTTGTTCATTTAATTTATCAAAACAATTTTCAAAAAGATCAACTACAGCATAACCAGCCACATTATTTTCATTATCAAGTATTGTCCGCTCTATATTCAACACTACTTGTAGATTGTTATCTGCTAGATATCTATTGTCTAAAAGAATCATGGAAGCTGTTTTACTTGTCGCTCTATTTAAGGATAAAAAAGGGTTAATAAAATCATGTTGATTATAGCGTAAGTCATATTTATCGGGAAATCGATGGGTTGCATATCTTAAATTTCCATCGGTACTAACTACAACTCCTATCGCGAAATGAATGCTATCATCCATTATGTTGAACATCTGTTCATATATCAGAAGATTTCCTTCATTGTCCCTTCTTATTTCGCTAAGAGCATTATTTTTGGTAATTGCACTGACAATAGTATGGTCTGTTGAAAGAAGATAGGCTTTATGGCGATAATTATCAAGAATTTCCCTGAATTCTTCCTTTGTACGTAGCATATCAATTCGGCTTCTATCCTCAAGATTCTCAAGAATATTTTTTCTTGCTGCCGAATAATAATAAACACTAATTGCCATTATTGGAATTAAAATGACCAGAAAGAAATATATGATGAGTCGCACAAACAAATTTTTATAGCCAAATTTCAAGCACACCCTCCATCTAATTATTAAATATCAACTCCTAAAAACCTTTTTACTAAAATTCCAATTACAAAGCTAATCCCAGCAACGCTTAAAGAAATACCTGACATTTCAAAAAAACGTTTCTTAAAGGACAAATTATTGGCAACTGAGATATAGTACGAAAATCCAAGAATAATCAATACTACTATCATCAACATGGAAATTAGGGCAAAACTATAATTGGAATCTCCAAACAATAAGAAAGGTAAAACCATTAAAATTACTGTCAATAAATAAGCCACTCCAGTATACACACTCTTTATGCCTGCATTTTTATCCCCGCTGGATTTCGAAGATAAATATTCGCTTGAAGCCATGGATAATGTTGCAGATATTCCAGTAATTAACCCACTTAAGGCAATTAATTTTGTTGATCGAAGTGCAAAAGTTAACCCAGCTAGCGTTCCTGAAATTTCTACTAAGGCATCACTTAACCCTAAAACCATAGATCCAACGTACTTTAACCTTTCCTCATCAAGAAGTTCCAAGAGCTCTGCTTCATGTTTTTGTTCATCCTGCATGATTGTTTCAGCTTCAGGAACTTCTTTTATAATCGTTTTATACTTCTTTTGGGCAGCATCTTCACCATTTTCCATTTTTTTTAGAATAAAGGTATAACCGAAAATTTTAGCTAGAATTCCTATACGTCTAACTCTCCCCCGATTTACAGATACCTCTTGTTTAGTATATTTTTTCCAAATAGCTTCATGTTTACTTTCTTCTTCAGATATTTTATTTAATACTTCTTTGTTTTCTTCGCCTTTGATACTAGATGCAATATTTTTGTAAATCAAACTTTCTGTTTTTTCATTTTTTTGTAATCCCAAAATAATTTTAATTGTTTCTTCTCTTAACATATTTTCTCCAACTCAATTTAAATCATAACATTAATTGTAACAAAATTACAATTTCTTTTTATTTTTTTCACTTTCAAAAAATATAATTATAAGAATTAAATTTCAAAAAGCTTAATTATACTAGTCAGATTGACAAATGGAAAAGATGAAAGTAAACTTTGTTTAAATTAGTTTTTTTACTAGGAGTTAATGTGTTTATTGAAAATGAAAAAATCCGTATAGAATGTATCCCTGAACATGGAGGTAAATTAAGTTCAATTTTTGATAAAGAAAAACAGATTGAATTTCTTTTTCAGAATCCTAAAGGAAGTTATAAAAAAGCTACCGTAGGAAGTGACTTTTCAAAGTTTGAAGCTTCAGGATTTGATGATGGATTCCCATCAATTAACCCAGGAATAGTTAAAGTTGGAGAAAAACTAATTGAATATCCTGATCATGGAGAAGTTTGGAGTACAGCAATGGAAATAGAAGATGATAATGCTTTAGTTCTTTCTTTTCACAGCAAAATTCTTCCATACTATTTTAAAAAGAAAATAAAAATTAAAGAAAAAAGTTGCATTATTGACTATTCCATCACAAATACAGGAAATGTTGCTTTCCCTGCCTTTTATACATTCCATTGTTTAGTTAGTTGTAAAAAAAACATGGAGTTATTATTGCCTGCATCAACAAAGAAAGTTGAAATATTAGCTTCCTCACGATTTTTAAAGCTGGAAGAAACAAATTACCCAATTACAGAGCAAGGAATAGACCTTTCTAAACCTTTCCTACTTAAAAATGGTGGAGATGAAATGTTTAATTTTAAAGGAAAATTAGCAGAAGGTAAGGTTGGTTATCATTTTCCTGAAGAAAAAACAAATTTTCTTCTTAATTTTGATAGAAAACAATTGCCTTATCTTGGTTTTTGGAATACTCAAGGTGGTTATAGGGGTGATTTCAATGTTGCTCTTGAAATGTCAAATGGAAATCATGGTTCAATTGAAAAAGCCCAAATGAATAATGCTTGTCCAATAATTGAACCTGGTTCAAAAATGGAATTTTCACTCGGATTCGAATTGAGTGATTTTTAGATTTTTTGAGTCCTTTTTATTGTTTGAGCCTAATAATATAATT
>JBAYZQ010000181.1:0-4698 GCA_041672385.1 Sphaerochaetaceae bacterium | reverse complement strand
GTTTATAAAATTGCATTGGCAAATAAAGCGGTTATAATTGGAACCGAAATATTATCCAACCCCTTAGGACTAATAGCTTCCAAAATTGTAGCAACAGCCGAAATTAATAAATAATAAACAAGGTTGCTTGATTCAAAATCAATCCCATTTTCATAGACTAACGTAACTGCAAATAAAGTTACCAAAAACATTATAATACTACCCAAAATGGTTTTATTACTAAGACCAGGTATTTTTTTTCCTTTTAACTTCTGCCCAAAGAAACCTGCAAGACCATCTCCAAAACCCATAGCTAAAAAACCAGCCCCAAAAGCTTCTAAACTCAGACTAATTTCACTTATGGCAGTAAAAGATAATAACAACTCCAAAGATATTAAGTAGAAAACTGTTCCCCATTTGTTGTTTCCTTTCCAATAAAATAGTTCTAGTTTACCACTCGTAATGGCAAAAACCTCACAAAATAAAACCCCACTAATTGCAAGCATAAGATAAATAGGATTAACACTAAACATATATTCAGCGTAGATAAAGAACCAAAAGGAAACTCCTATATGAACGAATTTCCTTACGGTACTTGATTTAATATTTTTTTGTTTCTTCATTAAGAAAGCTACAAAGATTACCCCAGTTAATAGGGCAAATGTAAAGACCCAACCTTTAAATTCTTCTGACATATTTACCAAGCACCTCCGCCACCTCCGCCGAAGCCACCACCAGAAAATCCGGAGCTTCCAGAAAAAGAACCACCGGAACTGGTAGATTTAGGAGCTGGTGGCATTGAAGCAGTAGCAAAACCATTGTTCCAATTATTGGCCATATGGCAAATATACAAAGGAGTTAAAACAGCAGCATTCCCACTGTACCAATCTGGAGTTTTTACTATTAAACTATCAAATTTGTGGGCCCATTTTTCTTCAAGTCCAAGTACTATTGCAAAACTTAATACATGATAGTAAAACTCTGGATTATCATCAATCATCATTTTTAATTGATCAATTTCAACCTTTTCAATAAACTCCCTAAGCCCTAAAGCACTTTCCATCAGAGCTTTCCCTTCAGGACTTCTCTTTTTAATAAAAACAAAAACCAAACTAGCGGTTATAAAAACAGCTGTACTAGCTATGCCAGTAATTAAAAAATTATAAGAATAAGCTAACATTCCGGCAATGTAGATTAAACCAAAAAATATAACTGAGGGGAAAAAACTTAAAAACATCTTAATATACTTACCCTTAGTTATCTCCCAAGTATCGGAAACTTTTTTCATTATTAATAGCTGAACAACCCAAATCATAAATCCAATAAAGCTTACCATACCTAAAAAAGAAAAATCATCAAAAGTTAAACCAGTTAAAACAAAAGATATTAAAATTACTGGAATTCCAATTAGAGCTAAACTATTTTGCTTTTTATTGTACACAGGATGATCTTTGTGATAATAAGAAACAACATCCAGTTTAATTTTTCCAACAACTTCGTAAAATTTAGAACCTTCAATATCTTCAAGAGTAACAGTTTTTCCATCTCCACATTCAAAGAATTCGTTAAACAAATATTTTTCCCAACTCTTTCCTTGATCAAGATCTTTTATTTTCTCAAAAGAAAGAACTGTTGTACCTTTACCTTTTAAGATTTTCATTATTCCAGGAGATTCAACTTTAGTTTCAGTTATCCTTAAATAACCTTTATCCGCCCAAAAGAACAACATAGAAGTAATATCTTTATCATCCACTGTTGAATCAATAAGATAACCAATTTCTAAAGGACTTAACCCTTTTGGAGGTTCACTTTGAGCAGTAATAATCAAAATATCGTCTTTCCCATATTTCGACCATAAAAAGAATAAAATAAAAATCAATAAAACTGAAACAATTAGATTTAAAAAAAAGTAATTTTTTTTTACCTGTTGAAAGTCTCTTGCTCCAACAAAGTAACCATCTTCCATTTCAACTCTAATTGTTAAAGCCTCTCCAGGTTGAAAATCAGAAGCAGTACCTGTAATTACATTCCCCTCTCGCTTATAATCAATTCCACTAGAATCTGTACTACCGTAAGAGCCTCTTGTAAAATGCAAATCATAATTTTCCAACCCCTCAGGAAGTGTAATTGTAAAATTACACTTCTTAATTGGCATTTGCCATACAGGGCCAATTATATTGAAATAGAATTCATCATAACCATCATTAGTATCAATTCCAAAGTCATAGGAATAATTAAAGAAATAGTCTTTTTCTCCAATATAAGTCTTATCTTCTGTACCAAAACGATATCTAATATATCCATTAGATTTTTCCAGTTCTTCTAAATTTGGAGAAGAAGATAAAGGAGTAACTATTACTTTTCTTTGGTCATATAAATAAGGAATATCAAGATAAATTCCATGTTTAGGGGTATAGAAATTAAAAAGATAATTAGTGTTTATTTCATAGACATTATCTTTTTTAACATTAATATCCACAGCATATTCAAGCATTTCATACTCATAAGCCTCTGCAAACAGAGAAAAAGAGCATAAAACAATAATAAAAAAAATAACTATAGTTTTAAATTTCATAAGCTAGAATTGTATTTTTACATTTTCACGAGCTACACTTTCTATTTCAAGATAATCTTTCTTAGAAAATTTAGAACTGAACATGTTTGCAACCATTGAGTTTGGAAAAGTTGCAATAAGAGTATTAAAGGTCTTAACTACAGCATTATAGTATTTTCTTTGTTGTAGCAATGCTTCTTCTACTCCGGTAAGCTGTTTTTGTAAATCAATAAACCCCTGGTTTGCTTTAAGATCAGGATAACTTTCAGCTAATGCAAAAACGGTCTTTAGGCTTTCTGACAAGCCTTTAGCCGCAGAATCCTTTTCCTTTAAGTTTTTAGCATTCATTCCAACATTTCTTGCTGTAATTACCGCTTCAAGAGTCTCTTTTTCATGTTTTGCATAACCTTTTACAATTTCTACAAGATTCGGAATCATATCAAATCTCTGCTTTAAATGTGCATCAATCTGTGCAAGGGATTCCTCTGACTGATTATCCATTTTGACAAACTTATTGTAAGTACTTACCAAATACAAAAGCAACAAAACAACAACAACAATTACAATTATCCACGCCATACCCTTTTTCTCCTTTTTTTAATAATGCGGAGGCCTTCTATCCGGTCTATTTTCTATATCAAAATCTTCAATCTTTTCACTTAAGTCTCGAATCTTATTTTTCATTGTTACAATTGCTAGTTCTTGATTAGTGACTATTTTGTTCAATTTTTCAACAACATCTTCTAAATAAGAAAGTTTTATCTCTAATTCCGTAGTTTTATCTTCTTCCATAAACAAACCTTATCATACTTAATATCAATTTGACAGACTGAAACCTAATTTTCGAGTAAAATTACTGCAAGAAATTTAAGATCTTTTGTTCCAGAATTTCTTATTGCATGACTATTATCCCATCCGGTTATTACAACATCTCCAGCCTTGACGGATTTATCTCCATCTTTTTCAGTTACAATACCCTCTCCCTCTAGTATGTAGTAATATTCAACTTCTTTGCTATGAACATGAGAGCCAATACTACTTCCAGGAACCAAGGTTAGAACTGAAAACAATCTGCTATGTAGTAAGAATTCCGGAGAAACAACTTCCTGACAAATAACACTTTTTTCACCACCCTTCATTGCAACACGTTCTGTTTTTTCCATATCTTTTGCTTTAATAATCATTTTTTTTCTCCAATATTTGTTCCATTATTATATTTCTTTTTTCAAATTGCAACAACTTATAGTTTTTTTTCAATTCCTTATTGCCTTTTGTTGCGACAAATGTAGAAAATGATATAATAAAGAAAATATAAAAAGAGGTTGTTATGAAGGGAGAAAGAATAGCTCAATTAGAATTATTACTACATTCTCATCCAGAAGGATTAAGAAGAGCAGAAATTGCAAGACGACTAGGAGTTCATAGATCTACAATTACCCGATATGTTAATGAATTAAAGCAATATGCTGAAATTGATGAAGAAAACAACCTTATAAAAATTAAAAGTAAGGATAGCAATGAAGAACCAATAGCTTTAAGTATTTATGAAAGTTTGGCTTTTAATCTTGGGGCTAAAATGTTTGCAACAAATACAGACATCCAAAATCCTCATCTAGTTTCAGGATTAAGAAAAATTGCAAGAAATATGGAAAGTTATGCACCTCAAGTAAGTGAAAACATAAGGATCTTAGCTGAAGATATTGATAAGCAACTTTCTGTTCAAAAAGGAAGCAAAAAATATAATTTTATTCTTGAAGCCTTAATTGATTCTTGGGTTTCAGGCCGAATATGTAGAATACATCATATCAACGAAGATGGCTTAAATGAAGAAACAGAATTTGCTCCCTACTTTATAGGTTATGTAGAAGAAGAAAGTGGGAGAAACCCTATAAGTGTAACTGGAAGACTCCGTCACAGCACACAAATAACAACTTTAATTATTGAAAAAATCAAGGATATTCAAATATTAGAAGAAACCTATACAATTCCAGATAACCTTAAAGCTTTTAAAAAACCAGAAATTGAAAACGAATACAAAAGTCCCGATATGGTTCCTCTTGTTTTGGAAATGGAAGAAAAATCAGCATTAAATTCCTTTAGTACTCTTGTTCATAATCCTGCTATAATGGAAAAACAAGAAGATGGAAAATATATTTGCCATATCA
>JBAYZQ010000180.1:0-4733 GCA_041672385.1 Sphaerochaetaceae bacterium | reverse complement strand
ACAAGCGTTGGTGATGAAGGTGGTTTTGCACCTGATTTGAAGAGCAATGAAGAAGCTCTTGAAGTAATTATGGAAGCTATTAAGAAAGCTGGTTATTCAACTGGAAGAGATGGCGATTTCATGATTGCACTTGATCCAGCTGCAAGCGAACTTTATGATGAAAAAACAGGTATGTACACACTTCGTTGGTCAACTGGTGAAAAACTTACAAGTGACCAGATGGTTGATTTGTGGGCTGAATGGTGTGAAAAATATCCAATCATTTCCATTGAAGATGGTATGGCTGAAGATGACTGGGAAGGTTGGAAGAAAATGACCGATCGTCTTGGTGATAAAATTCAGATTGTTGGTGATGATTTATTTGTTACAAACACTGAAAGACTTCAAAAAGGTATTGACATGGGCGTAGCTAATTCAATTTTGATTAAGGTTAACCAGATTGGTACTTTAACCGAAACTTTTGAAGCTATTGATCTTGCTAGAAGAAACGGTTATACAGCTGTTGTTTCTCATAGATCTGGTGAAACAGAAGATAGCTTCATTGCTGATCTTGTTGTTGCACTTGAAACTGGTGAAATTAAGACTGGATCTATGAGTCGTAGTGACAGACTTGCAAAGTACAATCAATTAATGAGAATTGAGGATACTTTGGGAGAAACTGCTCAGTATGCTGGTAGAAAAGCTCTTAGAATTAAATAATCTTTTATAAGATGTTAAAAAGCCGTTTCCGTTAGGAGGCGGCTTTTTATTTACTTTTGTATTTTTTTATTTTATCATAGAATTAAATGGAGTGGTTAATGAACAAAAAGTTTAATTTGAAGTCTGAGGTTATTTCAGAAATTGTTTTCTATATGGAAAACCAGGACCAAGAGGCTGTTTTTGACTTGGAAGAAGAGAAAGTTGTACCTTTACAAGAAGAAGATGAAGCTGATGAGGATAACTTTGTAGGTCTTCCTGATTGGTCAAGCCGTGATGGTTTTGCATTAATGGAATGTTTTTGCGGAGAATGTAATAACCTTCAAATAAAAGAAGCTTTATTAAATGAATTGAATGCTCATAAGAAAGGTGTTTTTCGCCGTTTTAAGGGAGTTCTTGAGAATTATCCAGTCTATTTAAACAAATGGTATGTATTCAAAGATGAAAAGATGATTGAGCGTATTAAGCAGTGGTATCAAGAGCTTTCAGGTGAAGATGTGGTTAAGAATGAATTCTTTCCTGAAGAAATGGTACCAACTGAAGCTTTATTACTTGAAGACTTTACAATAAAATATGGTTATTCTAATTATAAAGAGGAAATTGAAGAAATACTAAATTCTTATAAGAATAAATATTCTCTTATTTCTTCTTTTTTAGAAAATTCTAAGAATGAAGAAAGTTTGGTGGCTTTAGATACCAATGATAAAGTTGCTGCTTTTATACTCTTTACGTTTGTAAATGAAAAAAAGGTTCAAGTTCTATTTTATTATGTTAAAGAAGAGTTTAGAGGTATGGGTCTTTTTAATCTTTTGTTAAGTGATTTTAATGCAGGTATGAAAAGACGAAAAGTTGATGAAATTGAATTTCCCATTGTTGATGAAAGTCCCTTTATCGAAAAAATTTTTGAAAAGCTAGAAAGAAAAAACACTCAAAAAGTCTTTTCTTATTCCCTCGAAAATTGGATTTCCTGTAATGGTCTTCCAGAAAAAATCTTCCTTTTTTAAAAAAAAACTAATAATTATAACAAGTTTATATTCAAATTAAAGAATTTAAACAGGTAAAAAGTTGTAAAAACACCTGAAATATACAAAAATCACATAAAGTGTTGGTAAAAAATACACTTTTAGAGGATTTTTCTTGACAGTTGTTACTTGCTTTGCTAAAATCTGTAGTGAAATTAAAAAAAGTTAGGGGAACTCTGGTTAGTACGCTGGTTCCCGATTTGGAGGAAGTATGAAAAAAATTTCTATACTACTTATGGTAGCGGTGCTGGCCGTCGGTTTCGTTTTTGCTGAGACTACTTTTACAGGGTCCGCAAATTTGGATTTTGATTACAATTTAGATTCACAAGCTTTTGGTTTTGCCAATGGTAGCTCTGTAGAGTTAAATTGGGCTTACAACCTTGATGCAGGTGAAGGTTCTGCAATGGGCGAAGGCGATATCTATGCAGAGATTGCTGGATCTTTCTCCTTTGATTTTGCTGATCAGGAAGATGCTGCTGCTGGTGGAGATGTTGCTTTAACTTTAGATATGGACGTTGACACAGCAAACATTCACTTTGGTGATTTAACAATTGGAATCTTAAATGCTGGTTCTCCTGATACATATGCAAACGATTTTGATGATGATGAAACTGATGCAATTGATGGTTTTGTTGTTGTTGCTCCTGTTTTAGATGCAACTGTGACACCAACTGGGATTGGAACTGGTGATATTCCTGCTGGTTTTAATTTTGCTTATGGTGATTTCAGTGGTGGATTTGGACTTACAGGTGATGTGAATGACAAACTTTATGATGTATATCTTTGGGGTGGCGTAGCTGATTATGCTGTTACTGATACTCTTACTGCAAGTGCTAATGGTTATGTTAATTTAGCTGATGCAGGAAATAGTTTTGGTTTTGCTGCTAAAGCTGCATATGCTACAGACGACGATGTAACCGCTAATTTAGCTGTTGACTATGAAAATGTAATGTTATCTTTAAATTCAGATGGAGATGTAGATTCTCTTAACTTGTTGTCAGTAAATAATTTTGAAGTAGCTGCTGATGCAACTGTTGCTGGTGTAACTGCTAATGTTTATGCTTATACTGCTGATTTTGCAAATTTTGATGTTAATGCAAAAGTTGCTACTACAGTTGCAGATTTTGATGTTTATGTATCTGTTGATGACATTTATACAACAGCAAGATCTCTTGAAGTTGGTGAAAGTGCAACATTTGATGCTTTGACTGAAGAAGCTTCTGTATCTTACACTTTCTTAACAAAAGTACTTGCTCCATCAGAAACATTGACTTACACAACAGATATGTTTGAAGTATATGAAACAGTTACTTTGGGCTTAGACTTAGATGCAACTTCTATGTTGACTTCAGTAAAACCAGAAGTTGGAATTTCATCAGACGTAATTGTTAATGGTGCAACTCTTTCAGCTACATGGGCAGATGCACAATTTGTTGGAACAAAATCACTTGGTTCTGTTACAGCTTCTTGTACAATTGAATTCTAATTTTTAAAAATTAGAAGAGTACCTAATTAAAAAGACCGGAATTTTTCCGGTCTTTTTTTGTTTTGAAATTTTATGTACAAATGCTTAATTTTTAGTTATACTTAAAGGAGTAGATTTAGGAGAGTGTATGCATTGTGAAAAGAAATTAACACAGGACCTTTATTACATAGGATTAAGTGATAGAAGAATAAGTCTTTTTGAAAATAATATTCCGCTTGATAATGGAATCTCATACAATTCATATTTTATTGACGATGAGAAAACTGCTTTACTCGATACTGTTGATGAAGCGGTAGGAATTAGGTTTTTTGAGAACCTTGAGTTTGTCTTAAAAGGACGAAAACTTGATTATGTAGTTGTACATCATATGGAACCTGACCATTGTGCAACCCTTGGAGAACTTGTCAGGCGTTATCCAGAAGTTAAAATAGTATGTAATCAAAGAATAGTTGTAATGATTAAACAATTCTTTGATTTTGATATAGACTCAAGAAAGATTTTAGTTGGTGAAGGTGATAAGTTAAAACTTGGTAAACATGAACTTACCTTCTTTATGGCACCAATGGTACATTGGCCAGAAGTAATGGTTAGCTATGACTCTCAGTCAAAAGCACTCTTTTCTGCAGATGCTTTTGGCTGTTTTGGAGCTTTAAGTGGGAATATCTTTGCCGACCAAATGAAAGTTGAAAGTGAACTTGAAAAAAAAGCAAGAACTTACTATACAAATATTGTTGGAAAATATGGACCACAGGTTGTTTCTCTTTTGAACAAACTTCATACTTTAGAAATTAATATGATATGTTCCTTACATGGACCAGTTTGGAGAGAAAATATTGGTTGGTATGTTGAAAAATATAAAGCTTGGGCAACTTATACCCCTGAAGAAGAAGGCGTAGTAATTGCTTATGGCTCTATTTATGGAAATACAGAAAATGCAGCAAATATATTGGCAAGGGATTTATCCGATAGAGGAGTAGAGAACATTCGACTTTATGATGTTTCTAAGACTCCTGCTTGTGAAATTCTAGCAGAGTGTTTTCGTTTTTCTCATATTGTATTTGCTTCTTCAACCTTTAATAGTGGGATTTTCATAACTATGGAGAACCTGTTAAATGACATTAAAGCTCATAAATTAAGTAATAGAACAATAGCTTTTATGGAAAATGGTACTTGGGCACCAACCAGTGCAAAACAGATGAAAGAGATGCTACAGGATATTAAAGGCAACCGTTTTATTGAAAAAAAAGTTAGTGTTAAATCTTCTGTAAAAGATTTACAACTAAAAGAAATTGCAGCTTTAGCTGATGAAATAGTTAAGACAATGACCTTTCATCAACCCGTTAAAGCTAATAAAGAAGCTTGCAGAAATTTAAGTTACGGACTTTTTGTACTAACCAGTAAAGATGGAAATAAAGATAATGGTTGTATTATAAACACAGTTACTCAAATTACTGATGGACCAGAAAAGATTATTTCAATAGCCGTAGATAAATCTACCTATTCAAATGAACTAATAAAAAAGACAGGAG
>JBAYZQ010000179.1:0-4741 GCA_041672385.1 Sphaerochaetaceae bacterium | reverse complement strand
CTTTTTGGGCTTCCTATTATGATTAAAAATGGTTATTGGTATCAAAAAGGAAAGAAGGTTTTTAAACCTTTGTTATTGAGATGTATTTTTGGGGTGTTAGCTGCTACGATTAGTTTTTACTGTCTTCAAAGAATGTTGGTATCAGATGTTAATATGCTTTTGCAAATTAGTCCTATTTTTACGGCAGTTTTTGCCGTTTTTATGCTTAAAGAAAAATTTCCAAAATCAAACTGGTTATTTTATTCTATTGCTTTATTTGGTTGTGTTTTAATAATTAAACCTGGTACTGATACAGTTTTATTATTACCTGCATTACTTTGTATTTTATGTGCTATTATTTCCTCTGTTGATTTAAATCTTTTAAGAATAATAGGAAAAAGAGGAATGGTTGGCCTTCCTGTTATTTTTTATTTTGGTTTATTTAGTTTATTAGTTAGTTTTCCTTGGGTAATATTTAATTTTGCCCCCATGAACAGTTTGCAGTTTCTTTCAATTCTGGGTATTGGAGTCTTCACTTTATTAACTCAAACTTTTCTTTCTTATGCTTATACAATGGCTCCAAGTGCTAGAATTTCAATATATTCATATGCAGGTATTTTGTTTTGTGGGGTAAATGGTTTTATTTTTTTTAAGGAAATTCCCGACAAAATTAGTTTAATTGGTTATGCTTTAATTATTTTTACAGCTTTAGCTCTTTATTTAAGGGACAATAAGGATAAAAGCTAATTACAATTTGATTTTATTTTATGATTATTTTAATGTTTTTTTTTGTAATTATCATTTTTTGAAAAGAAAGGGATACATGGACAATTAAAACTTAAAGTGATATTTTTCCTGAGGGAGTATTTATGAAAGGTATTATTTTTGATATGGATGGTGTTTTAATTGATTCTGAACCTCAACAGTTTGAAGTTAATATTAAAACCTTGAGGATGTTTGGAGTTGATGTCAAATATGATGAACTTCATGCTTTTATGGGAATGGATAATCTTGAAATATTTAAAATTTTTCAAAAAAAATACAACCTTAAGGTTTCAGCTGAGAGATTGCTTCAAATAAAAACAGATATGATAATAGAAGAAATGCGAAATCATCTTCATATTATGCCAAAGTTTGAAGAAATGAAGAAAGCTTTAAAAAGTATTGCTAATGTTAAATATGCAATTGCTTCTTCCTCCCCTCGGATTTCTGTAGATATTGTTATAAAGCAACTGAAATGGGAAAATTTCCTTTCTGCCTCAGTTACTGGTGATGAAGTTTCGACTTCTAAGCCTTCACCAGAGATTTATCACAAAGCTGCTAGCTTGCTTGGAGTAGATGAAAAAGACTGTCTAGTTCTTGAAGATTCTACAAATGGAATTCAATCTGCATTGGATGCAGGAATGAAAGTTGTAGGTTTTTTATCTCCTAATTCAGAGAACCAAGATTTAAGCAAAGTAAGATATAAAATATCTTCTTTGGATGAGTTTGTATCCTATGTAAATAAATTTGTTAGTGGCGAAAACATGAATCTTAGTTAAAATGGCATTAGAACATATTCATTATTTTCATACTCAATATTCAGTTCTTTATAGAAATGGTTTTTAAGAATATCTAAAGAAAAAAGTCTTTTAGGCTCTTCCATCCATATTTCATCTTTGCGAAGAATCTCTAAATTCATTACAGGTGAAAACATGGTTGAAAAGATGAATTGGATGTTTTTATTTCTTATGTGGTTTATAAAATTGATAGTCTCATTTGGTGATAAGCAGCAATCAGTTGAGTCTAATACTAATAATGAGCCTTCTTTAGTATTCCTAAGAGTGGTAATTAGTTTTTTTCTTTCGTTGCATTTAAGATCAATTGTGACTTTTGTTAGCCAAGTTTTTACTATATTTATGTTTATTATTTCTTTTGGGTTGTTAAGGTTTTTTAACCATCGTCGAGTGATGTTCTTGGTTTTTAAATTAATCAAAAAACCATATTGATAAAAAGATTCTTTATAGTAGAATTTTAGGTCAAAATATGAGGGTTGATTGTTTTCAGGGAGTTTTATTATTGTCTTTTGGTTTAGAACTGTTTTTTTAAAGAAGTCAAAGGCTTGGAGTAATACGGGGTTTCTTTGGAATATAACACTGAGCTTAAGAATATTAAAATTATTTAGATAAACTAGGTCCTTTTCTCGCTTATTATCATTTCCTTTGATCATGGTAAACTGTTGAGGTTTATAAAAGGTAAGGAAGTTTCCAACTGTAAATTTTATTAGCATGTTAAAAGAATAAGCTTACATTTATGATTTTACAATAAAAAAAGAGTCTTCAGCTTTCTTTTGTTTAAATGTTGTTGTTTCTTATAATTGTCTAAATTGCAGTAATTCTTCATCTTAATAAATTTAAATATTTCAGAAGGTACCTTTGATTATAATTTAATTGATAATTTACGCATCATATCAAATAAAGAAATGCATGACACTCCAAATTCTTCACAAACATCTGGAATTTTTGGTTTTTTTATAGGTTGTTTTGGTGATAACTGTTTATAACCTTTTTCAAAAGTTACTACTGTGTAATTATAGGCTTTCCCAGCAGCAATTAACCATGAATCAGCTATTTCTTTTGGAGCCCAATAACTTAAAGATTTAGAATGCATATAGCAATCATTTTGATTTATATAATTCAAAACATTTGAGTAGTTCTCAATTATTTTAAGATTATTACATTTTAATTTTTCTTCAAGATTCAATTTTAACCAATCACTTAATTCATCCTCTCCTTTTAGTATTTCGTTATAAACTACATCCATAATTACTACAGTTTCTTCTTTTAAGTACAACTCTATCTGTTTCCAAAATTTAGGGGCAAAATCAAATGTATAATAGTTTAAAAATGGAGTAATAAGAGAATTTGAATCAATTAGAAATTTATTTAGGTTATCTTTCAAGGCTGCTTTCCAGTATCTTTTCATTTAGTTTATTAAAGGTAACTCTATTTGTATTGGTAAGCCTAAAAGCGTCGGAATAAAGTGTTTTACCTTCCTGAACGCTGGTAAATAATGCCATAAAAAAGGAATGATCTATTCTTGCGGCCATTGTAGGATAATAAATTGGAGAAGGTTCTTTATCTTTTTTTTCTTTTTCCTTCTGTTCATAATATTTTTTAATACATTCTTCAGTTATTTGTTGATATTCATGGTTGTTAATAAAATTATTTTCAAGAGCTTTTCTTGCTACCACTATAGAACTACACCTATATTTAGTTGCAATAGAAGAAATTTTAAAATTTGTATCATTATCAATTAATTTCCATGCTTTAATAAAAAGGTGTTGTGGTAAAAGAATTTCTGCAGCTACGGCGTTACATAATGTTTCTGTTTTGCTTATGAGGCTAATATTATCTTTTTTAATATTATAAAGGCTATCTTTTCCTAAAAATATATGAATTAACTCATGTGTTAGGGAAAAAAGTTTTCCATTTTGACTATCTCTATTATTTATAAAAATTAGAGGGGCATAAGAATCAATCATGGTAAAAGCACGAAATTCGTTTATATCTAGCACTCTTTTTGTGTTGCTACCTACTATTCCATTTGTCATCACAAGAATGCCAAGATTGTTAATGGCTTTCTTAAGTTTGTTAAAGCCTTCGCTTTGTTTTTTTTGTTCAGATAGCCAATTGTCTGATAAGTTTAATTTTTGCTTGATTGTTTTGGCAATATAAATAATATTGGTTTCATTTTTTAAAGAACCTACACATTCAATTTTATCAAAGTTTTCAGAAATTAAATAATCATGCATCCAATCTTGGATTTTTTCCATTTGAGAGATAGTATCAATTAAATTTCGACTTGCTTTTTCTGGTTTAATACTTCCTGTTGTTCGATATTCCAAAAGGTGATTTTCTTCAATTGGTGGAGTTTTTAAGAAAAAATAGCCAAAGGGGATTTGCATTTCAGAGCTAATTTTCATAATTTGATTAAGGGTGTGTTTTTCACCATTGTCACAATTTTCTAGAAAAACAGTTGTGTTTTTGCTAGGGAAGCTAGATATATTATTCTTAAGCCATTGCAAGATATTTGGATTAATCGTTATCGTAGCCTTCATTCTTTTCCCCCCTTTTATAATAAATACTTATATGTTATGAGTCAATTAATTATTTAAATTTGTTTAAATTGTGTGAATTTTGATAATTATTCTGTTGTTGTTACCTTACTTGAGAATTTAGGAATTCCAGTCATTGGATTTTTTCCACAAGAGTAACAAATCATTAAAACTTGGAAGGTTTCCATTGCTGATAATACAGACAGAATTCCTTTGCCGACTTTTGAATTGATTGTTGTTGCATTATTTAAAGGTTCTAATCCAGAAAAATCAATTACAATAAGATGGCATCCAGTTTGTTTTGAAATCTCTTCAAAACTTAGTGTAAGTTCTCCCAATTCTCCGCTTTGTCTAAATATTACAATTACAGAGTCTTTTTTTATCATTTCTTTTGGTCCATGCCTAAATTGTCCTGTTTCATAGTTTAAAAAAGGCAGACAACTTAGTTCTTGGCATCCCAAAGAAAAAAGAGAAGAAAGAGGATCTGCAATACCTCTCCCTGTAGAAACAAGTAAGTTCCCTAAACAAAGATATTTGATGGCTTTTTCAAAATTATTATCATAGTTTTGATTGTAGGAAATAGCGTTGATAACCTCTTGTTGTGAAAAGGCCCCTAGTTCTGAAATAACATAAGCCATTAAGGCAACTGTTAGAGTTACACTTCTT
>JBAYZQ010000178.1:0-4762 GCA_041672385.1 Sphaerochaetaceae bacterium | reverse complement strand
GAACTTGATGATGAATTTGCACAAGACGTAAAAGAAGAATACAAAACTCTTGATATGATGAAAGAAGCTTTAGCAAAAGAAATTTCTGATAAACATGAAAAAGAAGTTAAAGATTTAAAAATTCAAACTTTGTTCGATACTCTTTCTTCTTCCGTTGAAATGGATATTCCTCAAGAGCTTATTGATATGCAAGCTGATAACGAATGGAGTCAATTTGTTTCTAATTTTGCTCAACAGTCACAAACTTCTTTCCAAGATGCAGAAAAGTATTTAACACAGATGAATTACACTAAAGCTTCTTACATTGCTAATTCTACTGATCAACTTAAAGAAAAAGTAAAAATATCTTTAATTATCGATGAGATTACAAAAAAAGAAGAAATCAAAGCATCTGAAGAAGAAATAACCGAAGAAATGAAAAAAACAGGTTATGCTGAAAACGAAAATAAGGATTTGGTAGAATATATTAAAGGCCAAGTCTCAGCTGAAATTGAAAGTAAAAAAACTTATGAATTACTACTTGAAAATAATAATTTCAAAGTAAAAAAAGAAGTTAAAGAAGCTCCAAAGAAAGCTGAAAAAGAAAGTAAATAATTGAATTACGATACAAAGCCTGGATGCTGAAAGTATCTAGGCTATTTTTAAATTGGAGAGATCAATGACAGTTCACAATCAGACTTTGGTACCAATGGTAATCGAAAACTCCGGTAATGGAGAACGGTCCTTTGATATCTATAGCAGATTATTAAGAGCAAGAATTATATTTTTAGATGGCGAAATTAATGATGCTACCGCTGATTTAGTAGTAGCCCAACTTCTTTTTTTGGAATCAGAAGATTCAGATAAAGACATTAGCCTTTACATAAATTCACCTGGTGGTAGCGTAACTGCAGGTTTAGCAATTTATGACACTATGCAATATATAAATCCAGATGTAAGTACTATTTGCATTGGTCAAGCAGCATCAATGGGGGCCATACTTCTTGCAGGTGGAGCAAAAAACAAAAGATTTGTGCTCCCTTCTTCTCGAGTAATGATTCATCAACCATGGGGTGGCGTTGAGGGTCAAAGTTCTGACATTGCCATCCACACCAAGGAAATTTTACGTTTGAAGAATTTAACCGTAACCTATTTGGAAGAACATACAGGAAAATCTCATCAGCAAATTTTAAAAGATATGGAAAGAGATTTTTTTATGGATGCCGAAAGTGCAGTGAATTATAATATTGCTGACAGAATCTTAACGAGGAGTAAATAATGGCAAAGGTTAGAGCCTGTTCTTTTTGTGGAAGCACGACTAACCGGATGATTACCGGGGCTAATGGGGTGGCAATCTGTACAGAATGCGTATCTCAATGCCAGAAAATTTTTTCCGGTGCAAGTCAAAAACATACACCTAATGCAGATTTTCTTGAAAATCTGCCTACTCCACATGAATTAAAAAAATATTTAGATGAATTTGTAGTTGGACAGGATGATGCCAAAATTGTCCTTTCCGTTGCAGTTTATAATCATTATAAAAGAATTAAATTTCAAAGTCAAAATCCTCAATCCGAAATTGAATTAGACAAATCAAATATTCTTATGGTAGGACCGACTGGAACTGGTAAAACTCTTCTAGCACGTACTCTTGCCCGAAAACTTAAAGTTCCTTTCGCTATAGCTGATGCAACCACGCTAACTGAAGCAGGTTATGTAGGCGAAGATGTTGAGAATATTCTTTTAAAGCTTATTCAAGATGCAAATGATGATATTGAAAAAGCTGAAACTGGTATAATATTTGTCGATGAAATAGATAAAATTGCCAAAAAAAGTGAAAATGTTTCAATAACCAGAGATGTTTCTGGGGAAGGTGTACAACAAGCATTGTTAAAAATTATTGAAGGTACAATAGCTAGTGTTCCACCACAAGGTGGAAGGAAACATCCAAACCAAGAGATGTTAAGACTTGATACCAAAAATATTCTTTTTATATGCGGTGGAGCTTTTGTTGGGCTTGAAAAATTAATTGAAAAAAGACTCTCAAAATCCAGTATTGGTTTTGGTTCCCAAGATTTTAAAAATAAAGAGAAAGGACTTGATCAGGTTTATGCTGATATGCTTCCTGATGATTTGATAAAATATGGTCTTATTCCAGAATTTATTGGTAGACTTCCAATACATGTTGGACTTAACAATTTAACAAAAGAAGATTTAAAACGAATTATTACTGAACCAAAAAATTCAATTATAAAACAATATGAAGAATCTTTTAAGATGGATGGGGTTAAACTAGATTTTACAAAAGAAGCAGTTGATGCGGTTGCTGATACAGCAATTAGGCAAAAAACTGGAGCTAGAGGAATAAGAAGTATCGTTGAAAATACAATGACTTCAATTATGTTCGATATTCCTTCTAATAAGGAAGTAAGTAAAGTTCGAGTAACTGCAGATTGTATTTTTTCAGGTAAACGTCCTTTGATTTTTGATAAAAATGATGTAATTTTAGTTGAAGCAGTAAACCGGGATGATAATTTAAAACTTCCTGAAAATTTTTAAAAAGAGGAAACAGTGTCTATTTACCCAGAATTTTCTAAAGAGTTAGTAAATTGTTTAAAGAATAATAATAATTTTCTTATAGTTGGTCATGCTCATCCAGATGGAGATTGTATATATTCCTGCCTGGCCCTTTCGGAACTTTTGAAATCTTTAAATAAGAATAATAAAATAACCGTGGCCAGTTCTGGGCCTTTTAATAAAACTGAAATTATGAACCAAAAGGAGAAATTTTTAACCAAGATTACTTCAGAATATCTTGAAACAAAACCTTTGGTTTGCATTGTAGATTGCAGTGAGTTAAGTCGAGTTGATTCAGTATTACCTCAAGAAAGTTTTGATAATTTAGATTATATTATTTTAGATCACCATGGATCTTCGTCTTGTAAGGGACCACTTTTTTACATAGCTCCCAAATCCATTTCTACAACCCTTGTAATACAGAAATTAGCTGAAATCCTTAGTATTGTTATAACAAAAGATTTTGCTCAATCTGTATTAAGAGGTTTTATTACAGATTCTGGTTGTTTTAGGTTTCTAAGGGCCTCCCAGAATGAAACATTTCCAATGCTTGAAAGAATCATTATACCCTTTGATTTATCAATAAGCACCGAATATGAATATCTCTTCTTCGGAAAAAATCTTCAAACTATAAAATTTTTAACAACTTTAATAAACAGAAGCCAGACTTATTTTGATGGGCAATTATTAATTTCAGAAAACACCAAAGATGATGATGAAAAATTTGAGGGAATTTCACTTCCCGCTGATGAATTCTATTCACAAACTCTTCCTTTAGAAAAAATTAGGGTTATTGTTTTACTTAAATACAAAGGTGAAAACCTTACTAATTTAGGTTTTAGATCTACCCATTCCAGTGATATCGATGTGGCAAATATAGCTTGTAACCTTCCCCATCGTGCTAACGAAGGCGGAGGACATATGCATGCCAGCGGTGTAAATTTACAACTTAATATAGAAGAAGCTAAAAAAACTGTTATTTCTTATTTTTCTAAATTATTATAATAATTAATTATAATTATCTTCTCCAACTGAAAGATATTTTACTCGATTTTCTTCGTAATTTAAAAACATTTTTTGTTCTTGCCAATTAGTTCCAAACAATGAAAATTTCAAATAATAAAAAAGAAATACTTCAAAAGAGCTATGTATTATTTCTAGTATCTTTTCAATCCTATCAATTTTAGGTACACTGCTTCGAAATTTATTCATATTTTCAATCTTACTAATCATGTTTCTTTGATAAACGCCAAAGCTTAACTTACTTACTATTTGTCCTTGACTCTTACCATTTTTTAGTCTCAAAAATTTAAGAGATTTTCCAACTGCACTATAATCAAAATCTGACATTACACTTTTGTCCTCCATTTGATAGAGGATTCTTTCATTCTCAAAATTCAAAAGTCCATCTTTTTTTAAACAACTTAAAACATAACTATTCATAGTTTTTTTGTAATTTACATCATAATCAATCTTTTGATTTCCTAAACAATAAAATTCCAAAACATTATAGTTAAAGGATTTTGCAGTAAGAAAATATTTTATAAATGATGGATTTATCTCTTTTTTCTCTTTTATTATTGTTCTTAGAGAAAAAAAAGAATATCCTCCACAAGGCTCAATAATTCTTGTTTCAATTACTCTTCTCTCTAAAATCTTCAATTTTTCATCCCTCTTTAGCAACCTTCATTGTAGTTTATAACACTTTTCTCATATTTCAATAGTTAATTCAAATATTTTATTACTATTTTAAAAAACAACCTTTTTAAAAAAGTTCACTAAAGATATTATCCAATTTTTATACTTGTAACGGATTTAATATATAAATATTTAGTTGAATGGATACCAAAACTTAACCTTAAAGTAAAATCTAGAAACAAAAGAAATTCCTACCCAAAGAAAAAGCACAATAATAATAAGCCAATCAGTAAATTTTAGTGGCTTTTTTTTATACCAAGTCCTTTTTGGCTCTCTACAAAAACCGCGTAAAATTAAAGCTTGTGTTATAATATCAATTCGGTCCATACTCGAAAGTACCAAAGGGCCCAGCACTCTAGAAACATTTTTTATTCTTTTGGAAAGTTTTACATTCTTTGAAATATCAACCCCTCTAGCCATTTGTGCGTGCATTATATGAACAAAAGTACTTGTAACCTCAGGTAAATACCTTAAGGCTAATCCCACTGAGAAACTAATTCTATAATTA
>JBAYZQ010000177.1:0-4842 GCA_041672385.1 Sphaerochaetaceae bacterium | reverse complement strand
TGACTCAAATAGAGATGGAAGCCCTTCTGATTTAGTAATTCGCCGATACAAAAGATTAGCCCATGGTGGAGCTGGATTAATTTGGTGTGAAGCAAATGCGGTTACTGAGGAAGCAAGAGCAAATGAGCTGCAAATGATGATGACTTCTTCAAACAAAGACCAATTTAAGAATTTAGTTAAAGAAACGAAAGCCTTGGGACTTAAATCAAATGAGTTTGAACCCTTGATGGTTCTTCAATTAACACATTCAGGAAGATATTCAAGACCCGTAGGACATAAAGCCCGTCCCTTAGTACCACAGAGAGACCCAATTTTAGATGAAAGAACCGGAGTGAAAGATGATAGTAGTGTGGTTAGTGATGAATACTTGGATTCTCTAATTCCTATGTATGTACAATCAGCTCTTCTAGCTAAAGAAGTTGGTTTTGATGGTGTTGATATAAAAGCCTGCCATAGATATTTATTAAGTGAACTATTAGCCAGTCACACAAGAAGTGGAAAATATGGTGGAACTTTTGAAAATAGAAGTCGACTTTTACTTGATATTATAAGTGCAGTTAGAGAAGCTGTTGGAAAAGATTTTATAGTTGCATCTCGTTTTAATATTTTTGATGCACATCCTTATCCCTATGGTTTTGGTTGTGATAAAGAGGATATGTGGAAGTTTGATGAAACAGAGCCAATAAGATTAGTAAAAGAAATGAAAAAGAGAGGAGTGGATTTATTATCAAATTCTGCAGGGAATCCTTATTACATTTATCCACAAGTAACCAGACCTTTTGATATTTCATCAATGGGAATACCAACTCCGAACGAACATCAATTAAAATCAATTGAAAGATTATTTTATTTTTCAAGTGTCGTTCAAAAGGCAGCTGGAGATATTCCAGTAGTAGGCAATGGTTATTCTTGGCTAAGACAATTTATCCCAAATGTGGGAGCTGCGAATCTAAAGGACAAAGATGTTTCCCTTATTGGATTAGGCCGTTGTTCTTTTGCTTATCCAGATGCACCTAGAGATATTCTTAATAACAAAGGTATGGACTCTAAAAAAGTATGTATTGCTTGTAGTAAATGTACCCAGATAATGCGAGACCATGGCAAAACTGGATGTGTTATAAGAGATTCGGAAATATATTCACCTTTAGCAAAAAAATATCGAAAAGAAGCTGATGAAAGAGAAAATAAAAATAAATAGAGAGTAAGAAAATGAACAAAGAAAAAACAGCAATTATAACTGGAAGTACAAGAGGTATAGGACTGGCAATTGCCAAGCAATTGGCAGAGGATGGTTTTAATATTGTTATAATAGGCACAAGACAAAAAGAAACTTATCCCGAAACTTTTTCTTGGTTTGAAGAAAGAAAAGTTCCAATGTGTTATATTCAAGCAGATGTTTCCAAAACTGAAGATCGGGAAAGAATTGTGTCTGAAACAATTAAAACTTTTAAGAGTATTGAAGTTCTTGTAAACAATGCAGGTGTTGCTCCAAATAAAAGAAAAGATCTTCTTGAAATGGAAGAAGAATCTTTTGATCGTTTGATTTCAATAAATACCAAAGCACCAATGTTTTTAACACAATTAGTTGCAAAAGAAATGATTAAACAAAAGACTACTAATACAAGAAAGATAATCTTTGTAACTTCATGTTCAACTGCAATCTCATCAATAAGTCGAGGTGAATACTGCATATCAAAAGCAGGAGAAACCATGGTAGCAACACTTTTTGCAGATCGACTTGCTAAAGAAAATATCTTGGTGCATGAGGTGCGACCAGGTGTTATAAACACAGATATGACAAGCACAGTCAAAGAAAAATACGATGAAATGTTTTCTTCAGGAGTATTTCCAATTCCTCGTTGGGGAGAACCTGAAGATGTAGCTGGAGTTGTAAGCGCACTTTGTGGAGATAAATTTACCTATACCACTGGAAACTATATAGATGTTGATGGTGGATTTCATATCCCAAGGCTATAATTATGAGAACACTTTATTATGATACCTTGGTAGTTGGTTCTGGAGTTGCAGGTTACAATGCTATTGATTGGCTTACTGACTTAGGTCGAAAAGAGGTTGCTTTGGTAACCGAGGGCGTTTATCGTGGAACATCAAGAAATACTGGTTCAGATAAACAGACTTATTATAAATTATCATTAGCAGGTAAGGATGAAGATAGTATCCATTCAATGGCTGAGACTCTTTTTTCTGGAGGAAGCATGGATGGTTATTCTGCCCTTTGTGAAGCTGCTTCATCTGTAAAATGTTTTATGAAGTTAAATTTGTTAGGAGTAGAATTCCCTGTGGACAAATATGGCCAATTTGTAGGCTATAAGACTGACCACGATCCCAAACAGAGAGCAACTAGTGCAGGGCCCTTGACTTCAAAATTCATGACTGAGGTTTTAGAAAAAAAAGTCAAAAGCAAAAATGTCTCAATTTTAGATGGTTATTGTATTATAAAAGTTATAATTAAAGAAAATTCTTTGAAGGGGTTAGTAGCTCTTTATGGAGATGATTTAGTCTTTCTTAGATGCAACAATGTTATTTGGTGTACTGGAGGACCAAGTGGAATTTATTTTGATTCTGTTTACCCAGAAAGCCAAAGAGGTATGAGTGGTATTTTGCTTAATGAAGGTGCAAAAGCCTCAAATCTTCTTTATTGGCAATTTGGAATAGCCTCAACAGCCTTTCGTTGGAACCTTTCAGGAACTTATCAACAAGTTCTTCCAAAGTATGTATCAATTGATGAAAATGGAGAAGAACATGAGTTCCTTATTGAGAATAACATTAAATCTTATTTATCAAAAGTATTTTTGAAAGGTTATCAATGGCCTTTTGACAGTAGGAAGATAGAAGGTTCTTCAAGTATAGACTTGGCAGTTTA
This sequence comes from Sphaerochaetaceae bacterium, assembly GCA_041672385.1. GTDB lineage: Bacteria > Spirochaetota > Spirochaetia > Sphaerochaetales > Sphaerochaetaceae > JBAYZQ01. Next base: position 1,958 of record JBAYZQ010000177.1, on the reverse strand, counting down.
CGAAGAAAGTATTGTAAAGAAGAGAAAAGTATTTTTAGATTATAGAACGAACCCAAGTAACTTATCTAAAGATTTTTCTGAGTTAAATGAAGAAGCTTTTAGTTATTTAGAAAAATCTGATGCTTTATTTGGGACGCCTTATGAACGTTTGAAAAAGATGAATCCCTTAGCTATTGAATTGTATTTAAATCATGGAATAGATTTAAAGAATGAAATGCTAGAAATAAAAGTCTGTGTTCAAAATCATAATGGAGGTATTAAAGTTGATGAAAACTGGAAAAGCTCAATTGATAAACTTTATGTAGCAGGTGAAGCTGCAGGAACCTTTGGGCCTTACAGGCCAGGTGGATCAGCTTTGAATTCTTCCCAAGTTGGTTCAATGAGAGCCGCTGAAGCAATAATTAATACAACTAAAGAACATCGTCCTGAAGTTTTAGACTTAGAAACTAAAGAAAAGTTAAAGATATTTGAGACTATAGTTATACATGGAAAAGAGAAAAAAGAATTGTCGGCTTTATCCCTTAGTAAGGAATACCAAGAAAAAATGAGCGCATATTCAGGATTTATTAGAGATGTTGATAAGCTTAAAATTATGGAAGAAAAGTTAGAATTTTTAATAGAGCATTATTTTGAGAAAGTCTATGTTCCAAAAAATGTTGGAGTAGAATTGCTATTTACCACTTATGATCAACTAATAACCTCTCTAGCAGTTATTAGTTCTATACTTAACGGTGCTTCTTTGTCAGGTTCTTATGGTGGAGCTTTAGTAAAAGAAAAAGGTGAGGTAGTAAAAACAAAATCTAAAGTTGATAACAAAAAAATAATTACAGAAAAAAATGGCAATAAATTTATATCCTATTTAAAAGAAGTAAACTCTCTCCCTGATGAAGATCTTTGGTTTGAAAATGTTTGGAATGAATATCGAAAAAGGAAAAATCTTTAAGTATAAAAAACCGCCCAAATATTTTTTATGGACGGTTTTTTTTAATGAGATTTAGTTTGCTTTAACGGCTTTATTATCAAAAAACAAAGTTTTAATTGAATTATAAGAAATCATAATACCAATAATAAATATAAATATTCCAAAAATTAACTGTAATCCCTGTTTTGCAAATACAAAATTTTCAGTTCCTATAGTTTGTAAGTTACTGATGTTTAGTAATGTTAAAGCACTAAAAGTAACAGCCATCATAATAAGCATTGGAATCCAAACGTTTTTACTAGTTTTACCTGATTTCTTTAAGTATACAGCAACTGCACTTAATGCCAATGCTGATAACATTTGGTTTGAACTACCAAATAATGCCCATATGTTTAAATAGCCACCCTTAGAGAGAGCATAACCAAGAACCAAGGTTAATACAGTAGCAAAAACTGAATTCTGACAAAGTTTTTGAATAGGACCAACTTTAGAAGCATCTTGGTCTTCATTTACAAATAATTCTTGAAATGAAAGACGTGCAATACGTGCAACAGAATCAAGTGAAGTTAGAGCAAAAGCACTTATTGCAAGGTTTATCAAGGTTAAGCTTAGATTATGATTTACGTGAAGAATATCCAAGAAGTTAGCAATTGCAATTGCAAATGTCTGTTGAGCTGAAGCTCCTTTTGGCATTCCGCCAAGAGATCCTACACAAACCAAAGCAATAATAGCTAAAAGTGTTTCAACAAGCATTGCACCATAACTAACTTTAAGCATGTCTTTTTCATTCTTTATCTGTTTACTTGAGGTGTTTGAACTAACTAAAGCATGGAAACCTGAAACGGCACCACAAGCAATTGTTACAAACAAATATGGGAACATTCCTTTTCCACCGACAGAAAAAGTAGTTATTGCAGGTAATTCCATTGTAGGATGAGCGACAATAATACCAATAACGGCTGCTGCAATCATAAAGATTAATAAGAAACTGTTTAAATAATCACGAGGTTGCAACAAAGACCAAACTGGTACAATT
>JBAYZQ010000176.1:0-4843 GCA_041672385.1 Sphaerochaetaceae bacterium | reverse complement strand
GAAAAATTAATATTTTTCAAAGTTGGGTTTTTTTGAGAACTATAGGTAAAAGAAAAGTCTTTAAATTCCAATATCGGTTCTGTCATTGCATCCTTTTACAAAGTAATATCCCACCCTGAAGCAGGATATTACATTAATTTAAGTAATTTATTTTATTTACTATTCTTTGGTATCTTCTTCTATTATTTTATCTTCTTCTTTTTCTTCATCTTCTTCTTTTTCTTCAACAAGGTTTTGCTTGGAAGCATTACGAGAAGCGACCAATTTCATAAGCAAAGTACCTAAAATGGCAATTACTACTGTATTTACCACTGCAACAAGAAGCTGTTGTGTAATAACTTTGTTCAAAGGTTCACTGTAAATAAAATAATCAAGAACTGCACTAATCATATAACCAAAAAAATTACCAATAAAAGCCAAAAGAATAAAAAGCCCAATCTGTTTAGAATCCATTAAACCTTTATCAATTGAATTTTTGGTAATAATTGGATAAAGTCCACCGACAATTCCAACAATTCCACTACCAATTACCCAAGTAATCCAAATTCCCCAACCTGCAAGAGAATCAGTAATCAAATGACCAAGAAAGCCTACTAAAAACCCAATAATAGGCCCATAAATTCCTGAAAACAAGGCCAAGATGGCCATTGCCGGTTTAATAGTAGTATTGGCAAAAATTGGAATTCCAATCAATCCCCCCAACCCATAAAGAGCAGCACCGATAGCAACAATCACTACTCCCTGAACAACATTAATTGATTTTTTTGTATTTTCCATATTATCCTCCTAGATAATTTTCAAATGAGGTTTAAACTAATTTTCCAGCCTTCACCAGTTCCAATTCTATATTTTTTTGAAAAATTGCCTTTATTAACTGCCAAACCAATTGTAAGAAGGCTGTTAACATATAAAACCGGTTCACCACTATCAACCTGGGAAAAACTTTGACAATATTTTACTTTATAACCATAAGTTATTCTATTATTTATACTTATTGTAACATTAAGGTACTGACCATATTCAATTTTTAATTCTTCAAGGAAACTTTCAGGAATATTAGTCCAAAGTGAACCGTATCGAGTATCTAAAATATCAATAGCCCCAATAATTGACTTGCCCTCAACTCTTGGCCTTTCAATTTTTAATTTAATAAAATCCTTATTAAAAAGTGGACCAACATTTTCAAAATCTTCAAGTCCAGAGGCTAATCTAGCACCTGTGTAAGCATAAACATCCCTTCCATGAAAGGTATAACTTTTTTGACTTCCTTTTAATCTATTGGTTGTCTCACTGATTTCCCTTACTTCAAGTATTCCAACTTTCTCGGCAATATGGGTAAGAGTTCCATTATCAGGAGTTACGATTAGATGTCCAGATTTAGTAAGAGCAACAATACTTTTTCTTTCACTACCAACTCCAGGATCCACTACACAAACAAAGACAGTTCCAACAGCCCAATAGGACATGGCCTGCATCAAACGATAGGATGCAGCCCAAATATCAAACTGAGGAATTTCATGAGTAAGATCATATAAACGTAGAGAAGGACTTACACCATCGGCAACAGCATACATTGCACTTACTGCAGCATCAACACTACCAAAATCACTTAAGAAAACAACACAGTTTCTTTTTTGCCAAGGTTTTTCTTTTAATAGTTCAAGTTTTTGCATAGCTAACTCCTCTATTCCTAAGTAGAGTATCATAATCAAAATTGAATTACAATTATTTACATTGCTTTGATAAAGTTCTTTACATCAAAATCATGTAAGACTTTAGACATAACCTTGGCTTATCATAGCTTCTGAAACTCTTATAAATGCAGCAATATTTGCTCCATCAACAAAGTTATTTTTTTCTGAATACCGTTCAGCGACATTACTAATATTTAAATAAATATTATTCATTATCTTCTGAAGTTCCTTGTCAACTTTTTCACTAGACCAACGAATTCTGGAACTATTTTGAGCCATTTCTAATCCAGATACTGCTACCCCGCCAGCATTGGCAGCTTTTGCAGGAATTAGTAAAACTCCATTTTCTTTTAATCTTTGTTGAGCTGTTAAAGTAGTCGGCATGTTAGCACCTTCAGCTACTAAAATAATTTTATTGTTTACTAAATTTATAGCATCTTTTTCATTAATCTCATTTTGGGTTGCACAAGGAAAAGCTAAATCAGCAGGAATGAGCCAAAGAGGATTTTCTTCACCCGCTACAAAAGTGCTTGTTTGATATTCAACTTCTCTGGGAAATTTATCCGCCAATTCTTTAATTCTTCCACGACGAACATTTTTTAAAACCTTTACAAAAGATAGCATTTCTTTAGTAATTCCTTCTTTTATATAAACCATACCAGAAGAATCACTTAGAGTAAGAACTTTAGCTCCAAGAGAAATTAACTTCTCACAAGTAAATTGCGCAACATTACCACTACCACTTATAAGACATTTTTTTTCTTTTATGCTAATTTTTTCACCCTCAAGGACATTTGAAGTAATGTAAACAAGTCCATAACCAGTTGCTTCCGATCTTATTAAAGACCCTCCCCAACCTATGCCTTTCCCTGTCAAAACTCCAGAGAACTCATTTTTAAGTCTTTTATATTGACCAAACATATAACCAATTTCTCTTCCTCCAACTCCAATATCACCGGCTGGAACATCGGTATTTGAACCTATATGGCGGTATAACTCACTCATAAAACTTTGACAAAATCGCATTACTTCATTATCACTTTTACCCTTGGGATTAAAATCACTTCCACCTTTTGCTCCCCCCATAGAAAGCCCGGTAAGGCTATTTTTAAAGGTTTGTTCAAAGCCAAGAAATTTCATAATTGATAAATTAATTGAGGGATGGAATCTTAAACCTCCCTTATAAGGGCCTAAAGCACTGTTCATTTGAACTCTATATCCTCTATTTATTTGAACACAACCATCATCATCAATCCAGGGAACCCTGAATTCAACCACTCTTTCTGGCTCTACCATGAAAGAAAGTGTTTTATTAGAAATAACCTGAGGAAAGTAGTCAATTACTTTATCTATACTTGTCAAAAAGGCTGTTACTGCTTGTTGAAATTCCATCTGATCAGGGTCTCTTAATTTTATTGTTTCCAGTACATGTTCAATTGAATTATGCATATATTTGCTCCTTTGCATATTTATTCTATTGTTATACAATATTTAATACAAATTGAGCAATACATAAATTTAATATATGATTTTTTTAGGTAAAAATAAACAAAATTCAACTCAAGGTTTATGCCTTTTCTTAAGGACGTCGGTAACTTGTTCTAGGGTATTCCCTTTTTTAATAAGAAGAACCAAAAAATGATATATCAAATCAGCACTTTCTCCAAGAAAAAGTTCTTCATTATTATCTTTAGCTTCAATTATTAACTCAACAGCTTCTTCTCCCACCTTTTGGGCACATCGGTTAATCCCTTTATCTAGTAAGTAGTTTGTATAGGAACCTTCTTCAGGGTTATCTTTTCTGTTTTTAATAAAAGCTTCGAGATATTCAAGGAATTCTCCTGCATTTTTATCTTCATAATTTTTCTTGTTTACCTCGTTAAAACAGGTATCTTTTCCTGTATGACAAACAGGTCCTGTTGGATTTGCCTTTATTAAAAGAGTATCATTATCACAATCAACTAAAATTTCTTCTAATTTTAGATAATTTCCACTGGTCTCTCCTTTGGTCCAAAGGCAATTTCTACTCCTAGACCAAAAAGTCACCAATTGTTTTTCTTCTGTAATTTTTAATGATTCTTCATTCATATAACCTAACATCAAAACCTTTTCTGTTTTTGAATCCTGTACTATAGCAGGAACCAATCCATTTCCTTTCTTAAAATTAATTTCCATTTTTTCCCTTCTTTATAATCTTACTGGTATTCCATTTTCTTTTAGATAGTTTTTTATTTCATAAATTGATAATTGCTTGTAATGAAAAACAGAGGCTGCTAAAGCACCAGTTGCCCAAGTATTTTTAAAAAGATCTAAAAAATGTTCTTTTGTTCCAGCCCCACCTGATGCAATTACTGGAACACTTACACTTTCACAAATTTTCTGAGTCAAATCCTTATCAAAGCCGGCTTTGGTTCCATCGGAAGCTATTCCCGTTAATAGTATTTCTCCAGCTCCTAAATCCACAACTCTTTTAGCCCAAGAAAACACATCAATGCCTGTGTCCACTCTTCCTCCACTCACAAAAACTTTGCCATCTTTGCTATCAATAGCACAAACCACACATTGACTTCCAAATTCTTTTGCCACTGCTGTAATAAGTGTTGGCGTTTTTACTGCTTCACTGTTAATGGAGATTTTATCAGCTCCACACGAAAGTAATCTAGCAACGTCTGAGACTGTTCTAATGCCTCCACCGACTGTAAAAGGAATACTAATTCTTTCACTTATTTGTTTCAGCAATTCTGTAAATATTGAACGATTTTCAATGGTGGCAGAAATATCTAAGAAAGTCAGTTCATCAGCTCCATTTTCACTGTAAAAAGCTGCTAATTCCACTGGATCTCCAGCATCTTGCAAATTCACAAAATTAACCCCTTTCACAGTTCTTCCATTTTTAATATCTAAACAAGGGATGATCCTCTTTGTTAACATAACATCTCCTTAAGAGCACTTAAGCTAATTCGATTTTCATATATTGCCTTACCAACAATACATCCATCAACTTTAAGTTTTTTTAGTCTTTCTAAATCTTCAATGCATTCTACTCCACCGCTAGCAATCAAATAAAAGGAAGGAAATTTCTTTTTCAGCTTTATCAAATCTTCATAAAGTTCAAAGGATGGACCTGAAAGCATTCCATCTTTTGAAAC
>JBAYZQ010000175.1:0-4854 GCA_041672385.1 Sphaerochaetaceae bacterium | reverse complement strand
TGAACCCATAGCATTTAGCATTTTACATAAATCCTGAATATGAGGTTCACAAGCTATGTTATAAAGCTCAGTAGTACCTTCGGCAAAAATTGCAGCTAAAATTGCATTTTCTGTTGCTGTGACAGAAGCTTGTTCAAGGAAAACATAAGAGCCTTCCTTCTTTATAGTTTTAAAAAAAAGACAACCTTTATCATCAATTCCACAAGAAGTTCCCAACTTTTCAAGTACTTTGAAATGTTGATCAAGTCTTCTATAGCCTATAACATCTCCACCTGGTGGGGGCAAAATTAAATCAACTTTTAAAGAAGAAAAAGAACCAGCTAGTAATATTGAAGCTCTAAGTAATCCTGCTTTTTTTGAAAGTTCAATACATCCTTTTTGTTCTTTTGAATAAATTTCATAGGTGTTTGGTTCAAGACGAGTTACCTTGCTTCCGCATTCTTCAAGCAAAGAAATCATTACTTTTACATCTTCAATTTCTGGGATATTTTTTAAAATAAGCCTTTCAGTTGTCAAAAGAGAGGCAGCTAAGCAGGGAAGGGCGGCATTTTTATTACCACTAATTTTTACTTTTCCTTTTATTTTACTTTTCCCATAAATTAAAAAACTATTCATGAAACAAGTTTACAATTGAAAACCCCTTTATACAAGATAGAATATTGCAAAAAGACAAAGGCTTTTTTATTGAACGTAAAAGATTTTACGGATACAATAATTTTATGGAAAGGCTAAAAAGTGTTTACGGAATTGGAAACCCGCTTATTGATATAATTGTTTCGGTAAGTGAAAAAGAATTAAAAAATCTCAATATTCATAAAGGAACAATGCAACTTATTTCATTGGAACGACACCAGGAACTTTTGTCCTTTATTAAAGACAAAAAGCTATCTTATTCCTGTGGAGGATCTTGTCCGAATACAATAATATGTTTGGCTTCACTAAAAATTCCTACAATTTTAGCTGGAAAAGTTGGAAACGACAAAGAAGGACAAATTTATAAAGAAAACATTCATAAAAAATTTATAAAAGATGAACTTGTAGTTTGTGATGAAACCTCAGGCTCTTCAATAATTCTCATTACTCCAGATAAAGAAAGAACTATGAACACCTATTTGGGAGCTAATCGTTCTTTTAGTGTAGAGGATCTTGTCACCGAATCTATTACTTCTTCCGACTTTTTACACTTTACTGGGTATATGTGGGATACAAATAATCAGATGAGTGCAATAAAAAGAGCTCTTTCGGTTGCTCATCAATCAGAAACAAAAGTTTCTTTTGATATAGCAGACCCGTTTGCAGTTGGCCGATACAGAGAGACCTTTATTAATCTTATTAAAAACGATTGTGATATTGTTTTTGCAAATAACGAAGAAGCTAGAATACTTTTTGATAATTATGATGCTTATGAATGTTGTAAAAGCATGGGAAAACTTTGTAGAACCGCTATTATAAAAAATGGTAAAAGAGGTTCTTATATATCTCACGAACGCAAGATATACTCAATAGATGTTACAGGTCCAAATAAAGCAACTGATACTACCGGAGCCGGTGATATTTATGCAGCAGGCTTTTTATATGGTCTCTGTCATGACTATGACATCCCAACCTCAGGTAAAATAGCATCCTATCTTGCAGGAGAAATAATTACCCAAGTTGGTGCCCAATTTACTTCAGAAAAAATTAAAATTATTCAAAATTATATTAATAAAAATTTTAATTTCTAGTTTTTAATTTTTTTTAACACTAAGAATTCGAACTTGTTTATAAAGCCCTTCTCCTTCACTTTTGGTTTCAATTCCAGTTACGTCATTAAGAGCAGTGTGAACGAGTCTTCTTTCAAAGGGATTCATTGGTTCAAGAAGTTGAGATCTTCCAGTCTTTCCAACTTGTTGTGCAGTTCTATAAGCTTCACGAATTATTCTTTCTTCATGGCGAACCCTATAGTTTTCACAATCAATAATAATCTTTGCTTTTGGATTAAAATTGCTAGCAAATATATTTGAAAGAATCTGAATTGCATCCAGGTTCTTTCCTTTTCTTCCAATAAGAATACTTGAATTTTCACTTTCAAGTCCAACTGTTAACTTGTTTCCTTTTAAACTTAAAACGGAAACTACTACTTCGTAACCCATTTTTTCTACCAATTTTGTAATAAACTGGATTACTTTTTCTTCAACATCATCGCCTAGAACATCATTTTCTTCAAACTTTTCATTAAACTGGCTAAATTCTTCTTCAAAAGCTTCTTTAAAATATGCCTTTTCTTCAACTTTTCCAGTTTCATTAACGTGAACTCTTATTTTCACGGGATTTTTTCTGAAAAGACCTTTTTTGCCAGAATCAATTATTTCCACATCAAAACCAGAACGATCAATATCAAGTTCTTCTATTGCTTTATTAATTGCTTCATGCTCAGTCTTTCCCTCAAATTCTTTTATCATATATTAACCCCTTATTTATCTTTATTATTTTTATTTTGCTGGATTTTGAGTCTTTTTTGTTTTTCACGATATTTCTTAATAACGTCCGGTACTTTGCTCTCATCCTCTTCAGTAAATTCAACATTTTTAAATTTCTTTTTATTATTAGTATATTGCTGTTGAATCATTGTAATGAAATTCTGAACTGTCCAATAAAGTAATAATCCAGAAGGAGCGGAGTAAAGTACAAAGAAGAAAACAATTGGCATACCATAAGTCATCATTTTCATCATACCAGCTTGGCCATTAGCACCACTCGACTGAGAAGATCCACTAATTTTCATTGAAAAGATCATACTAAAAGTATAAATAAATGGGAGTAAGTGAATTTCATTCCCTAATAAAGGTAAGCTAGTTGTAAGCCTTATTATTGTTTCTGGAGAACTCAAATCCATAATCCAACCAGGAATAAACATTGAACCCCTAAGCTCAAAATGGTTATTAAGCAACCCATACAGGGCAATGAAAATTGGGAACTGGATTAACATTGGTAAACAGCCTGACAGAGGATTTATATGTGCTTCTTTATAAAGTTCTGAAGTAGCCTGATTTAACTTTTGAGGATTATCTTTGTATTTAGTTTGAAGTTCTTTAAGTTGTGGATTAATTGCTGACATCTTTGCTGTTGATTCAGTACTCTTTTTTGTAAGAGGATAAAAAATCAATTTAATAAGAATAGTAAGTAAAATTATAGCCACACCATAGTTAGGAATTATTTTATAAAGAATACTTAAACTCCATTTTAAAACATTTTCCAACCAAGCAAACATTGAGGAACTAGTCATTACGTCTTCTAAAGTAAGACCTTTAAGTCCCCATTCATTATCATTAGCAGAATAATAATTACCCAAATATTGCTTTAATTGTGGTCCACAATAGAACATAATTGAATTACTCATAGAAGTTGCATCTTCACCAGTTTTTGAAAAATACATATTATTTTCTACTGGTATTGAAGTATTCTTTCTTTCAGTTGAAGAAAATTTATAATCCTCGCTGTCTGGCATTGCCAAAATAGTAAAATATTTACCAGAAAGAGCAATCCAATTATATTGCGTTTTGGTTGTTTCAAATTCCCCATTAGCATATTTAACTTGTACTTTTTTTGTCTTGTTTTTATCAGTTAAAGTATTGATGTAAATTTTACGATAATCATAGTTATCATTTTTCATTTGTGTAAATTTAGGACCAACCTGAGGTTCAACTGCCAAAGTATAAATATAATCGTTTGAAAGAGGATTCTTAGCTTCAATATCAACAGAAACTTTAAACATATAATCCGAATCTCTAAATTCAAAAGTTTTATAAATAGTATAATCATTTCCAGTTGAATCTGAAAAATCTTGGAAGAAAATTACTTTATTATTTTCAATTTTGTGATCAAACAAAGTTTTTATTGGAGTAGTAAGATCATCTCCAAAATAAAGAAGGAACGCATTATTTGATTCTTCTGTTTTGAAAATAATATCAAGATTCTCTCCATTGTCTTGATAGTTATTCAAAGCAAGGTTATTTATTGAAGCGCCAGCAGGATCAAAATCTACAGTAAAAAAAGAAGTTTTATACTGAAAGGTATTTTTGCTTATTTCGCCCTCATCACTAGCTTTCAAATCATTAAAATCTAATTGACTAGAGGAGGGTTCGTCACTGTTTAAATTCTGATCAGGTTCTTGAGCAACAGGTGTATCAACTGTTTCTGTTTCTGTTGAAACGTTTTGCTCAATAGCTGTAACTGCTTGTTCATCTGAAGCCTGTTTAATAGCCTGATACATAAAACTTACTGTTATTATAATTACACAAAAAACTATAGCAAGTATTGTTCTGGTTTGTTCCTTCATGTCTTCTCCTAAAAAAATAAGGAAAGAGACATAACTTATTGAACCAATAAATTGGCTCTATCGAGGATTTTTAAAAATTCTTTTTCTTTTTCCTCATAAGTAAATACCTTTCCTTTATATACGATTACTGCAATGTCAAAACCCTTTTTTATACTATTTTTGTTAAGTCTGAAAATTTCTTTATATTGTCTTCTATTTAAATTTCTTAAAATAGCAGTTCCAAAATTTCTTACGGGAATTACAATTATCCTAGAATTTTCCAAACTATTAGATACAACAAGGATTTTTAAACCTGAACCTCCATATTTCTGGCCAGATTTAAAAATTTCTGTTATTTCTTTTTTTTTTTAACTATTTCGTTTTTAGTAAGGTTTTTTCTCATTTGCCACTGTAAGGCTCTTCCTGCCCTTTGCTCTTCTTCTAGCTAATACTAAACGACCACCTTTTGTAGACATTCTAGCCCTAAAACCAAATTTTCTATTTCTTTTTGTTTTACTTGGCTGGTAAGTTCTCTTTCCCTTATTACTCATAGGATA
>JBAYZQ010000174.1:0-4871 GCA_041672385.1 Sphaerochaetaceae bacterium | reverse complement strand
CCCTTTTACTTTGCAATGATTACAGTTCTTCTTATGATAACCTTTATTCCACAACTAACTTTAGCCATTCCTTCTCTTATGAAATAGCCACTATTTTCTTTTGTTTATTTGGATAAGTTCTAGGAAACTTCTGTTTAAATAATAAAGATAGGATTCAAAAATTCTTGTAGATTGTTCAAGTTGTAACTCTGAAAGGTTTGGGAAATGCTTTTTTATATTAGACCCCAAATTTTGAGCTAGTTTTTGAATCCTTTGAGGATTAATAGGAATAAATTGATTTGCCAATTGGGTAGTTGTTTCTTCAGGAATGTGAAGACCAATTTGAGGATATAAAAAAATAATCCTAGTTGATAAAAGATTGTTTTGGTTTATTAAATTACTTATACCAAAAATAGTTGTCGTTTCGGAATCAAGCATTGGTGATCCAGTAGTTCTGAAAAAATAATATTTATCTTTTTGGGGATAAATTTTAATTTTAACTAATATGGAGTCATCACTTAGGGTTAGTTTTCCATTAGTATCGTACAAAGAAGAAATTGAAATCCATCTTGAAAAGGTTTTTTTTCTTTTTAAGCTCTTTATTTCAACTTGTGCTTCCATGCAGTACAAAATAGCGGGAAGACTTGTTTTTATTTTTCTTGTACAAAGGGCTCCACCTATTGTTGCTTGTTTCCTAATTATTTGAGTTCCTATTGAACGTATTGCTTGAATTACTTCATCTTTAAAAATTGGCCGACAAGCTGTGGCAAAATCTTCAAGATTTACCATTGAACCAACTTCAATCGAGTTATCAGTTCTAAATATTTCTTTAAGTTCTGGAATTTTATCTAAGGAAATAATTTCTCTTGGATTGTCTAAATTTTCGTTTGTTTCCCTTGTCATCAAATAAGTTCCACCTCCCCAAAAGATAGCTTTTGGGGCAAGCATTTTCATATTTGAAAGTTCTGAGAAGTTCTTTGGAGTATATACCGTTGCAGATCTAAGATTTTCGTACACGTCTTCTTCCTCTGTAATCAAGAGCTTTTTCAACAATTCTAATTAACTCTTGGGTTTCAATGCAGTGACAAGAATTCAAAGAAAGTTCTTTGTTTATGAATTCTTTGTCTTTTTCTTCAATGTTTTTATATTTTTGTGCATCATTCTTCAAAAGTGACTGAAGAATAGATTCGATGATTAAAGTTTTAGAAGCAAAACAACGAGGACAAGGGGTTCTTTCAACTTCGCTGTAAGCCTTTTGGATATCTCGATAAAGTCTAGTCTTTTGATAATGTTCAAAAGTCTGGATAACCGTATCGTTTAACTTAAAAGCTGGAACAAGACAAGAAAGAACTGCTTGAGAATTTAAAAGCACAATACAGTTTCCACAGCCTGCATTTTTGCATTGTGAATTCAAACTTGTGTTTCCAAGATCATCCATAAGAATTCTGTTTAAGGCTTTGTCCGAATTAACGTTTAAATTATAATATTTTCCATCAACTTTAAAATTAATTATCATTTTTAATTCCTTTTACAATTCTTAAGATATCTTGGCTGGTTATCGGAAGGGTACTTATGTTACTTCCAAGGGCTTGATTAAGTGCAGAATTAAATGCAGAGGTAACCAAAGCTTTTATCACAGAACTTGCGCTTGAGGGAGTAGTTTTTCCTTTGTCGGTAATTTCTAATTCGATTTTTAAATCACTATTTTTACTGGAGCCAAGATCCATTAAGGTCGACTCAATAATTCGTCTAATACTTGAAGATAGAAGAGATTTATCAAAAACTTTATCAAAATCAAAGCTAGCCCAACAGCTTTTTACTAAAGGAACAAGATAAACAGGATGAATTTCAAGTTCAATTATTACAGCACACCAAACGTTACTAAAAAAAAGAGGAGCCTTTTCATCCGGATTAAGGAATTGACGGCTTGAAATTGGAAAGTCCTCCGTTTTTTGTCTTTTAATGATATCTTTGCAGGCTTCAATTATTAGAATTGCAAGTGGTCCTATATCCCTAGAAAGAACCTGTGGTCCTGTGTCCATCAAATCAGGATCTTCTAAAGAAAGGAAAGAAATATTTTCTTCATCAAGACTAAATCTGTTACTAATTATTGTTTTCCAAATTTTAGTAACAGAATTTTCTTCCTGACAGTTTGAATTTATAATTAATTTATTTTTACTTTTAAGAATCAATTCAATTCCATAAAGACTTCTGTATTGAAATCGATTGGTAAACCCAGAAACTCCTGGTCCACTTGCAAATCCGATTCCCCTAGAATAGCTAAGTAGAGATTTTAATCTTGTTTTATTAGCCTGTTGAATTGTATTTACTACTTCTTTTCTTTCATAAGAAGAATTATCACAAATCTTAGTAATCATTTTAGTAAGTCTTTCTGTTTCTAAAGTTTTTATAAATTTATTATAATTTTCGCTAGGAAGAAGATTCTCCATTTTGAATTTTGCAGGACTTAAAAGAAAATGTTTTGCAATATTTGAGGAGTGAGTTTCTCTACTTGCTAAGGCTGTTGAAAATCCGAGACCACCAAAAAAATTTGAAGGAGGATTTGAACTGGATTGGGTAGAAATTGAAATTTTTAAACTTTCAAGAGGATATTCTGGTATTAATCCAGCCAGAATTTGATAACTTAACTCATAGGAAAAAAGAGGGAAAGCTCCTTGGTCTATAGTTACTGAAATTCTTTCTGAAATTGGTTTTGCATCTTTTGAAACAGTTGTAGTTCTTCTAATTTTAATTTCTGGTTTATAAACTGGATAAATGGAACGAATTTCTACTTCTTTTCCTGTTTTTTTTGCAGCAAGAGCAACCATATTTGCAAAAAATGAAGGAGTTGTTAATAATTCGTCATTTGGTGCATAATATTTAGTATTCTTTACTATGATATTCTTTTTTGGAATTGCCAAAGTTTCAGCAACAGAATCTTTAATATGAAATAACCATTGGCATGGAGTTCTTATGAAAACAGTATCACCTTCCATCCAAGCCGAAACTCTTAAGTTTGAATAATCTTCAGTCTGAGCTGCTTGAGAAAAACTTTCAGTTTTAATTTGAACAAGGTTTTTATCTTCAAAACTACTATTTGTATCTCCCCAGGAGACTTCAATAGGTGCTAAATTTGGTTTGTCTACAGTTTTTACGTCTTCAGAATATTTTAATTGAATTTTTTTTAAATAATAATTAACGCTTTCATAATCAGGTCCGAAAAGGACCAAGATGGGTTGTCCTTTGTAGGATATTTCATCTTTAACAAGCAAAGGAATATAATTATCTATAAAACGGATACGATTTGAATGTATTAAATCTTCAGCTCCAATAATAGTAAAAGCCGGACTCATTTCAGGAAGCTTAACGGAAATTAAAGAGCCTTTTGAAATTGAAGATCTAAGTATCAACCCATATAGGTTATTTGTTTTTTTTCGTTCTTTAGCCATAAGAGTACAATATCACTTAAATAAAGGGCTTTCAAGAAAAATGCTATATTATTAAATTTCATACTGGAAAATAACCTCTAGAAAGTGTAAATTTGAATTATGGAAAAAGTAGTTTCAGAAATAAAAAGTTTAACAGAAAAACTTAATTATTACCAAAAGGCCTATTATGTTGATTCTCAATCTTTAGTTAGTGATTTGGAATATGATAGACTTTTTGATAGATTGGTCCAACTTGAAAAAGAATATCCTGAATTGAAAGATAATAATTCTCCCACCATGAGAGTTGGAAGTGATCTTTCGGGAGATTTCCCGGAATTTCGTCATACTATTCCAGTGTTAAGTTTAGATAAGGCCTACTCCGATGAAGCCGTACTTAATTGGATTGAAAAAAGTGAAAAAAAAGGGAATAGAGAACTTTCTTTTGTAATTGAAGAAAAAATAGATGGGATTTCAATGGTTTTATACTATGAAAAAGGAAACCTTATTCGTGCAGTTACCCGGGGAAATGGTATCGTTGGTAATGAAGTTACAAATAATATAAGGACAGTTTCTTCTGTTCCTTTGAAGCTTAACGAGGATATTGATATTGTAGTTCGTGGAGAAATTTTTTTACCTAAAGCTGGTTTTGAAG
This sequence comes from Sphaerochaetaceae bacterium, assembly GCA_041672385.1. Lineage (GTDB taxonomy): Bacteria > Spirochaetota > Spirochaetia > Sphaerochaetales > Sphaerochaetaceae > JBAYZQ01. The sequence continues at coordinate 812 of JBAYZQ010000174.1, read as the reverse complement.
CTATTAATGCAAAGCTTGATGAACCCTATGCAAATCCAAGAAATCTTGCAGCTGGTACGGTTAGAAGGCTTAAAAGTAGTGAAACTGCAAAAGTTCCTTTGAAGATTTTTGTTTATGAAGGCTTTACTGATGCGGTGGTTTTTGAAGACCATATTCAAATAATGTCCTATCTTAAACATTTAGGTTTTAGTATTGATCCTAATATTGGATTCTTTTGTAATGACGCAGAGACCGCAAAGATAAAATTAAAGGATGCTAAGCTTCAAGGGGTAAGTGGATCTTTTGAGGATATTTCTGCGTATATTAAAAATAAAACCTCTCAACGGAAAAGTTTAGACTATGAAATTGATGGACTAGTAAGCAAAATAAATGAAATTAAAATTCGAGAAGAATTTGGTTATACTTCACATCATCCCCGCTGGGCCATAGCTTATAAATTTGAAGCTCCACAAGCGGAAACGACCATAAAAGCAATTGACGTGCAAGTTGGAAGAACAGGGAGAGTTACCCCAGTAGCGAGAGTTGAAACTGTGGCATTAGGTGGAAGCGAAATCTCAAATATTACTTTGCATAACCAATCTTATATTGATGCTCTTGAAATTGCTGTTGGTGATACTGTGGCAATAAGTAAAAGAGGTGATGTTATTCCCGCTGTGGAAGTTGTAACTGAAAAAAACGAACAAGGTAATACTACTTGGAAGATTCCCGAAAATTGTCCGGTTTGTAATACCCTCTTGATAAAAAAAGGTGCTCATAATTTTTGTCCAAACTTTTATTGCCCTAGTCAAGCCAAAGGCCGGTTAGCTTTCTTT
>JBAYZQ010000173.1:0-4874 GCA_041672385.1 Sphaerochaetaceae bacterium | reverse complement strand
GCAGTAACAATAACAAGAAAGGGTTTGGAATTCATCAATTACTTTGTTGATTTCCTTTATTATTCCTCTAAGAAAAACTTTAAAAGCTTCATTTTCAGTTACTTTAAATCCATTTAATTCTGAAACAATATTTTTACTAGTTTTTTCAACGTCTTTTAGGGCATCAGAAAATTCTTTCGAAAGTACAGAAGGATAAATCCCTTCTAAATCCCAATTTGGCAATTTTTTCATTATTTTTCTCCTCAATTTATAAATCTAAATTGTATTCTGCAATTTTATTTATCAGCGTCCTACGTGCTATTCCCAGTTCTTCACTAGCCCGAGTTCGATTTCCTTCCCACCGATGAAGAGCTTTAATAATAGACTCTTTTTCAATTTCATCCAAAGTCTTACCAACTGAATTCGAAGAATTTTCTATTTCCTTATAATTTTTAGGCTTTTTTGAAGTTCTCAGTTCAAGACAATCTGGAGTAATTACAGGAGAATCAGCGAAGATGATGGCTCTTTCAAGCACATTCTCTAACTCTCTTACATTTCCATAGAAACTATAGTTCTTGATCAGTTCTAACGCCTCTACGGTAAAGCCTGTAATATGACGTCCCATTTCTTGATTAAGTCTATTGAGAATATTTTGTGCTAAAAGAACAATATCTTCTCTTCTCTCACGCAAAGGTGGTATCTTAATTCTAACTACATTAAGGCGGTAGAAAAGGTCTTCTCTAAATCGGCCATCCTCAACAGCTTTTTCAAGGTCTTTATTAGTTGCACTTATTATTCTTACATCAATGGGAATTAGGTTTGTTCCTCCAAGTCTAGTAATTTTTCGTTCTTGAAGAACCCTAAGCATTTTAACTTGAAGAGAAAAAGGCATATCTCCGATTTCATCTAAAAATAAAGTCCCTCCACTAGCCAATTCAAACATTCCAATTTTTCTGGATACGGCCCCTGTAAAAGCTCCTTTTTCATAACCAAAAAGCTCACTTTCAAGGAGATTTTCTTGAATTCCTCCAATATTAATTGCAACAAAAGGACCATTAGAGACAGGAGAACTTTTATGAATGTCTTTTGCAACAACTTCCTTTCCAGTTCCACTTTCACCTGTAATCAAAACATTAACTTTACTTGAAGATACTTTTGAAATAATATCTTTGATTTCAACCATTTTTGGAGTTTCGCCAATAAGCAAGTTGTCATCTTTTCTTTTTCTATTTTCTATCTCAATAATATTCTTTTGATGATTAATTTGAACAAGATTCTTTATTTTTAGAATGAGCTCGTCCGGATCAAAAGGTTTCACTATATAATCTTGAGCACCATCCTTTAAAGCTTCAACTGCATCACTAATTTCCCCATGGGCAGAAACCATAATGATAACCATCCTAAACCCTTCATTTCTTATCCACTTTATTAAACTAATACCATCCATTCCTGGCATCCTTAAATCAAGGATACAAGCATCATAGGTATCTTCTAAAATCTTTCTTTGAGCTGATAACCCATTATCTGCTACTTCTGATTCTATATTTTCAATAGCAAAATATTTACTTAAAAGATTCCTAATATTAGGTTCATCATCAACTATTAGTACTTTCATTAATTCTTACCTTCCCTTTTTTTTATCCCTTAACCGAGGATAGAAGTACTTGAACAACTGTACCTCCTCCCTCTCGAGAATAAAGCTTTATAGACCCACCCCGAGCACTTATAAATTGTTTTGAAATTGCGAGCCCAATTCCAGAACCTTGAATCTTGGTTGTAAAGAACGGATCAAAATATAGTTCCTTATCAACATTCTTCTTAAGTCCATCACCTCTATCCATTATTTTTATTTTTATTATTTTTTTAACCTTCTCTAAGTGGATGGTTACCTGTGGATCTCTTTCATAGCAACTTTCAGTAGCATTCTTTATCAAATTTTCAAAAACACTTCTAGCTCTGTTAATATCAAAGCTAATGTAAGCTTTATCTAAACTTGTAGGAGTAAATTTTATTTCATAAGGGAAAATAGAGCAAATGTTTTCCAAAAAGCTTCTAATTTCTATTTTCTGAGGATCACCAAGTGGGTTTTTCAAAAAATCACTTACTTTGTTGGTTAGTAAAATCAAACGCTGTACTTCATTCTCCATTACCTTTAAATCATCAAAATAATCAGAAGTACAAGTTTTTTTCATCAAAGCTATTTGAATTGTTAAAGCACTAAGCGGATTTTTAATTTCATGTGTCAAAGTTCTAGCTGCAGCTCCAAGATTAACAAGACTTTTTTGTTTTAAAATTAATTCTTGGTATTCTTGGTTCTTCAAATATATTCTTGCAATTGCTAAAAAGAAAAAGAAAACAAAAACGATGAAAAACATAGCAAGAAATCTAATTCTTGTAAGACTTCGCTGAAAATCCGAACCATCAAAACTGACATAAAGAACTTCAGGAAAATCGAGAGGAACTTCCATTTTACCTTTAGAATCAGAAAAGAACTCACCTGGATTTAAATGAAAATTCATTCTCGTAAGCCTCAGGTAATGAAGAGTTTGAGTTTCCTTTTCATAGCTATACATTCCATCAGCGCTATCTCCACCATATTCACCAACTTGTTTAAATTGACTTGCAGGCAATATTGATGGGGCATTTCCAACCGACTGTACAAGTTTTCCAGTACTGGTGTAAATTCCAAAGTCATAAACTTTCTCTTCCTGCATAGTGACAGAAGTCTTAGAAGGGTTTTCCAAAAGAGTCATGTAAACTGAATTAAACGATCTTTCTGCTTCACTTTTCATTTTGAGAGTTTCACTTTGAAGCATAGAGGAGGCAACCCAAATTATCATGGCTAAAAGAACAAAAAAAGCAAGAGAAAAATAGAAAACAAGTAAATACTGTTCCTTCTTTTCTTTTTTTCCAACTCTCATCTCACTTTTCAAAACTTTCTCCTAGGTAACCCTACTCGTAGTTTAATGCATCTATTGGATCTAATCTAGAGGCTTTATAAGCCGGATACCAACCAAAGAAAACTCCAATCAAAGTAGAAAAACCTACTGCTAGAATATACGAAGATGTAGAAATATACAACTTCCAAGAAACAAAATTTATTACTCCATAGCTTATCAAGGTACCAAGTATTATGCCAATTAACCCACCAAATAGAGTCAAAGCAAGAGCCTCGGTTATAAATTGCCCCATTATTACTCTTGGACTAGCTCCTAAAGCTTTTCTTATTCCAATTTCTTTTGTCCTTTCAGTAACGCTAACTAACATAATATTCATAATTCCAATTCCACCTACTAATAGTGAAATTGCTGCAATAGCAGCAAGAAAAGCACTAAACGTCCCTGTAATTTGATTTGCCATTTCAGCCAAAGTAGCGGGTGAGAAAATTTGATAATCATCCTCGGTAACTCTAGAATTTAAATAAGTTTTTAATTTTTCTTCAACATCTAATGCATCAGAATCAGCCTTTACTTTAATTACATAAGAACCAATTTTGTTCACTTTTGAAAATTTTTGGGAAAAAGTATTGAATGGAATATAAATATTATTATTAAAACTAATATTTAAAGCAGGATCTTTTTCTTCCATAACTCCAACAACTTTATAACTTTTTGCCTGGTTACGAAAAATACTAATATAATTACCTATCGCATTCCCATATGGAAATAATTCATCAGCGACACTACTTCCAAGTACTACAACTTGATTCCTTAAAATATTCTCTTCACTAGAGAAAAAACTTCCAGAAACAACTTCATAATCAAGATTTGCTGCATAATTAGATTCAACTCCTGAAAGATTAGTTGATGAGGTTATTTTTTCTTTCCTGACGTTAGTATAGCTTGATACTACCGGCATTATTGAATCAATTCCTGAAATATTCTTTTTTAATTCAAGAGCCAAATCCAAATCAAAGATTTGATTTTGTTCATCTTGTGGAGTTGGATACAAAGTAACTAGTTCCAAACCACCCGAAGAAATTGAGTCATTAATACTTTCTTTAGCACTTTCTCCAAGATTTAATATAGCTACAACAGCACCTACTCCTATTACTATACCTAACAAAGAAAGAAGAGTTCTCATTTTATTATGAACCATGGCAGAGAATGCCAGTTTTATATTTTCAAAAAACATTGCTATCCCTCCACTTTTCCGTCACGAATTCTAATTTGTCTATGACAAGAATTTCCAATCTCCTTGTCATGAGTAACAACTACAATTGTTCGACCTTCTAAATTTAATTGCTCAAAGAGCTCCATAATTTGAAACCCTGTTTTCGAATCCAGAGCCCCGGTTGGTTCATCTGCCAAAATAATAGAAGGATTATTGACCAGAGAACGAGCTATTGCAACTCTTTGTTTTTGTCCTCCTGATAATTCAGTTGGCTTGTGTTTCATTCTATCGGCAAGTCCAACCCTTTCTAATGCTTCAATGGCTCTTTCTTTTCTTTCAGAAGGACTTACCCTTGCATATAACAAAGGCGTCATTACATTTTCAAGGGCACTAATCTTACCAAGAAGATTAAATTGTTGAAAAACAAATCCAATATTCTTACTTCTTAGATGAGCTAATTGTTTTTCTTTCATTCCGCTGGTTTTATCGCCGTTAATTTCGATAATTCCACTTGTCGGAGTATCTAAACAACCTATTAGATTCATCATCGTAGATTTTCCACTTCCTGAAGGGCCCATTATTGCTAAAAAGTCTCCTTCATTGATGTCAACGGTTACTCCATCAAGAGCTTTTACGACATATTCACCAACAAGATAGTATCTTTTTACATCGTTAAGGCTAATTATTACTTTATTCATTTTCACCTGCCCTTAATTTGTATTTCCAGGTTCCTTTCTATTACCAGCTGAAGGCCTAGGCGTCTTCACTTCTTCTGAACCAGC
>JBAYZQ010000172.1:0-4878 GCA_041672385.1 Sphaerochaetaceae bacterium | reverse complement strand
AAACAAATTCCATATATTACGGAATCTTTACATTTGATGGTAAAATTATGTTCTTCTAAAACATGATTTCTAAATTTTTCCATAAAATCACAATCCAAATGGATTATCTTTCCGCATTGATTACAACGAAGGTGAAGGTGTTCAGCACTGTTGCAAGAATCTTTGACAATTTGATAACAATAAGTTGAACTATCATTTATGTTAAGTTTTAAAAGTTTTTTTTCATCAACTAGTTTTTTTAAATTTCTATATACAGTTGCAAGATTTATTAGAGTTCCCTGTAAATTGAGATAATCTTTAATCTCAATGGCTGTCATTGTTTTATTACCATTATCTTTAAAGCAATCGAGAATTAAAGTTTTAAATTTTGTTTGATAACCCTTTCTTTCCATAGTTAGAGGATAAGTTTTTTTATAATTAAAGTAAAGTGTCGATATTATTCTTAATTAGGTTGAATAAAGAATTATCTTCCACTTCGACAGGAAAATTTCTCCAAACTACTATTTTAGAATCCTTTGAAACATCCAATAAAACATTGGCAATTGGATTATGAACATTATCAATTATAAGTGGATATTTATTTTTGGAAACCAGTTGAATTTGACTGGAATCAAGAGGAGACGGTCCAAAAATATCCAAGACATTTAAACCTAAATCCTTAGCAAGATATTGTTGATGGAAATGACAATAACAAGGTACTTCGTTAATTCCTTGAGATTCTAATTTTTCTTTTGATTCATCCAATAAAGTCTTAAGTTTCCTTAGGTTTTCTTCACACTGGGTTTCTGTGTTTGCTATTTTAGCAATTTTTCTGGCTTGAGAGGCAATGTTTTCATAGCTATTAAATGTATCTATTTGAATTTGAACAGTACTTTCAGGAGAAACATTTTCGCTTATTGTTTTCATCATTGCTTCATAACCAGCATAGATGAAATAATCCGCTTTCATTATTTTTTGAATATCGGAAACTTTAATTTCATATTCAGGTGGATGAATCATGGTTCCAGGAGCAACGCATTCTACGTTTTTTAAACCTGCAATTTGAGCATATGAAGCAACCCAAGTAGTGGAAGCTACAACATTAATCTGGTTTCCTTTTGTTTCTATTTCTGCTTGAGCAAAAATAGTAAAACAAAGCACAAAAAGTACAAATATAGTAATTACTATTTTTTTCATTATTGTTCCTTCTTTTTAGTTAAAATAAATATTATAACAGCAAGAATACTGATTGTACCACTTACTGGTAGGTTCAAGGCAACTGCAATAAGATAACCACCAACTGAAAGTATAAAGCCAAAGACCGTACTTAAAATAAAAACCTTCTTTAAACTTGTTGCTCTTTTTGTGGCTATCAATACAGGAAGAATAAGTAATGCATCAATTAATAAAGCTCCAATGATTTTCATTGCAAAACCAATTATTAGAGCAATTAAAAGTACCATTGCATAATAGTGAAAATTAACGTTTATTCCTAACGAAGAGGCTATGTCTTGATCAAAGAAAACAGCACTGATGTTATTAAAGTTTGTTATAGTATAACCAAAGACAATTATTGTTACCAAAGCAATAGAAATTACATCTGCCCAACTTAAGGCAAAGGGACTTCCCCATAGAATTTGAAGGGTGTCTTTTGCAGGAACATTAAAAAGGCCTACCAGTAAGGAAGCAAGTCCCATGCTAAAAACCATAAGTGCCGCAGAACTTATTCCAAGACTCTTTTTCTTGTTTCCTGATATTTTTACCATCACAAAAGAAAGGATTAAGTTTATTACTATTACACAGGGCAAGTTTGGAAGTTTAGAAGCTAAGGCTAAAGCACCTCCAAGAATTACTCCATGCATTAACATATATCTTAGTGGAACAAGATCAAGTCTTAAGACCATTACACCTACATTAGGGAAGCAAAGGCCTGCAAATATCATAGCAATAAGGCCTTTTGTAACGGGAGGAAGCAAAAGTAAATTAATATAATTAATCATCATTTTGTCCCTCAATTTTAAGAATTGGCCAAGTAAGCTGTCTTAAGAACTCTAAATCGTGAGTTACAATAATTATGGTAGGACTTTGCTTTTCAAAAGATTTAAGGATTTGTATAAGGTTTGACTGACTTTTCTTGTCAAGAAATGAAGTTGGTTCATCTAAGAGTAGGAGTTTTGCTTTTTGACACAAGCATCTAGCCAAGGCAACTTTTTGTCTTTCACCTCCGCTAAGGGTAAAATAATTTCTATCTTTTAGAAGGAAACAGTCAGTTCTTTTCATTGCTGTTTCTATTTGCCATAAGGCTTCTTTTTTTTTGAGGCCATTGGTTAATCCCATTTTAACAACTTCTTGAGCAGATACAGGGAAATTTTCTAGATTTTGACTTTGTTTGATGTAAGCAATTGTTCTTTTTTCGAGGTTTTTTGGTGATTTTCCGTTAATTTTAATCATGCCTGTATCTAGATTTTTAGTTCCTAAAATAGCATTAAGTAAGGTTGTTTTTCCACATCCATTTTCCCCTTGAATAATAAGCTTTCCTCCAGCAGGTACAATAAAAGAAAGGTTTTTAAATAAGGTTTTCTTTCCAAAAGAAATCTCGGCGTTTTCCACTTCAACTTTAACTCCGCTAGAAAGTTTTGCTCGTTCAAGAAGAATTTTGTACATCCTTTCAGGATCTGTTTCGTTCTCCAAAAGAACTTCTGTTTGACAAAGAAGTTTTGATATTTTGTTTCCAAAGGTAAGCTTTGTTTTATTTTCTGTATAGTAATCAAAACCAAAATTGCTAATCAAATCAACATTAACTTTCTTTATTCCAAGTCTTGTAGTCAAAACTGCTGCTGCTTTTCCTGCAACTCTATCATGAATAGAAAGATTTTCTTTTTTATAGTCACCATTTTCTAGAAACTGTTCAAGCTCAAATAAAGGAATTAGCCATTTACTTTTACTGAAGAATATTTCTTTGTCATTATAATAGACAATCATACTCGTTTCTTCTGGTAGGGGGGTTAAATAATTTTCCATAACTTAAGAATATAGACTGTTTTTAGTTACTTTTCAATACAGGTCAAAATTATTCCTTGTTTTAAGTTAACAACCAAATTCAAATATTTATAGTTTTTTTTTGATTTACTAATTTGCATAATTTTGATATATAATAGAAGAGGAGGTTTTTATGGAAAATATTACAGAAAAGGAACTTGAATTATTCAATAAGAATTTTAATTCAAATAGTAAAAATAAGCTTGCGCTTAATGCAGTAACAGCAAACGGTATTAATGAAAGTGCTTTGGATTTTGAAAGAGTCCAAAAAGATGTTCATTCTTTCTCCATTTCAGTGGAAGCGGGAGAAATAACAAATCAAAAACAAAGTGGAAGATGTTGGATGTTTGCCTCTCTCAATGTTATGAGATTGGAGATTATGAAGAAATTAAAACTCAAAAATATGGAACTCAGTCAAAACTATTCACTATTTTGGGATAAACTTGAAAAATCCAATTATTTTCTAGAGAGTATTCTTGAAACTTTGAATGAAGATGTTGATTCAAGACTTGTTAGCTTTTTGTTAAAAGACCCTCTAGGTGATGGTGGACAATGGGATATGTTCTGTAGCATTGTTTCAAAATATGGAGTAGTTCCAAAAGACGCAATGAAAGAAACTATTTCAAGTAGTGCTACAAGAAATATGGATAAATACTTAACTTTAAAATTAAGAGAATTTGCTTGTACTATTAGAGACAAATCAAAAACTCTAAAAATAGAAGAACTTCGATTAATGAAGTCTGAAATGCTTGATACCATTTATCGAATGCTTTGTATTTCTTTAGGTAAACCACCGGTTGAATTTGTTTATGAAACAAGAGATAAGGATGAAAAGTTTATCAGAATAGAATCAACTCCAAAAAAGTTCTTTCTAGATTATGTTGGCTGGAACCTTGATGAATATATAAGTCTAATTAATGCTCCTACTTTGGATAAGCCTTTTAATAAAACTTATTCAGTACAGTTCCTTGGAAATGTAAAAGAAGGACGAGCAGTTAAATATTTAAACCTTACCATTCCAGAATTGAAAGAAGTTGCAATTAAGCAACTTAAAGACGGAAATGCAGTTTGGTTTGGCAGTGATGTTGGGCAATTTGGTGAGATGAAACTTGGTCTTATGGATCTTGAAGTTTTAGATGTTGAGAACTTGTTTTCAACAAAATTTCCAATGACAAAGGCTCAAAGACTGGATTATGGTGAAAGTTTGATGACTCATGCAATGGTTTTGACTGGTGTAAATCTTGATAAAGATGGAAATCCAAATAGATGGAGAGTTGAAAATAGCTGGGGAGATGAGAAAGGCGAGAAGGGCTTCTTTATAATGACTGATTCTTGGTTTGATGAATATGTTTACCAAATTGTAGTAAACAAGAAATATCTTACTGCAAAACAGCAAGAGTTATTTGAAATGGAACCTATTATGTTGAAACCTTGGGATCCAATGGGGTCTTTAGCTAAATAATTATAATACTATGTAAATTGACCTAGAATTTTATTTTTCTAGGTCTTTTTTAGTAGTAAAGTTCTACATTGACAATTTTATTTTTGTCAGAATAAGGAATTAAATTGTCTTTTAGTCGTTTTCCGTCAACAAAAAGACCTTCTTTGTTATCTTTTATTGTTTTTGCTGTAATATTGTAGGTAACATCTCTAAAATGTCGGACGGCAGAAAATTCTTTAAGGTTTTCTGGAAGGCATGGATTAATTCTAAGACCCTCAAAGTCTGGTATAATTCCAAATAATCCTTGGCTTAAAGCAACAAAAGTCCAAGCTGCAGTTCCAGTTAACCAACTGTTTTTTGCTCTTCCATAATGTTTTGCATCTCTTCCGGCAATGGTTTGGCTGTATACATAAGGTTCT
>JBAYZQ010000171.1:0-4947 GCA_041672385.1 Sphaerochaetaceae bacterium | reverse complement strand
GGTTGTAAAATTACTAGCGATATGACAGAATGTCCTAACTGCCACATTGGTTTAAGTTTTGAATAGAAAAAGATGAAATTAATTGAGAATTATTTATAGGAGAAAAATTTAATACATGTCAAATGATAACGCACCAAGATTGATAAAACAAGTAAAGGTCGCAAAAAAAACTGAAGAAACTCAGTTAGAGAAGAAAACTCTAAAACCATTAGATAAAAAAGTTGTAATTAAGGTTAAGAAAAAAGTAGTTGTAAGAACTACAAAACCTCATATGACAGTAAAAGATAATGTTGAAGATCAGGATTTAGAAAAAAAACCTGTTAAGGCACCTGTTGATCAAGAAAAAGGGAAGCCCGTTTCTTCTATAAGGAAAAATGATAATAAATCAAAAATAATAACATCAACTGGTAGAACTGGTGTTGATCCTCTTAGAAATGGTCCTGTTATTATTCGTAGAAATAATCTCCCCCCTATAAATTCTTCAAAAACTAGTACAACCACAGGTTCAACTGGACCACGACAGGTTGGAGTTGTTGGTGGAAAAGTTTTCACAAGAACTAGATATAACAAAGATAGTAACGCTCCAAGAACTGGTTATAATCGAAATAGTACTAATAATAATTACAACCGAACCCCAGGTGGCTACAACAATAGTGGTAATACTGGCGGTTATAATAACAACAGACCAGGTGGCTACAACAATAGTGGCACAAATGGCGGTTATAATAACAACAGACCGGGTGGCTACAACAATAGTGGCACAACTGGTGGTTATAATAACAACAGATCTGGTGGTTACAACAATACTGGTTCTGGCGGTTATAATAACAACAGACCTGGTGGATACAATAACACAGGCGCTGGTGGTTATAATAACAATAGACCCAATTTTAATAATAGAAATACACCTGGTACTGGTGGAAATTTTAGAAGACCTTTTAATAGTCAAAATAATAACAGAAAACCAAATTCCAATGAACCTTCACCAGCAAGTGAGGCTACTAAAACCAAGAGAGTTTTTTATAATAAAAAACGACCTGCTTGGGACAAAAGAAGTCATGAAAAAACTAATGAAGTGAAATTTAGCTATCATAGGAAAAAGGATAACTCCGTTAATTTAAATGCTATTCCTAAATCCATTGATATTTTAGCAAATATTACTGTAAGTGAACTTGCCAAGAAAATGAATTTGAAGGCTAGTGAAATTATTAACAAACTCTTTGGAATGGGAATGATGGTTACAATCAACCAACAAATTGATTCAGATACCGCTACTTTGATAGCTGAAGAATATGGTTGTAGTGTACATTTAGTAAATCTTTATGATGAAACTATCATTGAAACTGAAGAAGTTAAAGATGAAGATTTAGAAAATAGAGCTCCAATAGTCACAGTTATGGGGCACGTTGACCATGGTAAGACAAAACTTTTAGACGCTATTAGGTCTACAAAGGTAGCCGAAGGCGAGTTTGGAGGAATTACCCAACATATTGGAGCTTATAAAGTACCAATTAAAGGTCGAGGTGATGTTGTATTCTTGGATACTCCGGGCCATGCTGCTTTTACTATGATGAGAGCAAGAGGTGCTCAGCTAACTGATATAGTTATTCTTGTTGTTGCAGCTAATGATGGAGTTATGCCACAAACGATTGAGGCCATTGACCATGCTAAGGCAGCAAAGGTACCAATTATTGTTGCAATTAACAAATGTGACCTTCCTGAAGCAAATCCTGAAAGAGTTATGCAGCAGTTATCAGCTTATGACCTAATGCCTGAAGAATGGGGTGGTCAAACTTTATATTGCCAGATTTCAGCTCTAAAAAAACAAGGAATTGATAAACTTTTAGATACAGTGCTATTACAAGCTGAGATGCTTGATTTAAAAGCAACTAAAAAGGGAAGAGCTGAAGGTAAAGTTCTTGAAGCCAGAGTTGACCCAGGAAGAGGAAGTGTAGCTACAGTAATCATTAATAAAGGAACTATCCGAGTTGGAGATTACTATGTTGGAGGAATTTACTACGGTAGAGTTAGAGCCCTTTTTGATGATAGAGGAAATAGAATCCAAGAAGCTGGCCCATCAACACCAGTAGAAATTAGTGGACTTTCTGGAATTCCAAGTGCAGGTGATCCATTCCAGGTTACTGAAGATGAAAAGCAAGCAAAACTTGTTGGAAATAAACGACAAGAACTGGAAAGACTAGGTCAAGCAAGTAAATTTAAAAAAGTTACTTTGGATAATCTCTATGAAAAGATTAAAGATGGTGAAATGCAAGAACTTAACGTCATAATTAAAGGTGATGTCCAAGGTTCAGTAGAAGCTTTGCAGAAAGCTCTTGAAGATTTATCAACACCTGAGATTAGACTTTCAGTTATTAGAGCACAAGCAGGTGCTATTATCGAAAATGATATTACCCTTGCAAGTGCAAGTGAAAACTCAGCATTGGTAATTGGATTTAATGTTAGACCAACACCAAAAGCTCAACAATTAGCTGAACAAGAGAAAATTGATATACGTAAATATAATGTAATTTATACTGCAGTAGATGATATTAAAGCAGCCATGGAAGGTATGCTTGCACCTGAGAAATCAGAAGAAGATATTGGTAAGGTTGAAGTTAGACAAGTTTACACTATTCCAAAAATTGGCTTAATTGCAGGTTGTTATGTTACTGAGGGTAAAGTTAAGAGGAATAATCTTTGTAGAGTTATCAGAGATAGTATTCAATTAAATAAAGAGCTTGTTACAATAACTTCTTTAAAGAGATTTAAAGATGATGCAAAAGAAGTTACAACAGGTTTTGAATGTGGAATTGGAATTGAAGGCTTTAATAATCTTAAAGAAGGGGATATCCTAGAAATTGTAGAAATCAAAGAAACAAAAAGAACTCTTGATGACACAAAGGTCAAGGAAACCAAGGAAACTAAGTAATGAGTGAATACAGTCAAGGTAGAGTTGAAAGAAAGATTTCTGAAGCAATTAACACGATGATTGTTAAGGGAGAAATAAAAAATCCAAAAGTCGGGAAATTCGTAAGTGTTTCCAGACTTGAGGTTTCTTCTGATAATGCATATGCAAAAATATTTATTTCTTCATTATTTGATGATGAAGAAAAATTGAATACTAGTGTTAAAGCACTACAGAGTGCAGCACCTTTTATTCAAAATAAATTAGCTAGATTATTAAATACAAGAAATACTCCAAGACTAACTTTTTATGCTGATACTTCCTATTTGGAAGCCCAGAAAATTAATTCTTTGATTGACTCTTTAAAACCAAAAGATTAATTTTTAGATATGCAGAAGAATACAATAATTTTATTGAATAAAAAAACTGATGTGACTTCTTTTCAATGTTTATCTTCTATAAAGAGACAAATTTGTAAAAAAGCAGGTCACGCAGGAACTCTTGATAAATTTGCCAGTGGTTTAATAATTTCTTTTACAGGAAAATATACAAAACTCAATAGTATTTTTATGGGATTAAATAAAGTTTATGAAGCTACAATTTGTTTTGGCTTAGAAACTGATACTCTTGATCCAGAAGGAATAATAACAAATAAAGGAAGAATACCCAGTCTTTTTGAGATAAAAAATGCTTTAAAAGAATTTAATGGCACTATTGACCAAGTTCCTCCTATTTACAGTGCTTTACATATAAATGGAAAGAGAGCTTATTCTTTGGCTAGAGAAGGAAAGGACTTTGAAATTGATTCTAGAAAAGTATCAATTTATGATTATAAAATAATTTCATATTTTAAGCCCCTTCTTAAAATTCAAATTAAAGTTTCAAAGGGGTTCTATGTTCGATCTTTTGCAAGAGATTTAGCAAATAATTTAGGAACCTCAGGATACTTAGTTGATTTAAAAAGAACCTCAATAGGTGATTTTACTTTGGAAGAAGCAATTGATTATGATGACATAAAAGGTTTAAAAAAAGCTGGAGAAGAATTTTCCTTTGATAAAATTATTAATCGAATGGAAATTTTTAAGAAAATCTATCTTAATGAGAAAGAAGCTTCTGGTTTTTATTATGGAAATTTGCCCGATTTGACTAAATATTTGCCTATTGAGCAAAAATACATTATTTTTATTGAAGGAGATAAAGTATTAGCCATTGTTGATTCAGATAAAAAGAAAACTGTATGTCAGGTAGTTGCAAAATGAAAATAATCCCTTTTGAGAATTCATTTATGAAGGAAACTGATTGTGTAATAACAATTGGCGCTTTTGATGGCCTTCATCTTGGTCATCAAAAAATTATCAAAGATACTGTTAATTTAGCTAAAGAAAAAAATGCTAAATCAGTTGTTATTACCTTTAATACCAATCCTAAAATGGCAACTTCTTCTATGGTGTTTTCTAAACCACTTATGATGGAAGAAGATGAAAATGATTTTTATAAAAAGATGGGAATAGATTATCTAAGCATAATTGACTTTTCTAAGAAAATGAGTAAACTCACAGGAGTGGAGTTTATTGCTGAACTTTGTAAACTTTATAGAATTCAAGCAATGATAATTGGAAAGGACTTTAAATGTGGTAGTAAAGAACACTCTGTAAGTGCTCTTAAAATCAAAGATTTAGTCAAGGATTTTGCATTTGGCGCTCCGGTTCTACTGGAAGATTTTGTCGTTAATTCTGACAAGGCTATAATTAGTAGTTCGCTGGTACGTACAAAGCTTCACGAAGGAAAGATTAACGTTGTTAATTCTTTGCTTGGTCGTCATTATTGTTTGAATACTAAAAACACCCGTTTTAAATATGAGAATGGAATGATGACAATTTTCACTGATTCTTTTATGCAGTTCGTCCCTAAAGATGGTCAGTATAAAACTAAGGTGATAGCTGGAAAAAAAGTATTTGAAGACTTGAATGTAATCATTTCAGGGTCCTGTCTGTCCTTTCAGTTATCTGAGTCAGTTGAGCCAGACAGAATATATTTTTTAA
>JBAYZQ010000170.1:0-4963 GCA_041672385.1 Sphaerochaetaceae bacterium | reverse complement strand
CGAAAAGCAGCTCACCCTTAAAGCAAAAGGACTTTTAACGCTTATGCTTTCACTCCCTGATGACTGGGATTATTCAATTAGAGGTCTTTGCTTACTCTCAAAGGACGGATGTGAAGGTGTCATGAAAGGATTGAAAGAACTTGAGCAATTCGGGTATTTGGAACGCACAAGGGCAATCGGAGAAAAAGGGCATTTCGCAGGATGGGATTATGACATTTACGAGATACCGAAAAGGGATATACCGTATACGGGAAATCCGTATACGGAAAACCCCGCACAACTAAATACTAATATATATAGTACTAAAGAACCAAGTACTAAAGAAGTAAATACGTATGATATAGCGGCAGCGGTTAATAAAGATATATATACCGCTACCGCCGCCGCTGAAACGCTTTCGATTTTTCAGGAACATGTACAGAACGAGAAAGACAAAGCCTATATTTCAAAGTGGAAAAGCTATGGGCTTTCAGAGGGTATCTACAGAGCAGCTTACGACAAAATGCTTCGTCTGATAGAAAAGGTCAATTTCATTTACTACGATAAAATAATTTCAGACTGGTACGCCGAAGGTGTTAAAGGAATCGACATTCCGAAAGAACAAAGTTTTGATGTTGAGGAATTTATCGAGGCGGCGATGAAAAGAGGCATTACATGAACGCATACGAAATCATATTTGAAAGGCGAAACAAAGCAATACACGAAGCAGACCGAAAGACGGACATTATACAAGCGTTGTCACCCGAAATACTGTCTATCGACAATCAGCTTGTCTCAAACATACTCAGACTATACCAAAACAACACGCAAGACGTTGTAGATGAGTGTATGGCGTTGAGAAGCCGAAGGAATGAAATACTGGCATCCCTCGGCTTTCCCGATGAATATGACAAACCAAAATACAGATGTTGCAAATGCAATGACACGGGATTTGTAAAACTTGAAAAATGCGAGTGCATGAAATCGCTCGAAGCCGAAATTTTCTTGAATGATACGGCGATGGGTAAGGGGTTATCGGAATGCACATTTGAATCATTCAGCCTATCATATTGCACAGACGCGTCAATGAAATCGGTGTTAGAGGCGTGCCGGAAATACGCCGAAGGTTTTACCCGAAAAAGCAAAAACCTTATTTTATACGGCGGTACGGGGTTAGGCAAAACTCACCTTTCGGCGGCTATCGGATATGAGGTCATCAAAAAGGGCTATTCGGTGGTATATGAATCGGCAACAAAAATAATATCCGACTGCAAGACCGCCATGTTTTCAAGCGAGGACAATTCGCAAAAATATTATCAATGCGATTTGCTTATAATGGACGACCTCGGTGTAGAGAACAAAAGCGAATACACCATAACTGCGTTGACCGAAATAATCAACAAGCGAATCGTAAGCAGAAAGCAAACGATTATTACAACAAACTATGACTTGCCCGAAATTAACAAGATATACGGCGGTCGTGTGTTTTCAAGGTTGATAGGAGAGTTTACCCCTATTCACTTTGTCGGCAAGGACGTGAGGATGATGAAAATAAAATGATTGTGTTTATATCCGGTAAAATAACGGGCGACGCAAATTACCGCATGAAATTCAAAAAGGCACAGGAGCTGTTAGAATCACAGGGACATTTAGTTTTATCCCCCGCTGTTCTACCGTGGATACCGTGGGAATCCTGCATGAGAATAACGCTTGCCATGATGAAAGAAGCGGATACAATAGTGTTTTTGCCCGACTGGTGCGAAAGTCCCGGCGCACGTATTGAGTATTATTACTCGCTGCTATTAAACAAGCCTAAAATCCTGTTGGGAAAGGACAAAAATGAATGACGGCAACGAACTTTTCAAAAATAATCAAGGCTTGGTGTACTACACCTTAAAGCATTATTACCCGTATCTCACTAAAGACGATGACGCTATTCAGACCGCGCTCATATCTTTGTGGAAAGCAAGCGAAAATTACAGGGAAATCGGTTTTACGTTTTCTACATATGCAATTCAATCCATACGAAGAAACATTAACCGCTATTTGAAGAAAGAACGTAAACGCTGTGAAAACCTGTTGTATTTGGATAGCGAAAACGAATCAACGGAAAGCGAAACCTACGCTTCCGCAATCCATTCCGAAATAGAGGACGCTGAATTTAAAGCGGATTATGAAGTCTTTTGTGAAAGCCTAACCCCCGAACAGCGTGTGGTTATCAAATTGCTCCTTGAGGGATATTACCAAATTGAAATTGTGGACAAGCTGGAGCTAAGTAGAAGCAAGGTCGGCGAGCTTGTAAAAGAAATCGGTGTAAAGTGGAAAACCTACAATTCGGCAGAGCGACATCGCTAATTAAACAAAACTTAAAGAGCGACATCGCTAATTTAAAAAACGAAAGGAATTTTAAATAATGCCGAGCGGAATAACAATCGACAGCAAAATTAAGGAAACCTGTATATCAATGTCAGCACAAGGACAATCGCCCAAACAGATATATGACGCATATTTCCACGTACAAAGCCCTGAGACGTCGCTGGACGCATTTTCACGTAGTCTCCTTAACTGGAATAAGGGCAAAACAAACGTCAAGCACATAGCTTTAGAGAACTTCACACCCAAACAACACATGGAAGCGTGGAATGGAAACCAAATAATCAAGTTTGGGTTGATAGGTGATACCCACATCAACAGTAAATATACGCAATTAACATGGCTACATAAATACTATGACGAGATTGAAAGGCAAGGAATCCCCATTGTGTACCATGCCGGGGATATAGGCGAGGGCGAACACATGAGAACCGGGCATGAATATGAAATCTACACTCACGGCGTGGAAGACCAGGTCGAAGAAATAACGGAGGTATATCCGCGTAGAAATGGAACCGTCACGGAATTTATAACAGGCAATCACGACGCAAGCGTTTACAAAATATCGGGTTGTGACGTTGGCAAGCTAATAGCAAGGCAAAGAGAAGATATGCTTTATCTTGGGCGGGATTGTGTTGTTGTAAACTTAACGCCTAATTGTACTCTTGAACTCCGTCATCCGTGGGACGGTACGGCTTACGCTTTATCCTATAAACCGCAAAAAATGATAGAAGCCATGGAAGCCGACAGCAAGCCAAATATTTTGGGAATAGGGCATTATCACAAGTCAGAGTATCTTTTTTACCGCAATATACATTGTTTTCAAGTGGGGTGCTTCCTCCCACAGGCAGTAGTGACTATGGCAGATGGTTCGTTTAAGAAAATATGCCACATTCAAGTAGGAGATAAAGTATTAAGTCACACAGGAAACATAAACACTGTTACCAACATATTTAAACGTAAATATAGCGGAACTTTTCACAATATTAAATATGGAAGAAATTCAAGATGGCAAACACTAACCGCCACAGAAGAACATCCAATTTTAG
The DNA here is from genome assembly GCA_041672385.1 of Sphaerochaetaceae bacterium. Lineage (GTDB taxonomy): Bacteria > Spirochaetota > Spirochaetia > Sphaerochaetales > Sphaerochaetaceae > JBAYZQ01. The sequence goes on along the minus strand of JBAYZQ010000170.1, from coordinate 1,562 downwards.
TTATGCGTAATGGTGTGCGTATATGGGAGCCAATTAAAGATGTTCGTGTAGGCGACTATATTATGGTTAAGGCGAAAAAATGTTCGGTATGCGGCAACCCAATACCATATTACTTAAAAATGTGTTCTTCTTGTAACCCGGCAATAAATCAAAGAAAAACAATGTCAGAAAGTACAAATAGCATGATGAATCGTTCTCTTACAAGAACAAGCAGTATGGAGATGCATTTTCAAAAAGATATTTTACCGTTTTGCTACGACATGAAACAGCAAGGATGGAATATCGTGCCAGTTAGCACAAAAGTTATCCCTGACGCCATAGGTTTTAAAGATGGAAAGGTTGTTTTATTTGAACTTGAACGTCTTCATGGGGCAATGCTTGAATATAAACAATCAAAATATAATGACGCTGAAATTATGCAATTTGCCGATAGTGTCGAATGGATAGACTGTAAACCTATGGTTGAACAACCCAGAAGCGAATATGTTTACGACAATGATGATGGGTTTGTCTGGGTTCCAGTTTTATCGAATGAAATAACCGATAAAATGTATTGGCACAATGAACAGCACAAATCGTTTTTAACTGTATATAACCTTGAAGTGGAAAACGACCATACCTATCTTGTAGGAAATGTTGCGGTACATAATTGTTTCCAAGGGCAAACTCCATTCACCCGTGGCAAGGGTATTAGCGTACATCTTGGCGGTTGGATAATCACCATTGAGGTGAACAAAAAAGGGTACATACAAAAGATAACGCCTGAATTTATCCCGTTTTATTATTCAATCCCTGACGATTACAAAAAATTTCACAGAAACCTAAAATAAACAAAACCGCCCAAAGTGGCGTGAAAGGAAAAAGTAAAATGTTAATACTCAACCAAAACAAAAAAGCGATACTTAATACGGATAATTTTAGTTATTTACACATAGATGAGTATCTTGCAAACGGGATAAAAACATTTAAGTTGTGTTGTTCTGGAGAGAATTTGCCCGCAATACTGGGTGAATACAGAACCCTTGAAAAAGCTCAAAACGTATTAAAAGGTATCTTACTCAGCTCACGGAACGGGATATATGAAATGCCGGAAGGAGAATAAACAATGATAGAAACAAAAGAGGACGCAATGGCATTTCTTATATCCACCGATAATGAAGAATATGCAATATCGGTTGCCATTTTGTCTTTATCGCGCAAACTAAAACAAGCGAACGATGAAAGAAATTATAGCATGAGCCGTTTGAAAATAATAAAACGGCTCAATAAACAAAAATATAAACACTCTGAAATTGAGGCACTTTGTGAACCGCAGGAAGAAAAAGAAAAGATATGGAAAGAAAGGAATGTTTGGAATGGCTAAATTAACACAAGAAGAAAGTAAAAAGTATCAAGAACTTATAAGCGACATATCAACAGAGGACATAATAGATGCTGCTTGGGATTGCAAAATCTCAGTACCATCATGCTACAAATGCCTACATTATAGTGTGTGCAACAAACACGGCATAGGAGCGTCAGCTATAGGGCTTGCGATATTACGGCTTATGGAACTTAATGAA
>JBAYZQ010000169.1:0-4991 GCA_041672385.1 Sphaerochaetaceae bacterium | reverse complement strand
TACCAATAAAAACTATGTTATCAAAAGAGATGGCGTTTTAGTTCCGACTTTTATCGGCTTCGGGGTTGTTTCTTTGCTAGAGAAAAATTTTTCTTCTTATATTGATTATGGATTTACCAAAGAAATGGAAGATAGTTTAGATAGAATTTCGACTGATGAAATAGAAGAGTTTAGTTATATTAAGGCTTTTTATGAAGGTGAGAAAGGTCTTTCTAGCCAAGTAGAAAAGGCAATGAAGAATATTGAATCAACAGAGGCAAAGAAATTAATGTTACCTCAAATTTCCGAGGAAAATCAAATTTATCTTGGACCTTATGGAGCTTATATTAAGGGCGAAAAAAATATCGGCATACCTGAAACTTTTGTTCCTGGTGAAATTACTAATCAGGATATAATTGATCTTAAAAATCATGCTAATTCTGAGGATTCGGAAAAATCAGGTCCTATTGAAATAGGAAAAGATGAAAAATCTGGAAAACCTGTCTATTATTGTACTGGAAAATTTGGACCTTATTGGCAAATTGGTGAAATTGAAGGTAAGAAAAAACCACCACGTTTTTCAGTTCCTAAGGATTTAAGAGATACTGATGTTAGTTTTGAGAAAATAATGCAATTCTTTTCTCTTCCAAAAGTTTTGGGCAAAAATGAAGAGGGAAAAGATGTTTCAATTGGGTCTGGAAAATTTGGACCTTATGTTGTTTGTGAAAAAGATTTTAGATCTGTTGGAAATTTTGAAGCCCTCTTTGAGATGACCCTTGGAAAAGCAATTGAAATTCTATCTCAACCTAAACCAGGTCGAAATGCAAAAGGCTCTAGTGCAAAAGCAAAAGTACCAGTTGTGGATTTAGGTGAACATGAAGGTGAATCTCTTGGAATCTTTTATGGGCGTTATGGTTATTATATGAAACATGGAAAAAAGAATATTGCTCTTCCAAAAGAATATAAAAATGATGAAAAAAAGTGTAAAGCTTTGAAAAAAGAAGAGGCTATTTCCTTTATTGAAGAAAAATAATGGTGTAGAGGATTCTTTTTAGACATTTCCCTCAAAAAGAAAAAAAAATAAATTATTTATTGAAATCTGAATAGGTTGGTAGTAAACTTCAAAATGGTTTGGTTTTTTGTTTTGTCTAAATTTTGCTTGTTGGTAGTATTTCAAACTTTCAAGTATTATATAAGGAGGGAAAAGAATGGGTGCTATATTAATTATGGTAGTGTCATTCGTAGGTTACATTGTTGCCTACCGTCTATATGGAGAGTTTATTGGTAAGAAAATTTTTCAACTTTCTAACACCAATAAAACACCTTCTGTAGAATTTGAAGATGGAGTGGATTATGTCCCAACAAAAAAAGGTATTATTTTTGGACATCATTTTACTTCTATTGCCGGTACCGGTCCTATTGTTGGGCCAGCAATCGCTGTTATTTGGGGTTGGTTGCCAGCATTACTATGGATCGTAATTGGATCTATCGTAATGGGCGGTGTACAGGACTTCTCAGCTTTGGTACTTTCAATGAGACACCAAGGGAAATCAATTTCTGAAGTTGCAACTGAAGAAGTTGGGAATAAGGTTAAAATAGCTTTTTTCCTTATTGTTTTCATTGAATTATGGTTATTCATAGCTATTCTTGGAAAAGTAATGGCAGGTGTATTCCATGCATATCCTGGTTCTGTATTCCCCTTCTGGATTGAAATTCCTATTGCTTGTGTTTTAGGTTGGGCTCTTTATAAAAAAGGTGTTTCTACAACTAAAGGTACAATCTGGGCAGTCGTGGCTATGTATGTAACAGTAATAATAGGTGAATATATACCTATCACATTACCAGCTATAGGAGCTTTTGATCCAATTGCAGTATGGACTATCATTCTATTAATATATGCGTTTATCGCATCTGTACTTCCTGTAACAACTTTGTTACAACCTAGAGATTACATGAATGCTTGGGAATTATTCGTAGCTATGGGTCTTATAATTCTTGGTGTATTTGCAGCTACTATTGGTGGCGGTCTTCATATTATTGCTCCAGTAGTTAATGCAAATCCACAAGGTGCTCCAAGCCTTTGGCCTTTCTTATTTATAACTATTGCTTGTGGTGCTATTTCTGGATTCCACTCAGTTGTTGCTTCTGGTACTACATCAAAACAAGTTCATTATGAAGAAGATGCATTGTTTGTAGGTTATGGTTCAATGTTAATGGAAGGTGCATTAGCAGTTTTAGTAGTTATTGCTTGTGTAGCTGGTCTTGGTGTTGGTGCAAGAGGCACTGCTCCTGTTGATGGAATTACAGCTTGGAATGGACTATATGGTGCTTGGGGACAAGTTCCTGCAACCACAGCTTTTATTAATGGTTCTGCTAATATGATTACTTATCTTGGAATTCCAAGTGGAATAGCCTATGTTATCATGGGTGTTTTCGTAGCTTCATTCGCAGGTACTTCACTTGATACTACAACTCGTTTACAACGTTTTGTCATTCAAGAGTTATTAGGTTCTGCCCGTGTTGGTGGAGCAAAAGTACAGCATTGGTACACAAACAAATATGGTGCTACAGCAATTGCATTAGTTTCAGCTGCTTTGTTGGCTTTCTCAGGTTCTAGAACCAGTGAAGGATTGATTACTGCTGTTGGAGCTACAACATTATGGCCATTATTTGGTGCTAATAACCAAGCATTGGCAGCATTAGCATTATTTACTGCTGCTGTTTATTTGAAGAAACGTGGTGGAAAGAAATACTTGGCTTGTTACATACCTGCATTATTTATGTTAATTATGACAACTTGGGCATTAGTCGAAAATGAATTGTCTTATATTGCAAATAGTACAGTATTACTTGGAATCGTAAATATTATAATTATATTTATTGTTCTTTTTGTTGGTATCACTAGTATTATTTCTGTTCAAAGTAAAAAAGCAGAGGAAGTTACACCAAAACCAGAAGCTTAATTTAGATTAATCTTCTTAGTTCTGATAACCGGAACAGTTTTTAAACTATCTGCTCCGGTTATTGTATTTTAGAGAAATGGAGAAAAAAATGGAAATAGAAGACCTTTATCAGAAAATAAAAAAACAAACTGTGATTTTCTTTGTGCTGGCTTTGGTTTTATTGGGTATAATATTTATTCACCATTACTTGTTAAAAGATAATTTGGTTTATGCGGGTTATGGGTTTACTTTAGTTTGTACTTTTGGAACAGCACTCTTTTCAATTTGCTTCCCTATACTTCTTAGGTTGTATTACTTTAAGAAGGTAAAAGATAACAAAAAAGGTCTTTCTAAAGCCGATTATCTAAAATTCAAACAGTTTATACTGTATTCTGTAGCTATAGGAACTTTGTTTGCACTTGAGGGCTATTTTTTTATGATTTATGAAACTCTACTAACTGTTTCAATTTTATTAAATCTTTATGGAATTTATACTATTGTTCCTAGTAAAAAAAGTATGAAACTTGAGCTTATTAGTATGAAAGTTGAAGGTTATAATTCTAAAAAGAAGGAAAAAAGTGAAACATAAATTTTTCAGTAAAGAAACAAAGGAGAAAATAAAGGGGTTTTGGCAAGGTTTGGAAATTGCCAACCGTGATAAAGCTACTGCACAAATTGATTATGAAGTTAAAGAAATGCAAGACCAATTTTCTTTGATGCTTTTTGGAGATGCTATAGGGCTTCCTTCTCCACCAGTTTCTGTAACAATGGAGTTGCTACCTTTAATGACTAAAGATTTTGATAGAATGGTTCTCCGTGCTTCTGAAACTGAAAATGGATTTGCAGAAATTGCAAGTATAATAGGAGAGCCTTAAAATGTCAAAATATAAAATCTTTATTGGAAAAGGTGGAGTTGGAAAATCAACTTGTTCTTCATTATGTGCAGTAAATTTAATTCCCGATTACAAAAAGATTTCATTAATCTCAATGGATCCAGCTCATAATCTTCATGATATTTTTGCTTGTGAACTAAATCGTAAGCCAAAAAAAGTGTTTGATAATCTTTGGGTAAATGAAGCTGATTTACCAAGGAAACAAAGAGAGTATATTAAAACAATTAAAAATACCATTGCTGGTGTTTATCACTATCAACAATCCTTAAACTTAGAGAAATATTATTCTATTTTAAAATATGCTCCAGGTACTGAAGAATATGCTTCTTTACTGGTTCTTGAAGAGCAATTTAACGATAAGACTTTTGATTTTCATGTAATTGATACACCACCAACAGCTTTAACCCTTAAAACTTTAGCTCTTCCACAGGTTAACTTGCATTGGATAAATGCTTTAACTGATATGAGAAAAGAAATTCTTGATAAGAAAAATACAATTGCTAAGATTAAAAAATTAAATTTAGCAAAAATAGAAGATGATCAAGTTTACCTTCGTCTTCAAAATATGAAAAAGCGTTACGAGAAACTCAATAGTTTACTTTCTGATACTAACATTACCCAAATAATAGTGGTACTTAACGAAGATGAGCTCAGCCTTTCTGAAACTAATTTAATTAAAGGACAATTAGATGATCTTAAACTGACCATTAGTAGAATAGTAATTAATAAATCAGAAGATAACAAAGAATGGAAAACAAAAGTTCAAAATTTATTTCCAGATACCTTTATTGAATCAGTACCCCTACAAAAGAGTTCTATAATTGGTGAAGAGTCACTTAAAAAACTTTGTCATTTTGTAAAATAATTCAAGAATTGACAGTAAGTTTCTTTAGTGATATATTTTTGTTGTATTAGTTATACAAGTTATAAAAGTTATACAAAATAAAGGAGCTAAATATTAAAAGTAAAAACAGTGTAAATAAAAAATGTATGCATTCGGTTAAAGTGGGACTAAAGGGTCAAGTTGTAATTCCAAAAGAAATTCGAGATATGTTTGATATATCTCCAGGGACTACACTCCTAATGCTTGCAGATTCCGAAAAGGGTATTGCCATTGAGCGATTAGGAGTATTTTCTAAAATAGCAGATGCCATATTTAATGGTAGGGCTAAAGAGA
>JBAYZQ010000168.1:0-5006 GCA_041672385.1 Sphaerochaetaceae bacterium | reverse complement strand
ACGCTCATAAAAAACCTCAAAAAATATTTGGTAAAATACCAATTAATATAGTTCAAATTATATTACTATTTAAACTATATTTCAAGGAATTTATTAATTATTTTGACTATTATCCTAATCAAATTTGCTAAAATGATGAATATTTTAGAATAAAAAGATGAAAAAATACTTACCCTAATGAGTAGAGGTAAGTATAATATCCAATTCAAGTTTAAAATAAGCAATTTTCCAGTTATTTATATAGTTCAAAGAATTGGTAAAGTATTAATTAACTCTTTTAATGATTATATTTCTAGTGGTGTACTTGAGAGAATAAACAATAATACATATTAAATAAAAAACCTGCAGGAAGAAATCCTACAGGTTTAAAAGTGCGGCAAACTGGACTTGAACCAGCACAACCGTTAAGCCACTAGCACCTCAAGCTAGCGTGTCTACCAAATTCCACCACTGCCGCATACCATGAAAACATATATAAATTCTTAATCTTAGTCAATATTTATTATACTAAAGTTTCAAATTCATTGAGCAGATTTTCAAATTTTTTCAGAGCCTTTCTTATTGGTTCTGGGCTACTCATATCAACTCCAGCTTTTTTAAGATTTTCTAGAGGATATTTACTTCCACCTCTCTTTAAGAAGCATAGGTAATCCTCAAGTTCTTTTTTGCCACCGTTAAGAACTCTTTCACTAAGGGCGATTGATGCACATATTCCAGTAGAATATTTATATACATAGAAAGCCCTGTAGAAATGAGGAATTCTTAGGCCTTCTAGGTCGCTAGTTTCAGTTAATTCTATATTTTTTGAGAAGTAGTTTTCTAACAATTTCCTATAAATTGATTTAAAGGATTCTACTGTTAAAGGTTCTTTGTTTTCAACTTGTTTGTGACAAATTAATTCAAATTCAGCAAACATCGTTTGACGGAACAAAGTTCCTATCATGCTATCAAGTTGGTTTGAAATAAGATAAGCTTTCATTTGTTTATCTTTAGCATTTTCAATCATATAATGGAAAAGCAACTGTTCATTGAATGTTGATGCAACCTCAGCTTCAAATATAGTGTAATCATAACAACTAAAAGGATTATTTCTTACACTGTAATAACTGTGCATAGAATGTCCACCTTCATGGGCTAGGGTAAAGATATCATGAATAACATCTTCTTTGTAACTTAATAAAATATGTGGGAAACCATTATAAGCTCCACTTGAAAAAGCTCCTGAGCGTTTTCCAACATTTTCATATCTATCAGCCCAGCGGCCCTTTGTTAATCCATTTACTAATGTATCAACATATTCTTTTCCTAAAGGTTGTAGTGCCTTTTCAATAATGCTTACTGCTTCTTCATAAGTGGTATGCATGGTAACTTCTTTGACCATTGGTGCATAAACATCCCAGTGAGCTAGTCGATCAACACCAAGAGCCTTTTTCTTGACGTCGTAATATCGATGAAGAGTAGGAAAAGCTTCATGGATAGTGTTTATAAGATTTGTATAAACTTTTTCAGGAACATTATCTGGAAATAAAGCAGCTTTAAGACTTGAGTCAAAATTTCTTACTTTGGCATTAAAACAATCTTGTTTTATAGACCCAGAATAAAGTTTAGAAATTGTGTTTTTCAAATTATCATAAGTTTGATAGTACTGAAGATAAGCTTTTTTTCTAATTTCTCTATCTGGATTAATCAAGAAGGAGGAAAAAGTACTCTGAGTTAATGGTTTTCCATCAATTTCTCCGAAACTCATATCAATATTTGAGAGGTCCTGATAAACATCACTTACAGTTGATTGTAGCTCCCCTTGCATTGCTAGAATCTTTTCTTCTTTTTGGCTCAAAGTATGTGCTTTAAATTTAAGAAGTTTTTTTAAGTAAACTTTATTATCTTCAAGAACTGGAGAATCAATCCAGGTTTCAACTTCTGAGGATTCAAGTATTTCAGGTTCAAAGAAAGAAACAACACTTGCTGCTTCAGAATAGATTTGACTTATAATTCCCATTCGTCTTTGATTGGAAGCGTCACTACCATCGGCACAGACTTTTAAGAAGGCATAATTACCTAAAGATTCCAATTCAAGAAAAAGTTTATTTTTCCAGGAAAGGCCTTTTTCAAGATTTTCTGCATTTTTAACAAGACTTCCTTCAAATTGCTTAGCTTCTGGAACAATTTTTCTAATCTTTTTAGCTCTTTCTTCCCATTTTTCGTCACTTTCACATAATTTAGTTAAATCCCAAGTATCTTGGATTTTTACATTTTTTCTTTGTGGTATTTCTCCCATTTTATACACTCCTAGTTATTCATTAGTAATTTTAATTTTTCAACAGCTTTTCCTCTATGAGAAAAGATATTTTTTTCTTCAGAACTCAATTGTGCCATTGTACATCCTGCTTTATCAACCCAGAAAACAGGATCATAACCAAAACCTTGCGTTCCTAGAGATTTTTCAATAATATGACCTGATATTTTTTCTTGAATAATATAAATGACTTCTTCTTCTTTCAATAAAACAAGGGTGCAAATAAAAAAAGCAGTTCTATCTTCTATTTTTACGTTTTTCATATTTTCTAAAAGTAAAGCATTTCTTTGTGTGGAACTTAAAATTGTTCCATCTGATCTTTGGCCGTAACGAGCTGTTTTTATTCCTAGTTCACCCGGAAGAGCTTGAACAATTAATCCTGAATCATCTGCAAGTATTTGACAATTATAATTAGGATTTTGTTTTTTTAGACCATTTGCCTTTTGAAGAGCATTCTCAATAAAACTACTTCCAGTTTCTTCAACATCAAAAGTAAGCCCACAATCTTGTGGAACCAAAATATTATGATGAGGGAACAGCGCTTGAAATTCTTGTTTTTTATGAATATTTCCACTTGCTAACATTATTTCCATAAAGACAGGATATGCGAAAAGAAAGTATTTGTAAATTAAATTATTAATAATCTCTTAGTTTTTGTTCTTGTAAATTAGGATTTTTTATTTTTCTAGAGAGGTTGACGGAATTTAAACTTTGGTACAAATTTGTTACAGAGGATTCGATTAATGGATATAAATGCAACAATAATTCTTGAAGGTGGAGGAATGAGAGGAGTTTTTACCGCCGGTGTTTTGGATTTCCTTATGGATAATGATTATTATTTTTCAGATGTTATAGGAGTTTCAGCAGGTTCTTGTAATGGTATTGACTATGTATCAAAACAAAGAGGGCGTAGTAAAAATTGTTTTATTATTACTGATAACAATAATCGTTTTATGCATCCAGGAAATTTCTTTTTACATCGGAATGTAATGGATATGGAAAAAATGTTTGTGAAATTTCCAACAGAAAGCTTTCCTTTTGATTTTGAAACTTTTCGAAAATCAAATATGAAGATGGAAGTGGTGGTTACAAATTGTCTTAATGGTAAAGCGGAATATAAGACTCTAGACAAAACCAAAAAGCTAGACAATATAACTATTTGTAGAGCTAGTTGTAGTATGCCTCGATTTTGCAAAGAAGTTTATCTAAATAATATACCTTTTTTAGATGGAGGGGTTTCAGACTCAATTCCTTTGAAGCACGTAGTAAGTGAAAACAAAAATTCTAAAATTTTTGTGGTTTTGACTCAACCTTTTGGTTATAGAAAAAAAATTGTAAAGACCCCAATAAAGAAAGCAATTAAATTGAGTTTTACAAAATATCCAGAGCTTTTGAAAGTATTGGTAGATAGGCCCAATCTTTACAATAATCAACTGAATTATGTAGAAGAATTAGAAAAAAAAGGAAAAATATTTGTAATCCGTCCTGAGATGGAAGTTGTTAACAGCTTAGAAACCAAAGTAGAAAAACTTAATGACTTTTATACACATGGTTATTTTCTTATGAAAAGAGACTTCACGGCACTAAATAACTTTATAAACAATTAATTATAATCATTTCTTCTTGTTTCTTTGGAATCATAATCTAAAGCCTCAAAGGGGGAAGAAATAATGAAAGCAGCACTTTTAAAATATTCTAGCGGGTAGTTAAGAATTAAATTAATTTTTTCTCCTAGTTTTGGTTTATCTTCCACGTTAGGATCAATGCAGGCTTTAAATAAAACTTTTACAAAGAAAATATCTGTAGATAGGGTACTTCTTGGAATACCAATTAGTTTTGCTATAGGATTTTGGGGAATGGTTTGACGAATTTCTTGTAGCTTTGAAAGTTTCCTATTCAGGCGGTCTTTCGAAATCCGTAATTTTTCTAAATCTTCTTTTGTTGGTATATAATTTAAAGACTTAGATTTTTCTTCATTTTCTTTTTCTATTCGTAGATATCTAGAAAAGTTGGAATAAAGGAGATCCTTCTGTTTATCTTGAGAATTATAAATATTTTTAAGATTATTTTGAAGTTTTTTCAAAATATAATAAAATTCTTTTTTGTTTATATTACAACAATATAAACAATTATCTAAAGTTTCCCTTTTCAAAGCTATAGAAATTGAAAGAAAATAAGAAATAATTCTTCTTCGCCATATTTTGCTTCTACTTAGTATTAAATTAATTTTGTACATTATAAGGATTTTATCTTTTTTATTTAACTCTAAATTATTTTTTTTGCTTTCTAAATTGAATGAATTTAATAAATTATTAGTTTCCAAGGTATTTGAATATTCATTTAAGTTTTCGTATGCAAAGGATTTCTGCGAAAAAATAGGTAAAGAGTAAGTATCTGGTTTTGTTTTTACAGTTTTCATTGCTTTTGGTTTCTTAATTGTAATATTTTTATTTCTCGTATTAATCAAGCTTGTTTGGGGAATTGTAATAAACTGTTCAGGGAAATGTCTTATATACAAGTTGTAATCTAAGTTTTTATGTATTCTTTTACTTCTAATGGAGTAAAATCCTATTATTCTCTTTTGAATAATAGAAATTAAATAACATTCAAAGCTTATTTGTTCAAAAGTGAAATTTTCAATAATTCGACTAATTTTGGGTTCAAAATAAAATAAAAAACTAGCTGCATCTTCTTCCTTTATATTTGGGTT
>JBAYZQ010000167.1:0-5013 GCA_041672385.1 Sphaerochaetaceae bacterium | reverse complement strand
TAAATAACTTTCTTCAACCTTCTTTGCAAAAGTTGCTTCAATAGCTTTAGTACAAGCCTCAGTATTACAGAATCTTATAAAGTCATTCATTGAATTAAATCCAAAGCTTATTAATAGTTTTTCATCAAGTTTTGTGGGGAGGTCTCTATGTTCTTTGGACTTTAAGGTTCTTAGAATTGCTTGGTGAGAAATCCACCAGGCGGAACCTTCATCGCCAAGTCTCCAACCAAAACCACCGGTTCGATAAAGTTTATTATTCATTCTTCCAATTGCCATTGAACCGGTTCCAGAAATTAAAGCAAGGCCTTCACTTTTTTGTAGGCCACCCACTAATAAGATTTCTGCATCAGAGCAAATATAGATTTTTGATTTAGGAAGCAAATTCTTAAGAAAAGAATTTACTTTTTGAATATCTTCTTTAGTTGAAAGTCCAGCACTTCCTAAGCAACAAGAAATGCATTTATTAAAATCTAATTTGTTTTGGTCAATACAATAATTAATTAAGTAGCTAATGTTTTCTTTAGCTTTATTATAACCTACAGAGTAGATATTGGAACTTTCTCCAATATTTGAACAAATATGGTTGTTTTCAATATCACAAACAGTTGCTCTACATTTAGTAGCTCCTCCGTCCAACCCTATGTACCAAAAATTATCATTCATTTTATTTATACTAGCACGAAAAAAAGAATAATCAAGAAAATAGATTTTTTTTTCAGGAAATTGTGAAATATTTTTTTATTCTCTTGCTAATTTAAAAATGATGGTGTTATGATGGACTTATGGATGGATGTATTACATTAATTAAACAAATTCTTCCCAGTTTATCTGGATCAGAAATGAAAGTAGCAAAGGCTGTACTAGAATTCCCGGATAAAATTATTGATGATAATGTTACTTCTTTAGCTCAAAGAGCGAATTCAAGCCCTGCTGCAGTTATTAGATTTTGTAAACATATTGGTTTTTCTGGATATCATGATTTTAGTATTTGTTTTGTAAAAGAAATTTATAGTAAAGGCTTTGATCACTTAGATGACAGCTTTACTGATTTAAATGATGCAAAAGGTATTAATGAAATTTCAGATTTAATGATCGAAACTATTCGTAAATCCTTATTGGCCTTAAAAGACCTTCTAAGTGAGAAGGATTTATTGGCTTCCATAGAATTAATTAAGAACTCAAATCGAATTTTTCTTTCTGGAGCTGGAGCTTCGGGTATCGTTGCTAATGATTTGCACATGAAATTAGCTAGGCTTGGTTTTCCTGCTGAAGTTTCTTTTGATTATGATATGCAATTAGTTATTTCTAGTTCTCTTAAGAAAAATGACTTAGCAATTGTTTTTTCTTATTCTGGAGAGACTTTTGTTGCCACAGAAAGCGCAAAACAAGCAAAAAAAAATGGTGCAAAAATTATAGCCATTACCAGAGTTGGAAATAATACTCTATCCAAATTAGCAGATGTTGTTATTAAAATACCAAATACTGAGGCACTTTTCAGGCAAAGTGCAACTTTAAGCAGACTGGAACAGTTAGTGGTTGTTGATATAATTTTTTCAACATTAGCCCAAGATTGTGAGGACGCAGAGAAAAAATTAACAAGTACTTGGCATGCAGTGTCTCACTTTGGTAATAGGTATAACTAAACAAATGTTTGAATTTGGAATCGATACTTTTATAAAAGAAAAAAGACTAATAAAAGAGAGAATAGCTTTACTATCAAATAGAAATGCCATTAATAAAAAATACGAGTGCAGTTTGGATATTCTTTGTGATAAATATAATCTTTCAGCATTATTTGCTCCAGAGCATGGCTTTTACGGAATAAATGAAGCTGGAGAAAGTGTTAATAAAACAATCGATTTAAAAACGGGTTTAACAATTTTTAGCCTTTATCAAGATGGAAAATTTGATTTTACTGAAGAGATGCTCAAAACTTTTGATATTCTTATTTTTGATATTCAAGATCTAGGTTTGAGATTTTACACTTACATTTCGACTTTGAAAATTATTATACAAACTTTAGCAAAAGCAAAAAAGAAATTAATTATTTTAGATAGGCCTTTAATTTTAGGTGGAAATGTTATTGAGGGAAATATATTAGACGAGAAATCTTCTTCATTTGTTGGGCCAGCTAATTTGCCAATAAGATATGGTTTAACCATTGGAGAATTGGGGCTGTTTTTTAATAAAGAACAAAACCTAGGTTGTGTTATTGAAATTGTTAAAATGAAAGGTTGGAAAAGAAATCTTTATTTTAACGAGTTAGATAGGGCTTGGATAAAACCTAGTCCAGCAATTACTTCTTTTGAAACAGCTTATCTTTATTGTGGGACCTGTCTATTTGAAGGAACCAATTTAAGCGAAGGAAGGGGGACTTACAATCCTTTTGAAATCATTGGGGCTCCTTTTATCAAAGCAAAAGTTTTATCCAAAGATATAAATAACTTAAAAATAGAAGGTATTGTTACAACTCCATATATTTTTAAACCGCATTTTGATAAATACTGTAATCAGGTTTGTGAAGGCATATTTTTGCATATTACTAATTACAAAACCTTTAGGCCTGTAACCTTTGCTTTAAAAACATTAAATTATCTTAAGGAAAATTATCCTGAATTTGAATTAGAAAAAAAACCAACTAACGTATCTCATACAAAAAAATTATTAGGTAATAATTTTGAAAAAGATTTAAATAGTTTGGGTATAAAAAAACTATTAAATAATTATAAAGAAAGTTTGGATATTTATAAATTAGAAAAGAAAAAATATCATCTATACTAAGGGGAAAATAAGGTGGATTTAAATAAAGAGATAGGGCAACATTTAATTGTAGGGTTTCCAGGGACTGAAATGAGTCCAGAATTCATAGAATCAGTAAAAAAATATAAAATAGGTAATGTAATATTATTTGCTCATAATATTAAATCTGAGGTTCAACTAAAAAAGTTAATATCCAATATTAATAATTTAATTATAGATGAAGTTGGAATTCCCCCTTTTATTACTATTGACCAAGAAGGTGGAATGGTTACTAGACTAGGAGAGGATAGTATCAATATTCCAGGTGCTATGGCATTAACTGCTACTCAAAATATAGATTATCTTGAAAAATGTATTCAAATAAACTCTAGTCAACTTCAAGCTTTAGGTATTAACTGTAATTTAGCTCCAGTTCTGGATGTAAATTGTAATAAATCAAATCCTGTTATCGGGGTAAGAAGTTTCTCTGATAAAGCTGAAATAGTTGCAACTATGGGAGCCAAAGTAATAAGAGAATATGAAAAGAATAACCTGCTCTGTGTTGCTAAACACTTTCCAGGGCATGGTGATACTTCCGCCGATAGTCATTTAGATTTACCTAAAGTGGAGAAAAGTTATAAGGAATTGGAAAAGACTGAATTTCCTCCTTTTAAAAAAGCCATTGAGGTTGGAGTTCCTGCAATAATGACTTCCCATATACTTTATCCTAGTCTAGATTCATCTTCTTTGCCAGCAACTATGAGTAAAGAGATAATTACCAATTTTTTAAGAAAAAAGTTAGATTTCAAAGGTTTGGTTTTTTCAGATTGTATGGAGATGAAGGCTATTAGTAATTATTATGGAACTGTAAATGGGATAATTGCTGCTTTAAAGGCTGGAGCAGATCTATTATTCATCAGTCATCATCCTAAAATAGCTATAGAGGCTTGTATTCAAATTGAATATTCTTTTGATAATGGAGATTTTAATAAAGAATCTTGGACTGATTCTTTAAATAGAATTTTAGACTATAAAAAGAAATATATTGGTAGTTCTTCTTTAATAAAATTAGATAAAGAGCGGGATAGTAAAACCGTATATAATATTAGAAAAGCTAGTTTGACTTTGGTGAAAGGTCATAGACAGGCTTTAGGATCTTGTCCACTTTTTGTTTCTCCTCCTTTGTTTAGAGCAACTAACATTACAAGTGAAGCAATTAATCTTTCTTTTGCTGAAGAAATCGGTAAATTAATTAAGGGTATTTCTATAACAGTTTCTTCAGATCCTACTGAAGAAGAAATCAAAGGATGTTTAGAAAAGGTTGATAAATCTAAAATTACAAGTATTGTCTTTGGAACTTATAATGCTCATTTGTATAAAGGACAACTCAAACTGGTTAAAGCTTTTAGGGAATTTAAGGTTCCAATTACTGTTGTAGCTTTAAGAAATCCTTATGATTTAAAGTATCTTGAAGATGTAAGTGATTGTTCTTTGGCTGCTTATGAATATACAAAAGATGAAATTAAAATTATTGCCGAGTTTTTAATTGATGGATTTAGACCTACAGGTAAGTTGCCTGTAGAAATATAAGGAAAAATTTATGCCAGATATGTTGGTCAAACTTTATGATTTACCGGATTATAACAATTTAATTTTAGAACTTGAAAGTCAAGGTATGTGTATCTCTAGGGCTATGGCTCCTGATAAATTCTTAATATTACCTTGGGTTGAAAAACATTCAACTTTGAGTGCAAAAGGCGAAGTGGATGTTTGTTTTTCTAGAACTCCAATATCTTTGTTTGTTGCTTCGAGAAAAAGTGAAATTTTAGGTTATGCTTGTTATAATACCACTCAGCTTGATTTTTTTGGACCAACTAAAGTTTTAGAATCTGAACAAAAACAAGGAATTGGAAAGGCTTTGTTATTTAAATGTTTACAAGCTTTGAGAAATGAGGGTTATGGTTATGCAATAATTGGGGGTGTAGGACCTAAGGGTTTTTATGAAAAAACTTTTAATGCGATTGAAATACCGGATTCTACTCCTGGGGTTTATAAAGATTTTATTAGAGGTAAAAAATGATATTAACCAATCTTTTAAAACAAAAATCAAAATTGGTTATTGGGTTAATGAGTGGAACATCTTTAGACGGGGTGGATGCTGTTTTAATTCGACTTTCTGGAAGTGGTCTTTCAACAAAATATGAACAATTAAGTTTTATTACTCTCCCCTATTCAAAGGTTGAAATTGAAGCACTTTTAAAATTAGCTAAAGGC
>JBAYZQ010000166.1:0-5056 GCA_041672385.1 Sphaerochaetaceae bacterium | reverse complement strand
GAAGCAGATGTAAAAAAAGCTTTCTCTGTAGCTAATACTTTGTTATATTTGAAATGGGAAAGTGGAACAGATACTCCATGGGACAGTGATATTGAAGAAAATTTAGATGATTTATTTGGAGGAAAAAATGAATAATATGAAAAAAACTTTAATTTTGATTTTAATATGTTTGATTGGGAGTTCTTTTATATTTGCAGTAACTCCTCAACTTGAGTATGAAGGTGCAACTAATTTTAGTTTTATGCCTACTAGTGCACGTATGGGAGCAATGGGAGGAGCAGGACTCGCAACTTCCGGAAGGATTGATAGCTTATATTTTAACCCTGCTGCATTGGCAGAAAGAAGATTTGCTTTAAGTATTCCTTCATTTTCCATTACAGCTTATAACTTGAATGCATTAATGCAAAATGATGAGGATGCTGCAATTATTCAAAGTATGTTTGATGGTGGAGAGATGGAAGATGGTGATTTGGTAACCTTGGCAACCGATATGATTGGTAATTTAGGGCCTGGATTTAATGAATTGCTTACTTCTGATGCAAAAGTTGCTTTTGCCATCGGTGGACTAGCTGTTGGTGTTGATTTTCAAGAAAAACTTCACTCCATAGTTGATTATAATGCTACTTCTACTCCTATGTCAGTAAGAATTGTTCCTGAAATTAATTTAGCAGGAACTTTAGGTTATGGAATGCGAATAATTGATACCAGTTCTTTTAATTTGGACTTAGGTGTAAGTGCTCATTATGTTTACAAAATGTATATGAAACAGCAAACAGGTTCTACTTTCCTTTCATTGATTTCAGACGAGTCTGAGGAAAATTTTACCGATCAATACTTGCTTGATACTCCTGTTATGGGTGGTTATGCAATTCCAATTGATGCAGGTATTACAGCAGGATTCCTGAATAACTCATTCAGAGCTTCTGTGGTAGCCAGAGATATAAATTCTGTTTATAAAATGACAGCATATCCTGGAGCAGCAACTTTAATACAAGAAGTATTTGGGGAAGAAATAGATGGAGCATTAGAGATGGATGAAGAAGTAACAACTTTTGAAATCTCTACACCTATGACAATTGATGCCGGTGTTGCCTTTAATCCAGGATGGCGCTTGATGAATCCAACTTTGGCTTTTGATATTGTTGATGTTTTAGGCCTTGTGGAAGAATTCAGTTCTGATGAATTCTTACTTCATATTAATGCTGGAGTTAGTGTAAAATTATTAGGTATATTGGATTTAAGAGCAGGAATTAATCAAGGATACTTAGGAGCTGGAATTGGTTTTGGTCTCTTAGGTTTAAGAGTAGAAGCATCTTATTATGTTCGTGAGTATGGAGTTGAGATTGGTGACAAACCAGTTGATGCCTTGACTTTGAGATTTAACCTTGGACAAGATAAGTAGTTTTTTGAATTAAATTATTAAGCTTACATTCTTTTTTTTGGAATGTAAGCTTTTTTTTCTTGACAAGAACCAAATTTTAGTTTATTACTTAAATAGTTAATTACTTGAGTAGCTAAGTAATGTTCAACTAGGAGGTAATTTTTGGATTTAGATAATAGAAAAGAAATTCCAATCTTTCAAAAGATTGCAAAAGAACTAGAAGATGCTATTTTTCTTGGAGCGTATGAAGAAGAATCTCAGATTCCTTCAACTACGGAAATTTCAATGCAATTCAAAATCAACCCTGCTACGGTTCTTAAAGGAATGAATCTCTTAAGTGAGAAAAACCTTATTTACAAAAAACGTGGCATCGGAATGTTTGTGTGTAAAGGTGCAAGAAAAATAATTAAGGAAAATCATAGCAATGATTTTAATGAAGATTTTGTAAAACCCTTGGTGGTGGAAGCAAAGAAACTTGAGTTTGAAAACGAAAGAATAAATTTCTTGATAAAGAAGGAGTATGAAAGTGAAACTTGAATTCAAACACGTAACAAAGACTTTTGGAAATTTGAAAGCCTTAGATGATATTAATCTTGTTCTAGAAGATAAAAAAATATATGGTATTTTAGGCAGGAATGGTGCAGGTAAAACAACCTTAATGAGATGTCTTGCCGGTTGGATTGTTCCTGATGAAGGGGAAATTCTATTAGATGGTAAAAAAATATATGGAAGTGATGAATTACTTTCAAAGATATTTTTTATGTCCGAAGCTCAGACTTGGCCTAAAGATATGAATTTCATTGAAGTTGCAAAGGTTTGTAAAGATTTTTATCAAGATTCCTTTAACTATGAAATAGCTCTTTCTTACGCTTCAAAGTTTAATTTAAATACAAAAAAGAAACTTTCTAAACTATCAACTGGTTATATAAGCATTTATAAGATTTGCTTAACTTTAGCTATGGACACGAATATTGTAATGTATGATGAACCTGTTTTAGGTTTAGATGCAAATCACAGACAGCTGTTTTATTCTCTTCTTGTTGAATCTTATACAAGAAAAATGAAAATGATTCTAATTTCCACTCATTTAATTGAAGAAGTATCTTCTTTGTTTGAAGAGGTAATAATAATAAAAGAATCAAAAGTTCTTGTATATCTTCCTTCCGAAGAACTTGTAGGTGCAGGATGGTCAGTAAGTGGTAAAGAAGAAATGGTTGAAAAGTTTATTTCAGATAAGAAAGTTCTTTCCTCTAATAGTCTTGGAGGGTTAATGACTTCATGTTATTTAGGAAAAAAAGGAAACCAAGAAGGACTCCAGTTTAAAGCTTTAGATCTTCAACATCTATTTATTGAATTGACCAATAGTAAGGAGGCTGTTTATGAAAATTAGAGCATCTTTGAACTTTGATGTAAATTATACCAAATTTGCAGCAGGAATATATGTTGCTATTCGACAAGCAATTATATTGATAATAACACTAACAATTTCTTTACGTTTTAAGAATGAATTTACAAATTTAAACTCTTCTGGATTTGATTCTAGTAATATTATTTTTATGTTTATTTGTGGATTAGTGTGTTTTAAAGATCAATTTTTTGCACAAATACAATTTGGAAGATCCAAAGAAACAGCCGTAGTATCGAGTTTAATTAATATTGCAATTTTGGCTATGCTTATTTCTATTGTAGATTTTATTATTGGATGGTTTTATGCAGCAGCTTTTAGTGGTGAATTATTTAGTAATTTTAGAAGCCTTTTCTTCCAAAATTATTCTGGGAAACTAACTTTTGGGGTGTCATTATTAAATTTGCTTTGGAACTTTTTCTACTTGGCTTTTATTGGTTCCATTGGTTATTTAATTGCATTAATCAATTATAAATTACCAAAAAAAATCCGTTTGTTAATATGGCTTGGAATTCCAGTTTTATTAATCATACTAAATACTAGATTAATATTTATGAGAGGTGGCTTGGACTTCTTAACTAATTTCTATGGGTTTACAAAAAGCATTTTTGGACTTCCTTTTAACTCAGTTGGAAATCCAATAAAGATTTATTTGACAGGAACTTTGTTTTTTGCTTTTAATGGATTAGTATCTTTGCTTCTTATAAATAAAACACCTATAAAGGATTAGCTAATAAATAACGATTATAAATAAAAAATAAATTTTGTAATCAAAACTATTTTATAAATTGGTTAATAGTGATATACATAAATCATATGAGTATAAAATCAGTTTTAGAAGAAAATTTAGTGAAGTTGGATTTGGAAGGTAATTCCAAAGAAGAAATTATTCACGAACTATTAGATCTCCTTGCGAAGGCGGGTAAAGTCAAAGATACTGAAACCGCCTTTCGGGATATTATGAGTCGTGAAAACAAAATGTCTACAGGGATTCAAGATGGAGTAGCTATTCCACATGCAAAAACAAAAGCAGTTGAATCTTTAGTAGCTTGTGTTGGTGTTAAAAAAGAAGGGGTAGATTTTGCTTCCCTTGACGGTAAATTAAGTAATATATTCATTATGACCTTGTCTTCTCCAAACAGAATTGGGCCACATGTTCAGTTTTTGGCTGAAATCAGTAATATTATAATTAAGAAAGAAGCCAGAGATAAAATACTCTCTGCAAAAACTCCAGGTGAAATTCTTGAAGTCTTTGGACTTTAGGAGGGTGAGAGAATGTCTGAAAAAATGATGATGTTGGTAATTCAGTTCGGAATTATCCTGATAGCAACAAACTTTGTTGGTAATTTATTTGTAAAAAGGTTAAAACAACCTAAAGTTCTTGGTGAATTAATAGCTGGAATGATAATTGGTCCCTATCTTTTAGGTGCAATTCCAGTTGGGGCACTTGGACCAATTTTTCCTTTAGTAGTTGGTTCTACTGTTCCTGTATCACCTGTCTTATATGGAGTATCAACAATAGGATCGATCTTCTTACTCTTTCAATCTGGACTTGAAACTGATTTACCTACCTTTATAAAATTTAGTGGAAAGGCAAGTGTAGTTGGATTTGGCGGAGTTATAGTATCTTTTATATTGGGAGATTTAATTACCGTTCTGCTAAATACAAACGTAACTTCTTTCATGGCTCCTGAAGCTTTATTTTTAGGAACAGTTTGTACTGCTACCTCTATTGGTATTACAGCTAGAATTTTAGGCGAGTCAAAGAAAATGTCTACACCGGAAGGTGTTACAATAATGGCTGCTGCTGTTCTTGATGATGTTATTTCAATTGTTCTTTTATCAGTAGTAGTTGGAATTGCAACCTTAGAAGGAACAGGTGGTTCAATAGAATGGGGAAGTATTGGAATAGTAGCTGCAAAGGCCATTGGATTCTGGGCCATATGTATGGTTTTAGGAATAATCCTAGCTCCTCATTTTACAAAATCAATGAAGCGCTTTGAAAATATAGGTATGATTGCAACTGTTTCCTTTGGTATTGCACTTGTGTTGGCTGGACTATCTGAAATGGCAGGACTAGCAATGATAATTGGTGCATATATTGCAGGTCTTTCTTTAAGCCAAACAGATGTAGCATATGCAATTGGACAAAGAACCAAACGTGCTGGAGATTATTTTATTCCTGTTTTCTTTGCAGTTATGGGAATGATGGTTAATTTTGCAGCAATGAAAAGTGTTTTAGGTTTTGCTATTATTTTTGCTATAGTAGC
>JBAYZQ010000165.1:0-5074 GCA_041672385.1 Sphaerochaetaceae bacterium | reverse complement strand
TAAAGTATCTAAAACTGAATTATAAGATTTTGTATCACCTAGGGCAATTGCCAATTGTTTATAAGATCTATTGGCTTCACCAAAATCTTCTGTTAAAGCTGTTTTACAAGCTGATCCTAATTTTTGTATTGCTGCAATTGCTGCAGTAACTGCAAAGGCTGATTTTAGGGCCGTCCCCAATTTTGATACCGTGTTTTTTAGCGCAGAGAGGTCATTGGAAGCAGACTTTGTTGCTTGTCCTATATTGTTTTGACCTTTTATAATTACTTTTGCTTGTGTTGCCATCTCTACGTCCTAAAAAAAATCAGCCCTAAGCTGATTATCTATTTTTCATTGTTAATTTTTGCATTCTTTCATACAAAAACTTCCTATAATTTAATTGAATTAATTTTAATATTTGCATACTCATATATGGTTGTTTCATAATTGAACCCTCAAAAGGGAGAACTCTGAAATCTCCAGTCTCACTATCACAAATAGGCAAATAAATGTCTGTTATATAAAATATCCAATGTTTATATTCTTTGAAAAGTTCATAATTTCTCCTACCATTAAATATTTCAGCACAGAGAGAAGATATTGCTAGGCGATCTTCTCTGCTCGGGTAAAAAAACTTGCTTTTGTATATTCATCTACAACCTTTACAGTTAAATCTAGAGAATCAAATATAATGGAAGTAACATCTTTATTTGACATTTTCTTTTGAGCTTTTTCATCTTCATAGAAATTATGCTCAATTAATATCAAAGGTATTAATTCTTTAAATAAAGTTAATATTTCATTTTCACTCTTTTCAGAAGCTTCTTTTAATTTTAACATTTCGATTGTAGGTAATTCTTTTAATACAATATATGCTTCATCAGCGCTTTCAAGTCCAACATTAGTTCCAATTTCAATTTTAACTTTTTGGACACAATTCCCGTAATTTTTTGATTTAATAAACATTTTTATTCTCCATAAGGCAAAGGTGTTTTATCTGTAATAATTATCTCAAGAGGTTCTATCTCACCAACAGACAACGCTTCTCCTGAAATTGATGCTGTTAATATACCAGTTCCTCCAATATTTGCAGAAACATTATTAATTGATACATTAGCTAATATAATTTCAACTTTATAATCCGAAATAGAAGATGTAAAAGTCAGAGTGACTTGTGCAGTATTTTCGGTTATAAGGTAATTTGATTTAAAATCTTCAATATCTTTACTGTATGGAATTTCAAAATCAATTGTTACATTTCGTATTCCATGTTGAGGTTGTCCTGAATAATATCCAGATGCATACGTTTTTGGTGATTCTTCTAATGCATTATCTATTTTTAAAGTCGCACTAGAAATATCAAAAACATTACCACCAATACTAAAGGTTGCACTAGTACATCGATAGGAAGGAATGCTGAAGCCTGGAATCCCAGTATTTAAAATACCAGTTTCCTCTTTTATTCCTTTTAAATCAAAACTTCCTTTAACAAAATCTCCTGCGGCGCAAGTTAAAGAAAGCGCTGAAATTGTGCATCCTGGATACTGCTTAATAACTGCCTTTTTATCTATAACAATTGAAAAGCTTGGTAAATTTTCATTAGCTGCGCATAAAGAGAGCGTATGTCTATACAAGGGCCCCTCATCAATTATTTCACAGCTATCAGCCCCGCCCAAAGCTAGGTTAAAAAGTATCCCTGCAAATTCAGGCCTTAAAATAAAATTAATAGAGCCCTCAACTGTAATTGCCAAAAGGTCTCTGTTAGTTGGTGTTTTACTAGACAATAAAGACCCTTCATCTCCTTTTGAAACAGAGACTGTTATCCCTTCATTTGTATGATTAATTAAATCAGTGGGGGTAGCATTTATTGCAAATCCACTTTCTTTTCCAATTTGTATAGTAGTTCCACTACCTGTTATAAAAGACATTTTTTACTTCCTTTAAAATTCTTTAGACCACATTAATTCCAATTTAACTTCAATTGCAGTGATATTTGCTATTTCAGAAACCGCTGGATAGTAATCCATATCTGTTATTTTTGCAAAATCAATAAAACCATCGAGGGTTTGATTCTTTTTAAGCATCATATAAAAGGCGCTGTAATAAGCAAAAGCTTTCTTTATTAGTTCTTCTGCTTTGGCGCCTTTACACAAAATAAACAACTTACAATTCATATTAGCTATATCGCTATTAATGCTAAGCTGCTCTAATGTTTCATAATCAGGTTGAATATAAAACATATTATTTTTTCTCATATTATCAATATCGGGAAAGTCAATTTTTATGTTCAAATCATTAACTTCAGATAAAGAAACTTCTTCATCAAAAAAGGTTCCCAATTGATTTATAATAATTAATTTAAGTTTATCTAGAACTTGTATTTCTGTTTTCATTTTTCTTTTCTATCTTTGTTATTTCTTTTTGAACTAACTTATCAAGCTTTTCTTTATAAGCTGTTGATTTTAAATAATCTTCAACAGGCTTTACTACAAAATTACTTTCAGGAAGTTTTACACTATGAACCTTTTTCCATTTTCCATCTATTTGAAAAGTAAGATACCCGCCATCCTTTGCTCTAATTTCAGAGCCTTTTGAAAGGGCATACCCATAGAAAACATCGTTTTTAGCTTGTGCTTTAGCTTCAATAATTACAGCCTTTCCACTTTTAATTACCTTTTTTGAAATGCTTTTATAAAGAGCTCCTGAACGCTTTTTAAGCCCACTACTTTTATAGCCTTTTTTTACTTTATTTTTTGCATCAGTACCAATACCAGAAAGTAATCTTCTCATCATTGTTTTCTTTCTAGAACCTAAATCATTTAGCATCTTTATAGGTTCTGTGATATCCGATTCAATAGATAAAAAGTTTGAACTCGATTTGTTTCTCATTTTTAAAACCTTATTATTCTTAGTGTATCTAGTGGCTGTAAATATTTTCTATAATTACTATAGTTAATGAAGGTTCTACTATTATCTGCAAAACTTTTACCAGTTACCCCAATATTTCCATTTGTCTCAGATAGCATTAAAGTTGCTATTCTAAGAATTGAAAGTTTAACCACACTTGGTATTGAATTAAGAGCCCATCCAGCTTTGAAGCTGAGAAGAATATTTTCATGGCCTTTTTTAAAGACTGATTTATATTTATCAAAATAAAGATAATCATCTTTAAAATTAAATAGATTTGTATCAAAAGTAGTATCGTTTATCAACATAGAATATAAAAAAGTAATAGGCCGAGAGGGTAGATATAACTTTTTCTTATTATTTCCTGATACTAATACATCTATATATTCTTGCTCTAGGGGATCAAAACCAAGATATCCTTTTATGATATCTTCAGCAGAAGTTAAAAAAGCTTCTTTTAAAATAATTGCAGCTTCACTATCTTCAAAATTTCCTGTATAGGAATTAAATAAATCAACATTTACTATCATAATTTCTCCCAATAAAAAAGCACCCTAGATTTCTCTAAAGTGTTATATAAATTGTAACTTATCAATGGTTTAAAATTGAGACCAATCATTCTCTCCATACTTAGAAGTATAAGAATATAAATTCCCACAATAAAATTCTTCATTCATATAGGTAATATAGCCATTACAGCTTATAGCATTCATCAATTTTGATTTTGCATATTGTTCTTTTAAAGGAGTAATATATTTTTTAATTTCTTCTTTAACTTTACTTTCTCGATATTTATTACCCTGAATCAAGCATTCATTAGTTACATCAAAATCAATAGAAACAGTCACATCATTTTCTTTATCATTCCATTTATAAGTTACTGATAAAGGTTTTTTTGTTAATGAGTTTACAGTTGCAGAAAAAGAATTTTCAAATTCATTTCTTTGTTTTTCTAAAGCAACTTGTGCTTCATAAGCATCAAGTTCAATTAAGGTTGGCTTTTCAACTTCCAAAGTCGGTTGTTCTGCTTCCTTTTTTTTATTGTCTTCCGCAAGAATTTTATCCAACCAACCATCAATTACTTTTTTACTATTTTCATCAATGGTTTTTAATTCAGTTTCAGATCTTTTTATATCTAAATTTCTTTTTAAAATAACCTGTTGATCTCCACCAATCACACCGGTAATACTTACAACTTCCCATCCATGCTCTCCAAGAATATCTAAGTTCTTTTCATAAGATGTTGCACTAAGTGCTTCTTTACTTATTCCATCTTCCCAATATGCCATAGTTTTACTTCTTAAATCACTAAATTGAGCTTTTCCAAAAGATACTACCATGTATTCATATTTTTCATTATCTGAAGCAAATAAAGATACTGTAACAAGTGTAATTAACAAAATCAAAAGTATTTTCTTTTTCATAAAATTTTTCTCCCCTTAGAATACTATATAACTCACTTGAGAAAAAATCAAAACAATAAAAGGAAACCTGGTATTTAGTTTTAAATATAAAATATTTGTGAGAGAAAATAAAATTAATATTTCAATATTATTATATTTTTAAGACACCAGCTTCTCTTAATTTTCTTAGAAGTATATTGAAATCAGTTTTTAATGCTTTTACAGTATCAGCTTTTGTGTCTTCTAAGTTTTCAACTCCCTTAAAAGTCGTAAGGCCCTTAATTTTAGAACCTTCTTCTATTACTATATTTGAATCGGAGGTGATTTTTACATCACCGCCAATTACTATTGTATCCCCGCCATCTTCTTTGTAATTCTTTGAATTATTATCCATTAACTACCTCTTTTATGCAATTTTTTGCTGTAAAACTTTAATAGCTTCAGGAAGTATTAATTTACCATCAACTCTTTGAGAGCCTAAAAATCCAATCTGTCCTGTTGAAGCATATATCTCACCAAGACGTTTAAAGGTTCTACCTTGTCTATCTGCAATCCAATAATAAGAGTAATCACCAAAAACGATACTCTTATTTCCAGCTGTTATTTCAGGCATAAAAGATGAGGTTTTAACAGGTCTTCCTAAAATACTATCAGGATCCCCGGCTACAAGAGAAGGTTGCCATATATATTGGCCATTCCCATCTTTGAGTTTTCTCACAGCTTTTATAGTAGAATCATTTACAAGCCATATTGCATTTCTTCTATATGAGGATTTTAAAGAATAG
>JBAYZQ010000164.1:0-5141 GCA_041672385.1 Sphaerochaetaceae bacterium | reverse complement strand
AAAAGCAATAGATCTTTTTGGTATTCCTTCTGGTTGGATAATTGCATTCTAAAAGACAGTAAAGGTTCTTATTTCTATGAAAAATGGTATTCCTTTGATAATATTCTCTGTAATAGTTGCCTTTTTGATGATACTGGTTGGGAGTTTAAAGATGCTGGTGTAATTTCAAATGGGAAATTATTAAAAGAAAATAATATTCCCTTTAATTGGGATTTGAAATTAAAACAGGGTGTTAGTGATCATCTTCCAGTTTGGTTAGAAATTGAATAAAAATCGATAAAAAAAGTAAGAAAACTTTTTATTCGATAACTTTTTATTGAAATTTAGCAATTGTTGTGTAATAATTCATAATTGTAGTAATTTCTAGAATATTGGAGGTTTTATGTCTGAAAAGAATGAATTAAAGTTTTCAGATTCGTTGGTCGAATTCATTAACGAATGGAAAGATAAGCCCGGTAACCTAATCATGGTTCTTCATAAAGTACAGGGAGAAGTTGGTTATATTTCACGGGAGGCAGCTGAAAAGGTTTCAGTAATGCTTGATGTTCCTTTGTCAAAAATTTGGGGAGTTGTAACTTTTTATCACTTCTTCAAATTAACAAAACCCGGTAAATATAACATCCAGGTGTGTTTAGGTACTGCTTGTTATCTGAAAGGTGGAGAAAAGATTCTTGAAGAGTTGGAAAAACTATATAATCTTAAGATTGGTGGTATGACTAGCGACGAGAAGTATTCCCTTGAAGCTGTTAGATGTGTAGGTTGCTGTGGATTGGCTCCTGTAATGACAGTTGATGGTGAGGTTTTTGGTAAAGTTACCAAAGAGCAAGTTGCTGGCATTGTTGGAAAGTTTAACTAAACAAGAAGGGATAAATGCATTTTTTTCTTTGTGACTTTCTTTTAGATATTTCGCAAAATTCCATGGAAGCAGGGGCAACAGAAATTAAAATTTTAATTTCCGAGACTCCTAAATACATCTCTTTTAAGGTTGTAGATAATGGAAAAGGCATGAGTGATGAAATATTAAGAAAGGTTAAAGACCCTTTTTACACTGATGGTGTTAAACATATAAAAAGGAAAGTTGGTCTTGGAATACCTTTTTTATTCCAGACAAGCAAAGATTGCAAAATTTCATCTTCCGTTGGAAAAGGAACAACAATCTACTTCGGTTTTGATTTAACCGATATTGATGTTATGCCTTTGGGAAATCTTAGTTTAACTATTTTGGCAATATTTTCAGGGAACTGTAAATCAGTTTGTGATGTAATTGTTGAAAGAAGTTTGACAACTAGAAAGGGCTCTAGGTCCTATACGATTTCTCGTTCTGAATTGCTTGAGGTTTTAGGAGATTTGAGATCTAGTGGATCTCTTTCGCTAGCAAAGCAATTTCTTGAATCAAAAGAAGAAGAAGTTAATCAAGTAAGAGTGGAAACGATGCTAGATATCCCGGATAAAGGAGAATTATTATGACATTGGAAGAGCTCAGGAATTTAAGAGCAAAAAAACAGGATGATCTTAAAAAACGAGATATCGAAGGAAAAGATTGTCAAATTATTGTTGGAATGGGAACTTGTGGTATTGCCGCAGGAGCAAAATTAGCTTTGGAAGCATTTATTGAAGCTCTGGATGAAAAAGGTATTACAAATGTCTCTGTAACACAAACAGGGTGTATGGGCCTATGTTACGTAGAACCTACAGTTGAAGTTATAGTACCTGGTATGCCTACCACTATTTATGGCAAGGTAGATGCAACGGTTGCTAAAAAAATTGTAGAAGACCATATTGTTGGAAAGAAACTTGTTACTGACCATATTTTTGACAGACCTTCTATTGATATTATAAAGAATGGAGGTAAATAATGGCAATTAAAAACTATATATTGGTTTGTGGTGGAACAGGTTGTGAGTCTAGCCACAGTAATGAGATTTATAAGAACCTTATTTCAGAAGCAAAAAAACAAGGTGTAGAAAATGACGTTCAGGTTGTTAAGACTGGATGTTTTGGTTTCTGTGAACAAGGTCCAATTGTTAAAGTTCTTCCAGAAGATTCTTTTTATGTAAAAGTCAAACCGGAGGATGCAGCTGAGATTATTTCTGAACATATTATTAAAGGTCGTGAAGTTACCAGATTACTTTATGATAAAAATATTAGTAAAGAACATGCTCAAGTTGAAGATATTCAATTTTATCAGAAACAATTTAGAATTGTTCTAAGAAACTGTGGATTTATTGATCCTGAGAACATTGATGAATATATTGCTCGAGATGGTTATTCAGCTTTAGAAAAAGCACTTTTTGAAATGACCCCGGATGATATAATTAATGAACTTAAGATTGCTGGTCTTCGAGGACGTGGCGGTGCAGGATTCCCAACTTGGATGAAGTGGAATTTTACCAAAAAAGCGGAAAATGATATTAAATACGTTGTTTGTAACGCTGATGAAGGTGATCCAGGAGCTTATATGGATCGTTCTACCTTAGAAGGTGACCCTCACTCAATTCTTGAAGCAATGACTATTTGTGGTAAAACAATTGGAGCTTGCAAAGGTTTTATTTATATTCGTGCAGAATATCCACTTGCAATTCATCGTCTTGAAGTTGCTATGGAACAATCAAGAAAATATGGTCTTTTAGGTAAAGATATTCTTGGTAGTGGTTTTGATTTTGATATTGAAATCAGACTTGGAGCTGGAGCTTTTGTTTGTGGAGAAGAAACAGCTTTGTTACAATCAATTGAAGGAAAACGTGGAATGCCACAACCAAGGCCTCCTTTCCCAGCTGTAAAAGGACTTTGGGGTAAACCAACTGAAATCAACAATGTTGAAACTTGGGCAAATGTTCCTGTAATTATTCATAAAGGTGGAGCCTGGTTCTCAAAAATTGGAACTGAAGATTCTCATGGAACAAAAGTTTTTGCTCTTACTGGAAAAATTAGTAACTCAGGTTTGGTTGAAGTTCCAATGGGAACAACCCTTAGAGAAATTGTTTTTGATATTGGTGGTGGAATTGCCAATGGTAAAAAATTCAAAGCTGTTCAGACTGGTGGTCCAAGTGGTGGAGTTATTACTAAAGAAAACCTTGACACTCCAATTGATTTTGGTTCTTTGATTAAAATTGGTTCTATGATGGGAAGTGGTGGAATGATTGTCATGGATGAAGATGACTGTATGGTAGACGTTGCTAAGTTCTATCTTGAATTTACAGTTGATGAATCTTGTGGTAAATGTGCACCATGTCGTATCGGTGGAAAGACAATGCTTGGTCTCATGAACAAAATTACAGATGGCACTGGTACTATGGAAGACCTTGAAAAGATTAAGAAGATTGCACAGGCTATGAAACGTGGTTCTTTGTGTGCACTTGGTCAAACAAGTCCTAATCCAATTCTTTCTACAATGAAGTATTTCCCTGAAGAATATAAAGCACATATTATTGACAAAAAATGTCCTGCAGGAAAATGTAAAAAACTGATAAGTTATGTTATTGATCCTGATAAATGTGTTGGCTGTACTGCTTGTGCAAGAAAATGTCCAGTAGGTGCTATTTCCGGAAAGGTAAAAGAACCTCATAAAATTGACCCTAATACATGTATCAAATGTGGTGTTTGTTATACAACATGTAAATTCGGTGCAATTTCTAAGAGATAGGAGGAAAGAAGTGAATATGGTTAATTTAAAAATAGATGGAGTTCCAGTAGAAGTTGAGGCAGGTACAACAATTCTTATTGCTGCCAAAAAAGCTGGTATAAAGATTCCTACATTATGTTATCATCCAGATTTGAAGCCTATTGCTTCTTGTGGATTGTGTATCGTTAAACAGGAAGGTTCTGCAAAGATAATGAGAGCATGTGCATCTCCTGTTGCTGAAGGGCAAAGTATTATTACAACTGATCCTGAGCTTTTTGAAACAAGGAAAACAATAATTGAACTTATGCTTTCCACTCACCCTACAAGTTGTCTTACTTGTATAAGAAACCAAAACTGTGAGCTTCAAACTCTTGCTGCTGAATTTGGCATAAGAGAGCAACCTTTCGAGCCAAGAGTAAGTGAAAAGCCTATTGATGATTCTTCTGCTGCAATAATTATGGAACCTGCAAAATGTATCAAATGTGGTCGTTGTGTACAGGTTTGTCAAGATCTTCAGGGAGTTTATGCTCTTGAGTATATTGGCCGTGGGGCAAATGTTGTAATGGCACCTGCAGCTATGTTAAAGCTTGATGATAGTCCTTGTGTTAAATGTGGTCAGTGTGCTGCTCACTGTCCGGTTGGAGCAATCTATGAAAGAGATGATACTGACCGTCTAAGAGCTGCTATTGCTAATCCTGATAAGATTGTATGTGCACAGTTTGCACCTTCTATTAGAGTTGGAATTGGTGAAGAATTTGGTATGGCTGAAGGTACAGTAACTACAAAGAAGATTAATGCTGTTTTGAGAAAACTCGGTTGTGATAAAGTATTTGATACAAACTTTGCTGCTGATTTGACAATTATGGAAGAAGGAACTGAATTTGTTCATAGATTGACAAATAAGGGTGTTCTTCCACAACTTACAAGTTGTTGTCCTGCTTGGACTGAATATATGGAAAAATATTATCCAGATATGATACCTAATTTTTCTTCAGCAAAATCACCTATGCAGATGCAGGGAGCAGTGACAAAAACCTATTTTGCGGAAAAAGCTGGTTTGGATCCTGAAAAGATTTATTCCGTTGCTATTATGCCTTGTACTGCAAAGAAATCTGAGATTGACAAGAACGAACATATGCATAGTTCTGGTTTCCAGGATAATGATCTTTCCATCACAACTAGAGAATTTGCTCGTATGATTAAAGCAGCTGGTATCGATTTTAAGAATCTTCCTGAAGAAGAAGCTGATGATCCTATTGGAGAGTATTCAGGTGCTGGTACAATCTTTGGTGCAACCGGTGGTGTTATGGAGGCAGCTGTGAGAACTGCTTACTTCCTTGTTACTGGTGAAGAGCTTGCTAATGTTGAATTAGATGTTGTTAGAGGCCTTGATGAAGGTGTCAAAGTTGGGACAATAGATGTAGCCGGTACCAAGCTTAAAGTTGCTGTTGTTCATGGACTAGTTAACATTAAAAGTGTTCTTGATGAAGTACGAGAAGCAAGAGAAGCTGGAAAAGAA
>JBAYZQ010000163.1:0-5150 GCA_041672385.1 Sphaerochaetaceae bacterium | reverse complement strand
TTCCTCTCCGGTCATCATTGCGTCTTTAGCAAGGTCAATTGCTTGTTTTTCTTCCATAATTGGGTACATAAAGACATCTACATTTTTAACATTTTTAGAAGAATCAAATTCAATTGAAAAAGCTCTTCCTCTATTTTTATCAGGAAGAGAATTTGGAGTTTTTTCAATCATTTCTTCATTATCTCTGCTAACCATGGAATAAAGTGCATTATCAAGACGGTTGACCATATTGTAATAGCTTAAAATATTCAAAGTTATAATAAGTATAAACAATGTCAATCCTGAGGAAAGCATTGCTACAAAGACAAATTTTCTTTTTAATAACTTAATCATTTCAGTTTCTCCAGACGATATCCCAAATTCCTTTTTCCTTTAATTGTAGCGTTACAATCGGTAGTTTTTAATTTTTTTCTTAGATTTGATATCTCAACCCAAACAACGGAAGATTCAGTGTCACTATCATAACCCCATATTTTTTCAAAAAGTCTTTCAATGGAAAAATAATTTTCACTATTTGACATTAAAGTTTCTAAAATCTGAAATTCATGGTTCCCAAGTTGAATTTTTTCTGATGGGCCTTCAATTTCATGAGTAGCTTTGTCAAGTTTTAGGTTTTCATACCGAATACTATTTTGTGGGCTTTCTTTTCCTTTTCGTCTGGTTATGGCTCTAATTCTTGCTATTAGTTCTTCCGTGGCAAAGGGCTTTGTGAGATAGTCATCAGCTCCAAGATCAAGCCCAAGGACTCGATCATCTATGGAAGATTTTGCTGTAAGAATCAGGACAGGAATTTTGTTGCCTTTAGCTCTAATTGTTTGTAGAACTTCTATTCCATCTTTTATGGGCATCATTATGTCCAGTATTAAAGCGTCATAGTCTGGAGATTCCAGATAATCGAGGGCTTCTTGGCCATTGAATACTGCATCTACGGAATAACTGTTTCTCATTAGTACTGTACTTAAGGCCTTGGACAGCTCAATTTCATCTTCTGCTAAAAGCAATCTCATATTATCTACTCCTTATCCTGATTTTACACTATTTATAATAAATCTTCAAATTAATTTAATCCAGCAAGTCTTAGTCTTATATAATCCACAATAGATAGACTACTTTGGTTGTTCATTGAACCTGCTTTCATTCCTCCTTGAGGCATCATTTGACCATCTGTAATTTCAGGTCTCATTGCTCCCTCTTGAGAATTAAGTTGACTATCTGTCATATTGGGTCTCATTCCTCCTTGAGGTGGAAGTTGGCCTTCAGTCATATCAGGTCTCATCCCTCCTTGAGGTGGAAGTTGACCGTCAATCATATCAGGTCTCATTTCTCCATCTTGAGTTGGAAGTTGATCATTTGCTATTTCACCTCTCATACTTGTGTTTTGAATATCATCTAAAGATAATCCTGTATCACTAGTGTTGTTTACAAATTCATCTATGGTATAGAAAGCTGTAGGATCATTTTCAACATAAGGGTAAAGAGTTTCACTCATTTTTGAAATAGCTTGTTCGTAAGTTGAAAACCAATTTTGAAGTTCATCTACATATTCATAGAATTTTTGTTGATACTCAGAATTTTCTAAAAGTTTTGCTACTAAAGGTCTTTCTTCAGCGGTAGTATTTGAGAAGATATTGTCTTCTTCCAATTTAAGACTACTTCCACTATCTAAAGGATAAATTCCAAAGGACATATTGTAATCCCAACCTACCATTTTGATTTTTCCTTCATCATATAACAAGAAATAATTATGAGCTTTGTCTCCAAGATAGGAGTCATAGTTTCCAGTGAAATAACTTAATGCTGCCCATTTTAAAACACTATCAGTATCAAGAATTTCTTCAAGTTGATCATATCCTTCTTCATCAACTGAGGCTAAAGCATTTTGCAAAGTTTTAAGGTTTTCAAAACTCTCATCATCACCTTCTTGTAAATCAAATCCAGCTAGACTGTCATTTTCCAATAAAGTACAATTATCACCATCTGCTTTGTAAAGAACGGCATCTTCACTTACTGTATTATTTTCAATAAACGTATCGTCATAGGATTCTACATAAAGATAAAGACCGTAAAGTTCACCATTAATATAGAGTTCTGTAAATTCTGTTTCCGGGGTTATTAAACCTAAATAATCACTGGCTGAATAGGTAATGTATTCTCGTAAATAAGAAGCATCAGCAAAATTTGAATTTAAAACAATTTCATTCATTGAATTAAGTAATTGATCATCTTCATATTTATCAACTTTGATTTTGAAGCTATAACGTTCACTGTCAGATTTAGCTACACTGGATAGGGTTGAGTTACCTTTTGTTCTAAAGGCAACATTATTTGCTACTTCTCCATCATAAGTTGCATTAGCACTATAAAATTCTTCATCTTCTGGTGCGGCTAAAAGTGCCTCCCAATCTTCTTGAGATATTTCAATTTCCATTTTATGAACTGTTATATCTGTTACATCAAGAATGGTGTTTTCTTCAGAAATAACAACTTCGTTTGAGGTCACTGTTTCTTCATTGGTAACTGTTTTTTCAGCTGTTCCGCCAGCGACTAATGGTGAAAAGCTCATCACTACTAACATAATAATCAAAACTATTTTGTTTATCTTTTTCATTTTATTTTCTCCTATAGGGAATCTTTTTCTGTCGCTTGTAATGACGAAGATATTTCAAGATTTCCATTTCTAATTCTCAGTTCATCAATTAATTCTTTTTCTTTCATGTAAGGGGCTAATTCAACATCATAGGTAAGTCTCATCAAGCTTCCAAGATTAACTGTTTTTACTTTTGATAGCTTGAAACTTTTACAGTAAGTATTTAAGATTTCTGAAAAAACATTTTCATAGTCTAAGTCTTCAGGAATCATGATTCTTATTGTTTTCTTTCTTATCTGGTTAGATTTTTCTTTATAAATGGTATTTTCAAGTATGATAAGGGCTAAAATTATGAAAATAGTAAATATAAGACCGAAAACAACATAACCCATTCCAGCGGTTATTCCAGCAGCCATTGCTAGAAATATTCCAACTATTTCTCTTCCAGTTCCTGGTAAACTTCTAAAACGAATAAGAGAAAAGGAACCGGCGACTGCAATTCCAGCTCCAATGCTTCCATTAACCATCATGATTACCAGGGCAACCGTTGGTGGCAGAAGTGCAAGAGTAATTGAGAAAGACTTTGATACTTCATGTTTAAAATTGTAGGCTAAGGATATTAATAATCCGAAACCGAGGGCCATTGCTATGCAGATAAAAAATGACATAGCCGAGACATCCGTTATACTACTTGCTGTAATTAAGCTATTTAAAAATTCAGGCAATTTTTTCACTTCCTTTGCTTATATTATCTTTTGTAAGATTCTTTAGATATGCATTTCCATATTTTGAAAATGAACTTTGATATATTTTATTTTTATTTAAGGCTTCAACTAGCCAAAGGGGCATTGCATCAGCACATTTGATTTCCATTATAAATAAATTTTTTTCTAATAAAGGACTTCCATAAGACTTAGAAAGTAAGCTTAAGTTTTCTGTTCTATAAAGGATATCACTATCAAAAGTGATTCTTAAATTTGGATCACTTTTACAAAAATAAGCTAATCTATTATAGCTTAGATACATTGCTGGTTTAAGGTCGTGGTAGAAATCAAGAAAATATCTTGTTTCTTTTTCAATTTGATTTTTAGGGTTAATTTCTCGATTCAAAAACTTTTCAGCGTCTGTTTCTTTCATGGAAAGTCTTCTTTTATAAACGATTCCGTCGTATTTCTTTTTTAATTCAATGAAAACTTTGCTATCAGAATTAACATTGTTATAACTTCTTAAGCGAAGTTTTTCTTTGTAAGCTGGTTTTTCCAAACTTCGTCTTATTAATCTTGAGTTTATATCATCATAATAAATATTACTTATTAGAGCTTGCCCAAAAGCATCTTGATCAAGTTGAGAGGAAATACTTTCAAAAAAACTGTCTTTGGTTTTTTTATCAATCAAGAATTTCATTTCTTTTCTTTTGAAAGTTTGACTTTTGTTTTCCATGGTTTTCTCCTTTATTTAAATAGAGAATAAACCATGAACCTTAAATGAACCTAAAGTGAAAAAAGTTTTTTTATTTTTATTTTTCTTTAAACCATATAATGGTTCCAACTTTAAATTTTGGAGTTTTAAAGACGATTGTATCAGAACGAAGTCCTTTTTTTCTTTCAAAGTTTAACTTTGAAGG
The DNA here is from genome assembly GCA_041672385.1 of Sphaerochaetaceae bacterium. GTDB lineage: Bacteria > Spirochaetota > Spirochaetia > Sphaerochaetales > Sphaerochaetaceae > JBAYZQ01. Next base: position 939 of record JBAYZQ010000163.1, on the reverse strand, counting down.
AAGAAAAGTCTTAATATCAGGACTGGCGTATTTAACGATTTCGACTTTTTTAAAAACTTGAACTTCAAAAGTCAATTGTGAGCAAAATTTAGGTTCTTTTTTTCCTTCATTCCACTTATTATTATTGTTTTCAAGATTTTTTAAAATTATCAAATGTGTTTTTCCATCACTTCGAATTATAACTGAAATTTTACCACTTTCACAGGTTAAAGAAAAATTTCCTTTTATGACATATTCTTGATTATCTCCTCCGCAGTGAGTCATTGTTATATCTTTTAAGCAAGAATTAAATAATATTTGTTGATAAAAAACAAAGAAATCTTGAAAAATCTTTATCTTTTCTAGTTCCAAATTACTAAATTTTTCGTAATCACAATAATAGCCTTGAGTAATTACGCAACCTTCTTCTCCAAAGAATAAATGTGTTGCCCCAAGGGTATTAATAGTAAAAGTAGTAAATAAAGCACTGTAAAGAGCCTTTGATCGATCAAGACGAAAGGCTGCTATATACGCAGCCAAAACAATTGGTTTTCCACTAATAAGGGCTTTATCTATTAGTTGTCTAAGATGATAGTAGGTTTCAAATGGAGGCCAAACTTCAATATATATAGCTTTTTGAGAACACTTCATAATATTTCCTAGTGGCCAGGCTCCAACATTATTGAAAATCAAAGGCAAATTTGGTAATTCTTTTGAAACTTCGTTAACAAAAATTGGAAAATCTTTTTCCAAATTCCTAACATTTCCTTGGAAATCCAAAGCTCTTTTGGGGTAACCATAAGTATCCATATGAATGCCAGAAAAACCTATTTCTTCAATGCTTTTTTTGTATTGACAAATAATATTATGATACCATGAACAATCGAGACCAATATTCATCAAATAAAAAATTTCTATGAAAGTAAGAGGTTCTTTTTCATGTGAATAATAAGCAGACTC
>JBAYZQ010000162.1:0-5199 GCA_041672385.1 Sphaerochaetaceae bacterium | reverse complement strand
AAAAGGAGCTTGCCCTGTTTCTGAAGAAATTTCAGAATTTGGTTTTGCGGTCCCTTGGTTTAAACACTTAGATAAACCAGTAATAGAAAAGTATGCTCAGGCTTTTAAAAAAGTATTCTCACAGTTAGATGAAATTCTAAAATAGATTTTTGATTTTGTTTTACTATAAACCGCTTGGAACCAAGCGGTTTCTTTATTTAAATTTAAAGTGAAAAATCCTTACTAATAAAAAAGATATCTCAGAAATTTGTTTTGAACCATTTTATTATACGGTTCTCATGGTTGAGAAAAAAACAAATAATATTTCTTGACAAACTTGCAAGTGTCTATTAATATTATTGTAAGCGCTTACAAGGAAGTAGAAATGAAAATTACAATTGATGATGTTGCCAAAGATTCCGGAGTTTCGACAGCAACTGTATCAAGATATTTAAATAATAGTCCTAAAATTTCTGAAAAGTCAAAAAAGAAAGTAAGAAAAAGTATGGAAAAACTAAATTACATGCCAAACTTCCTAGCACAAAGTTTAGCTGGAGTGATCACTCATACTATAGCTTTTGTCATTGATTCAACAAACGAAAAAACCTACGGAAATGAATTTTTTGCTAAAATACAATTTGGAGTTGAAAGAGAATTGAGTAAGCAGGGTTTTTATATGCTTGTAATCAGTATCGAAGATGTAAAACAGGGAACAAAAACCCTTCATAAAATGATTATGGAAAAACGAATTGAAGGGGTCATATTACCTATTGAACTTGCTTCTTCTTCAATAACAGAATTTTTAAAAGATATCGATTTTCCCTTTGCAATCATTGGACAACATGATGATCCAGAAATTATATGTGCCGATATTAATAATTTGCAGGGAGCCTTTCTTGCTACACAAACCCTTATTGAAAAAGGAAGTAGAAAGATATTATATGTTTCACCTGAATATAATAAGGACAGCTTACTTAATTCAAGATTCACAGGATATAAGAAAGCCTTAGAAAAAAATAACATTCCATTAAACTTGAACTTGGTAGAACTTTCCTGTAACAGTTTTGAAATTGCCAAAACCCTTGGAAAAGAAATAATTGACCAAAAGAAAGATATTGACGGAATAGTCTGTACTGATAACAAAATTGCCTTCACCCTTGTTCAGTATCTTACTAAGGCAGGGACCAAAATTCCTGAAGAACTTCAAGTAATTTGCTTTGATAATACAGACCTTACAATTATTAGTGAGCCCTCAATTTCTGTTGTAGATATTGATGTAGTCATCTTGGGTCAGGTACTGGCTAGAAAAGTTCTCGGGGGCTTCAACTCCGAAGAAAAATTAAACTCAATGGAATTAATAAATGCAGGCCTGACCCTACGTCAGACAACAAGAAAATGATAGATATTTATTTATATTTATATGTAAGCGCTTACAAAAAGGAGTAGATTATGAAAAAATTATTTGTAATGCTAATTGTGGTTTTATTGGTAGTCTCCACCGTATATTCAAACGGTGTAGAAGAAAAAACAGCAGAAAACAAACCTGTAGAAATCCTATTCTGGCATACTTTTAGTGAAGGAAAGGAAATAGAAACCTTTACTCAAATCAAAAAGGATTTTGAGAAAGAAAATCCTGAAATAAAAGTAAATTCTGTCCGTATGCCTTTTGATGGTCTTCAACAACAGGTAATAACAGCAGTAGCTGGAGATGCAGCTCCTGATGTAATGCGCATGGATCCAACCTGGATTGGAAAAATGGCATCAATGGGAGCTTTAGTTGAACTTGATAGAATGGAAGGATTTGATGATTATAAAAAGAATGCAGTTCCTGGACCTCTCAGCTCTGCTAGTCTTGAAGGTCATTATTATGGATTACCACTTGGAACGAATACTACAGTTGCAATTTGGAATATGGATTTATTAAAAGCAGCTGGTATTACTGAAGTCCCTTCAACTATTGATAAACTAGAGGAAATGGCAAAAAAATACAGTAATCCTGCTGAAGAAAAATACTTTTTTACAATTGCAGGAACTTATACTTGGGCAATGCTTCCATGGTTCTGGTCTCTTGGTGGAAATCTTACAAATCCTGAATTTACCCAAGCTACAGGATATCTTGATTCTCCTGAATCTATCAAAGCACTTTCAAGAATTGCCTCATGGTACAAAGAAGGCTTAATTAGTCCCGCAATTATTGGAGAACAACCAGATGCATGGTCAGCTTCTACGGGTGGAAAACTTCCTTTGATAGTAGATGGACCTTGGTTTTTTTCATCGGTAACGACAGACTTTGAAAAGAAAGTTACAATGATTCCATCAGGTGATGGTGGTAGTGTATCAATTGTCGGCGGAGAAGATGTAGTTATGCTTGAAGGTTCAAAACATCCTGAAGAATCTTGGAAATTTATTCAATATCTTCTATCAGACAATGTACAACTTAAAATGGCCAATGCAGGTTTTATACCTACAACTGAAACAGCTCTTTCAAAACTTGATACTTCAAGTTCACCATTCTTAGGCGCATTTGTTAAACAGTTAGGAAGTACAAAAGTAAGAATTCCTTCTAAAAACTATACTGAAATTGACAATCTTCTAGCTATGATATTCGAAAAAGTAATCAGAGGCAAAACAACAGCCGATGTTGCATTAAAAGATGCAGCAGCACAAGTAGATGCACTTCTGAAGTAGTATTTCTACGGTTTTTTGGAGGAGAATCTGAAAATAGCGATTCTCCTCCTGTCTTGAAGGAAGAATTAAAGTATGCAAAAAGAAAAGATTTCCAGAGGATTAAATCAATGGCTTGAAGTATTGCCTTATATACTACCAAGTTTAATTTTGGTAACACTGTTTGTAATCTATCCCCTCATAAGAAATATCCAAATAAGTTTTTTCGACTACAATATCCTAAAAAACAAAACTCTGGATTTTATCGAATTTAAGAATTACAAAAAATTGTTTACAAGTAAAGAATTTTATCTGGCTCTTCGAAATACTATTATTTATACCACGGCAACAGTAGCGGGACAGCTTTTTTTTGGTCTAATATTAGCCAATTTAATTAATTGTATAAAAAAAGGACAGACTTTTTTCAAAGTAATTACTTATCTTCCAGTAGTTACTTCTTGGGTCGTCGTTTCTCTGCTTTTCAAATATATCTTTGCGGCTGGAAAGAGTGGGCTTGTAAACTATTTTTTGGTAAGTCTAAATTTAATTTCCACTTCAATTGCTTGGCTTCAGAATGTAGAATCTGCAAACTTCGTCCTATGTGTTTTTGGTATATGGAAAGGAGTTGGTTGGACAATGCTTATCTACTTTGCTTCACTTCAAGGAATATCAAAGACAATGTATGAAGCAGCCGTTATTGATGGAGCTTCAGCACTTCAACGTTTTTATAAAATTACTTTGCCTCTTGTTAAAAACACAACTTTATATCTTCTTACAGTCCTTACAATTGGCGGTTTTGGAGCTTATATACACGTAATGATGATTACAAATGGTGGACCTATGGGGCAAACAAGGGAACTGATGAATCTAGTATATGACACCGCTTTTATATCTTGGAATTTCTCCTATGCTTCTGCTCAGGCAGTAATTATGGGGCTAATTATATTCTTACTTTCGTTTGTACAAAGAAAAATAACAAAGGAAATGGAAAACTAATATGAGACAAAAATCAATAAATAATTCATTTCTTTACTTTGGATTAGTACTGTTTGCAATAGTAGCAATCATTCCTTTCCTTTATATGTTTTCAACTTCAATGTTAGAAAGTTCCTATTCAATACCTTTTCCTCCAAAACTTTTTCCAAGTAGAATCAATTTTAGTAATTATTTTACAGCCTGGAAATCAAACAACTTCGGCCAGTATTTCGCAAACAGTCTTTTGGTGGCGACTTCCTCAACTTTGATAATCATGTTTGTTTCCTGCCTTAGTGCTTTTGGTTTTTCCAGAATAAAATTTCCAGGACGAGAATTCTTATTTAGTATTTTCTTGTTCAGTATGATGGTTCCCTCTATAACGAATATCACTCCAATATTTACAATAATGAAATCACTGGATCTGATTGATTCTTATTTTGGGCTGACCTTGCTCTATAGTGGAATCTCAATTGCCTCAAATACATATTTTTTAAGGAACTTTTTCTTAATATTTCCACATGAATTAGAAGAAGCCATGACAATTGATGGCGGAACCAGATGGACCTGTTTTCTACACCTTCTCCTTCCTTTATCAAAACCGGCAATTGCGACTTTCGGAATACTAACCTTTGCAGGGAATTGGGATGAATTCTTGTATGCATTAATTTTTATAAAAACAGAAAGCAAAAGAACCCTGCCAATTGCTATTAAACTTTTTGAAGGCCAACACCTCAATAATTGGAGCTTGATTTTTGCAGCTTCCCTTATTGCAATAGTACCAATACTGATAATCTATATTTTATTTCAGAAATATTTGATAAAAGGTGGAAGTCTGGACGGAACATTAAAAGAATAGGTGAATAAATGAAAAATACAAAAATAGAACATAAAAGCTGTCTTCCTTATCAATTTATAACAGAAAATAAATGGCTTTATCTTGTAATAAAAACAAATATTGAAAAAAATCTTGACAAATTAAACTGTGAATACAGCGACCCAAGCGAAGCTGTCTACTTTCCAACCGGTGAAAGGTCCTTCTATCTTAAAACAGCAGAACCTAACCAAAATTTAAAGACCGCAACAGGGCATTTTTATTTTTTCAAACTGAAACTACAATCCCATAAACTTCGGTATTACTTTACTTTTTACATCAATGATAAAAAATACTACTTTGATGAGAGAGGAATAAACCTAGATTCCGTTGAAGATTCAATTAGGGGCTTCTTTGTAAATTACTGTTACTTTGAAGAAAAATATCAGATGCCTGAGTTTGCGAAAGACACTATTTGGTATCAAATTTTTCCCGATAGATTTTCAAATGAAAATTTCCATAAAAAGACTTATCCAGATCTCAGAAATGAAAAATTCAAGGATTACTCTTTTGGGGGAACTATTACAGGAATTAAACAAAAACTTGAATATATCAAAAATCTCGGTTGTAATGGAATTTATCTTAATCCAATTTTTAAAGCCTTTTCCGTCCATAAATATGATACAATTGACTATTATTCCATTGATACTCTATTCGGAGATGAAACAGATTTTGCTTCTTTATGTAAAGCTTGCCATTCTTTAAACATG
>JBAYZQ010000161.1:0-5217 GCA_041672385.1 Sphaerochaetaceae bacterium | reverse complement strand
AAGAATATTTTTTACCATATCTGCAAGAGGGAAAGTGTCATATTTGAGTATTCCATTATATGTAATCTGTTTAATTCCCTCACAATTAGGATCTTCTGAAAGTTCAAAAGTTGAAGAATCAAAGGTGCTTGCTATGTTTTTTATTCCATCAAGATCTTCAAAGGCCTTTTCGATTGGCAATAACTCAAGATTATCTAAATTTCCTTTAAGAGGCTCAAAAGGAGCTTCCAAATTTAAAGCATAGAAAAAATCTTGAGTTTTTGAAGGATAACTTCTTTTTGGATGAACAGGAGAAAACTTAAAAGATTCTCCATTATCAACAATAGATTTTCCAAACCCAAAAGTTAACATACCAATTCCAGAATTGCTTTGTTCACCTGGAAAGGGATAGTAGTTTATACTTTTTGCTACACCTCCAATATTTGGATACCAATATTCTCCATGCCGACTTCCAGTTATTTGTTGGACTACAATTGCCATCTTTTCTTCTTCTGCAATATGTCCTGTAGATTCTAAATACGATTGGCTACGTGCAAAAAAAGTTGAGGCATAAACGGTTCTAATTGCATCTTTAAGTTCTTTAAGTCTTTTTTCAGGACTTCCAAGGTTACTTAACATGCAAGTTTCATAAATTCCAGCAAAAGGTTGAAAATGAGAATCTTCCAAAAGTGATGAAGATCTAACTGAAATTGGCTTAATTATTACTTCAAGTATTTCCTTTAAATCGGTTTCTAGCTCTTTTGGTAATGGTTTTTCAAGAAAGTACTTAAGAATACTTTTATCTGTTTTCTTTAAAAGATCCAATCGATTAATTTTGTTCTTTTTTAAGAAATCTGAGAAGAAGTCGGTACAAATAACTACAGTTCGAGGAATTGAAAAATAGTAATTTGGATATTTATCTGCAAGATGGGAAGTGTTAATTTGAAAATCAATAAAGGCGAGCCCTCTTCCCTTCCCTCCAAGGGACCCAGAACCTAACCTTGTAAAAAAAGACATCTCATCATAATTATCTTTTGAAAATTCAGCAATTACACCTTTGTTTCTATTTGCTCTATATTCTTGGATTATTTCAGAAAGTTCTATTTGAAGAGATTTTGGATCTTGGTCTTTTTGAAGTTGGTAAGGTTTAACTTTTTCAGCTAGTTTAAAAAGACTTCGAGCTCTAAGCCATTTTGAAAAGTCATTTCTAACTAAGTGATAGCAAAAACTTTCAGCGGGTAAATTTGGCAATTGATGTTGTAATTCTTTCATTGTATTTATGGTCTTTATTATTTCTCCAGTTTTTTGGTCTTTAAATAAAAGAGGTCCAAAGCCATAGTTTTCTTGCATGTAGTTTTCAAGATGTTCAAAAAATGACAAGTCACTTTTTTCAAGCCAAGCAACGTTCATGTGGTTGCTATATTTTTTGATGTCTTCTTCAATATTATGAACACTAGTTTGAAAAAGAAAGGGAATATCTCTCTTTTCTTTTTCTACTTGGTCTAAAAGTTTGAAACCCGCTCTATCATTATCTTTCCCTTCTATTTTAAATTGAACGTCACTAATGATTCCAAGAAGGTTGTGTTTATATTTGTTGTAGTATTCTTCAGCTTCTTCATAATTAGTTGCAAGCAAAATTTTAGGTCGGCCTCTCATCCTCAAGGTTTTTCCCCAAAGATTAAGTGCTTCAGTTATGCTTTCTCTATTTTGACTTATAAGAATTGAGTAAATTTTTGGAAGATAAGAAGAATAATACCTAACAGAATCTTCAATAAGTAAAATAGCTTGAATATCTGCTTCCTGGGTATCTGGATAGATATTAATTTTATCTTCAATAAGCTTTGTCATTGCTAAAAATATGTTTGGATTTCCCTGCCAATAAAAAAGATAGTCAATGCTACTACTTTTTATAATATTTTTAATCTTTTGATTTTTTTTAATGCTTGGTGTAGGAGAAAGAACCAAAATTGGAATTTCTTTAAATTTTTTTTTAATTTTTTCTGCTAGATTTTGTCCAATATTTGGATCTTGCTCTAACATTATTATTACCAGTTCAAAATTCCTTGAATCAAGAAGTTCAATTCCTTCTTCTCCAGTTGAAGAATAGGTAATTTTTGGTGGATTACTTAAGCCTAACTGTGTATATTCAAAAAAAAGTTGTTCCTCAACTTTTCCATCTCCATTTATTAGAAAACGGTCATAATCACTACATATCATTAGAACATTAAAAACATGATTTAACATAAGGTTGGTAAAAGGCAACCAAGTTTGGTCTATTTCTTGCATGTTTAAATTATAACACGCAACAGGTCCAATATTAAATATATTTTCTTGTTTTATTTACAATAATTTTCAATTTTGATATTCTTTTTTCAGGAGAAATCATGATTATAAAAAGGAAGATTGAGTTTGCAAGTGACTATCAATGTGGATGTCACGAGGAAATAATGAAACTGTTGTTAAAAACAAATATGGAAAATACAACAGGTTATGGGGAAGATTGTTATTCAGAAGCAGCAAAAAATTTGATTAAATCAGAATGTAAGCACAAAGATATTGATATACATTTTCTTATTGGTGGGACTCAAGCAAATGCTATTTTTCTAAAACAAGCATTAAAGCCTCATCAGGGAGTGCTTTGTGCTGAAAGCGGACATATAAACTGTCATGAAGCTGGGGCTATAGAAGCTTCAGGGCATAAAGTTTTATCCTTACCTTGTAAAGATGATGGTAAAATTACAGCTCTTCAGGTTGAAAAGGCTTGGATTAATCATTTTACCGATCAAAATCAAATCCATATTGTTCAGCCAGCAGGCGTTTACATTAGTCAAACTACTGAGAATGGTGCTGTTTATTCGCTAAAAGAACTAACTGAGCTTAGTCAGGTTTGCAGAAAAAGGGATCTTTTTCTTTATGTTGATGGTGCAAGATTAGGTTATGCTCTTGCTAGTAAAGGAAACGACGTGACTCTTTCAAATCTTTGTAGCCTAACTGATGCCTTTTATATTGGAGGAACTAAATGTGGGGCTTTAATTGGGGAGGCAATGGTTATTGTTAATCCAGAATTTAAAAAAGATTTTCTTTATATTATTAAACAGCAGGGCGGTCTTCTTGCAAAAGGAAGACTTATTGGGCTTCAATTTAAAGCTTTATTTACAAATAACCTTTACGTTAACATTTGCAGAAAAGCTAATGAATTGGGAACAAAAATTGCTTTAGCTTTGAAAGAATTTAATTACACTATGTTTTGTGATTCTATTTCAAACCAACAGTTTGTTGTTTTTGATAACAACGTGCTTGAGAAGTTAAATGAGAAATACAGTTTTGCTTTTTGGCAGAAATTGGATAAGGACCACACTATTATGCGTATTTGTACAAGCTGGTCTACAAAGGAAGAAGATGTTGATGCTCTTATAGAGGATTTAAGGATAAATAGTATTACATGAGTCATTATGACCCAACATTTGCTTGTTTCTTTTCATTTTGTTCAAATTATCTCAAAATTTAACTAAAAATTAAGAAATTGAGTCTTTTTTTCTCACTGGTTCTAAAAATTTCAAAATAATCTGTTATTTAAGTACTTTAAATGGTTCTTTTAAGTTGGCACGGTAGTTGCATAATGTTCCATGTGATTGAAAAATCACAAATAAAAAATTTAAAAGACTTGGAGGTCTATTATGAGATACTATTTAACAAACAACAATGTAAATGACATGGCGGGTGATTTGAACAATCTTTTCGGTGATTTTTTTGATAACCTTTCTAATCCAATTAATTCAAAGGTTCCTTCAGTCGATATCTTTGAAGATGCTTCATTCTATACAATTGAAGCAGAGCTTCCTGGATTTAAAGAAGAGAATGTATCAATTAATGTTGAAAAGCATGTTTTGAATTTGAAATCTTTAAAGGAAGAAGAAAATAAAAAGGACGAGAGAAAAGTTCTAATAAGAGAAAGAAACTCTTGTAAATTTGAAAGGAGTTTTAGACTTCCTGAAGGTGTTGATGAGGAAAAGATTAGTGCAGAATTTTCAAATGGAGTTTTGAAAATACTAGTTCCTAAAATGCCTGAAGTACAACCAAAGGCAATAACTGTGAAGATTAAATAACCAGTTACGATATAAAACAGCAAGGGAAGCTGACCGGCAAGGGGAATCAATGAAAATTGATTCCCTTTTTCTTTTTTTTAAAAAACTTATTAAAAGAAAGTCAAAACTAAAAAAATTAACATAAAAATGATGGAATGATAAAATAAATAAAGAGAAATTTATTAAAACATAAAAAATATAGTAAAACATGTTTGTTCTTCATAAAAAAAAGATTTGACATTAAGTACTTTTGTGATTAACATAAAAAAGAGATATAGATTTTAGGTTTGCATAGGCAAAGTGGAGGTAAATTTATGTATCAGTTAAAAGAGTTTATGGCCGAATTAGAAAGAAAAAATCCTGGCCAGCCGGAATTTATTCAAGCCGCAACTGAGGTTATTGAATCAATTATTGAAGTAAACAATAACAATCCAGTTTATTTGAAAAATAAAATTCTTGACAGAATTGTTGAACCAGACCGCATCTTTACATTTAAAGTTGAATGGGAAGATGACAATGGGGAACTTCAAATTAATCGAGGTTATCGTGTTCAGTTTAATAATGCAATTGGACCTTATAAAGGTGGTCTTCGTTTCCACCCAAGTGTAACGCTCGGAACATTAAAGTTTTTAGGATTTGAACAAACTTTCAAAAATAGCCTTACTTCTCTTCCAATGGGTGGAGCAAAGGGTGGAAGTGATTTTAATCCTCGTGGAAAGTCAGATAATGAAATACTTCGTTTTTGTAGATCTTTTATGACTGAACTTCAAAAGTACATCGGTCCAGAAACAGATGTTCCTGCTGGTGATATTGGTGTTGGTGGAAGAGAAATTGGATTTCTTTATGGTCAATATAAACGTATCAGAGGAGAAAACACCGGAGTTTTAACTGGAAAAGGTAGAACTTGGGGTGGAAGTCTTGTTAGACCTGAGGCTACTGGTTTTGGGACAATGTATTTTGCCAATGAAGTATTGAAGGCTCACAATGATACTTTTAAGGGAAAAAGTGTTTCAATTTCAGGTTTTGGTAATGTTGCTTGGGGTGCAGTTACAAAAGCTACTGAACTTGGGGCAAAAGTTGTTACAATTAGTGGTCCAGATGGATATATTTATGATGAGAACGGAATTAATACTCCAGAGAAAATAGCTTATAT
>JBAYZQ010000160.1:0-5271 GCA_041672385.1 Sphaerochaetaceae bacterium | reverse complement strand
TTATTACCTGCAACTGTACCTTTTCCACAAATTTCACATCTACGTGCCATAGTTATATCCACCTTAAAATAATAATAATCTATCTATCCGAATGCCAATTGACACACGTACCTAATGAAGTTATCAAAAAAGCTCTTTTATGTAAATACCTAATAGCTTAGTTATTTATAAAAATCGCAAAACTTTCTAAGCCTACACAAAGAACATTTAGGATTTCTCTTGGTACAATAAGTCCTGCCCCACCAGTTTGTTGAATTTGAAAATCTTGACCAATATTTTGGAGAGAGATTCTCCTTTAGTAGTCTTTCAACCTTCACAGGGCTTAAACTTGGATCAATTGAAAATATTCGATTCACAACATTTTTCACATGAGTATCCACTGCTATTGAAGGTTGTCCTCTAAAACCCAACAAACAATTTGCTGTTTTTGACCCAACTCCGCTAAGTTTTAAAAGCTCTTCATATTCTTCTGGGATAAAACCTATTTCATCTATGGAATTAGCACAGGCAATTATGTTTTTTGCTTTATTATTGTAATAACCTGTTGTTTTAATTATAGTTTTAACTTCTTCTATATCAGCATCTTTTAATGCTGCTGCATTAGGATACTTTTTAAATAATATTTCTCCTACTTTATTAACATTAGAATCTGTAGACTGAGCAGAAAGAATAACACTAATCAAAAATTGAAATTCATCTTTGAAATGAAGAAAAAAAATTTCTTCAGGGGAATATTTATCTAAAATTTTGTAAACTAAAGAGTATTTTTCGTTCATATTTAAAACTTATCAGAAAAATAGGGGTATTGAAACACTCTAAGAAATAAATTGATTAAATTTTTAAGTATTTCTATTGACCTAAAACTAACAAACTAATATACTCGCTAAAGGTAACGAAAGTTACATTTCGGAGCGTCGCCTAGTGGCTATGGCGCCTGGTTTGGGACCAGGATATCGGAGGTTCGAGTCCTCTCGCTCCGATTTTTTTATATCCAAATTATTAAAAATATTGCTTTGTTCTATAATTAATAAAAACACACATTCACATCCAATCATTTTCTAAGATACTAATACATTATATAATGACAACCTAGAGCAATGCTTATCAAAGGAGGTCAGTTTGGCAACTAAACAAAAAATCAAAATTCTAGATGATAATAACTTCAGGGCGGAAATCGATGAATTGTATGAATTGACTGACCAAGTAGATTTAGCCAAATGGTCTATATCAATAGCAAAGCATATCTTGCACCTTTTAGGTATAGATTACAATTTAGTTAATGAAATTGTAGAAGGATTTCATTCAAATGAATTATGGCAACAATATGGAAATTCACGAATACAGGATGTAAGGAAATCAGGATTTGCAGTACACCGTCTAGCAAGAGAAACTGACAATGAAATCTATAAAACTGCCTTGAGAGCAGTAGGACAAGCTATTAGTAGCGCCCATATGCGCGAACATTCTATGGTTGCTTCAGATTATGCTACTAAAGTAATAGGTTTATTGACTTCAAATGATATAAATGCTATTTCAAATGAACGAGAATGGCAATTTAATGAATTAAAAAGAGTAATTAAAAAAAATAAGAATATTCTTTAATTTTAATTAAATCCCAAAGCTAAAAATATTAATCTAAATATAAATGCAACTCCCCAAGCAACTGTACATTGCATAAGCACCAATTTTAAAGTTTTTACGATTGAACCAAATTCTCTGTTTGCAGCAGCAATTGCAGCAACACAGGGTGTATAATATAGAGTAAATATTAGAAAGGTAAAAGCGGTTGATGGAGTAAACAAAGAAGCCAAAGCGGTTGCATTTCCACCAAACAAAACCGTCAAGGTACTTACTACACTTTCCTTTGCAACAAGTCCGGTGATCAAGGCTGTTGAAGTTCTCCAGTCTCCAAATCCTAAAGGTTTAAATATTGGAGAAATAAGACCACCAAGTAAGGCAAGAATACTATTAGAGGAATCTTGAACAACATTCAGTCTTAAATCAAAAGTTTGAAGAAACCAAACAACAATTGAAGCATAAAAAATGATGGTAAAAGCTTTTGTCATAAAATCTTTCGATTTGTCCCAAAGCAACTGACCAACATTCTTTAGTGTAGGAATTCTATAATTTGGTAATTCCATAACAAAAGGAATTGGTTCACCTTTATATTTTGTATCTTTTACAATTCTTCCATATAATACACCAGCAACAAAACCCAAAAGATATATTATTACAATTATTATTCCTTGATAACCTGGAAAGAAAACTGAAGAAAATAAAACATAAATTGGAAGCTTGGCACTACAACTCATAAATGGAATTAAGGCAATGGTCATATTCCTATCACGCTCAGAGGATAAAGTCCTAGTCGCCATTATAGCTGGAACAGAACACCCAAACCCAATCAACATTGGAACAAAGGATCTTCCTGAAAGACCAATACGTCTTAAAAGACGGTCCATTACAAAGGCAACTCTTGCCATATACCCGCTGTCTTCCATAATAGAAAGAAAGAAAAATAATACAACTATGATTGGAAGGAAGCTTAAAACACTTCCTACCCCAGCAAACATACCATCAATTATCAATGAGTGGACTATATAATTAAGTCCATAAGAAGTTAGTCCTCGATCTACAACAATGGTCAACTCATCTAAAAGAAAGCCAAGCCCTTTTGAAAGTATCGGGCCCAATACGGCAAAGGTCATTAAAAACATCAAAGAAATAATTAAAACAAACACCGGAATCGCCGTGTGTTTTCCCGTTAAAATACGGTCAATTTTTGCACTTCTTAAATGTTCTTTACTCTCAGTTGGTCTAATTAAAGTTTCTTTGCAAACCTTATCAATGAAAGAGAACCGCATTTCAACAATTGCGGAAACCCGATCTTTTCCACTTTCTTCTTCAAGTTGAAGAATTATATGTTCTATTGCTTCTTTTTCGTTCTCTTCAAGATTAAGATCTTCCAAAATTAACCTATCACCTTCAACTAGTTTTGTAGCTGCAAAACGTGGGGGAATACTAATTGCCCTTGCATGGTCATCAATCGCATGTCTTATCGAATGAATACAACGGTGAACAGCTCTATCATTTTCGGTACCCTGATTATTACAAAAATCCATTCTACCAGGTCGAAGTCTCCCTCTGGCCATTCTTATAGCATGTTGCATTAATTCATCAATACCTTCATTTTTCGAAGCAGAAATTGGAACAACAGGAACCCCGAGCATTTTTTCTAATTTATTTACAAGAATTGTTCCCCCATTCTTTCTTATCTCATCCATCATATTTAAAGCTAAAACCATAGGAATATTTAGTTCAATAAGTTGCATGGTAAGATACAAATTACGTTCAAGATTAGCTGCATCAAGAATATTTATAATACCTTGTGGTCTATGCTTCAAAAGGTAATCTCTAGTAACAATTTCTTCGTTTGAATAGGGAGACAGGGAATAAATACCTGGTAAATCCGTAATGTAGGAATTCTCAACATTTTTTACCTTACCAACTTTACTTTCAACCGTAACTCCAGGAAAATTCCCTACGTGTTGATTTGACCCGGTTAATTGATTAAAGAGGGTTGTTTTACCACAATTTTGATTTCCAACAAGGGCAAATGTAATTTTTTCACCCTCCGGAATAACTCGTCCTTTCTGTTTTGTGGCATAATTATCATTTTCACCAAACCGAGGGTGTTCTACACTTTTTTCCGTTGGCTTATTTACTACTTCAACTTTTTCTAATTCTTGTGGAACAACTTCAATAAACTGAGCATCTGCCACCCTAAGTGTAAGTTCATAGCCCCAAAGTGAAATCTGAATTGGATCTCCCAAAGGAGCTTTTTTTACCAGTTTTACTACAATTCCGGGAATAAGTCCCATATCTAAAAGATGATGTCTTAACGCTTGTTCTCCACCAACTACTTTCACCCGGGCAGTGCCACCTATTTCCAATTCATTTAAAGTCATATTCTTCCTTAATGATAGTCACCGCTAATTTATCATATTAAGAATTTATTTTCTATAGGTTTTAAATAAATTATTACTCAAATTTTAGAATCATTTTTCCTTTTTATAGAAGGTTCCTTCAAGTGGAAGTTTTTGTCTAAATTTTCCGTCCAAGCGATAATAAGCTTCACTACAAGCTGGAGCTGTAGGTATTGAACTAAGCTCACCAATACCTTTTGCACCATAGGCAGTGCTTAATTTCCCTTTTCCAGTTACAAAATAACATTCAATTGGGGGAACCGAGGGAGCTCTTAAAAGGCCCAAAGTACCATACTTTACTTTAAGGTACCCTTCTTCAACTTTAAAATCTTCTGTCAAAGCATAACCAAGTCCCATGGTAACTCCACCTTCAACTTGTCCTTCAATTCCTATTGTATTAACTACAGTTCCAACATCATGAACGGCTGTTACTTTTTTCAATTTTCCCTTTTCATCCAATTCAACAACCTGAACTCCAAAACTATAAGCAAGATGACTAACTGGGTTTTTCTTTTTTGAAGTAATGGGGTCAGTTTCAAATTTAAACTCTGCAAAAAATTCCTGTCCTTCTAGATCTTCAAGTTTTCCATCTTTCATCGCCTTTTTTAGTTTTAGGGCAGCAAGACGAATCGCCTCTCCGGTAAACGCAGTTTGACGACTTGCTGTAGAACACCCCGAATCAGGAGTCCTAACAGTATCTGGGGGTTCTACCAATATCTGATTACTCCTCAGTTTTAAAGTTTCACCAAGCATTTGAGTTGCCATAACGGCAATACCCTGTCCCATGCAGGCTGCACTAGTTCTTACATGAACTATGCCTTTATCCACGGAGAGAATTACCCTTCCTGCATCTTCTACTCCAACGCCTAATCCTGTATTTTTTAAGGCACAACCCATTCCTGTATAACCGCTAGCATAATAAGCTTCTTTAGCTTTTATTATACATTCTCTAATACCACAGTCCGGACCTATTATTTGTCCATTTGGCATTACATCACCAGGTGATAAAGCATTTTGAAGTTTGAATTCATAACTATCCATTCCAACTTTCTTAGCTAAAAGAGACATATTATTTTCACAGGCAAAACAGCTTTGGGTAACCCCAAACCCTCTAAAGGCTCCTGAAGGAACCATATTTGTATAATAAGCTTTTCCAAGTACTTCAAAATTTTCAAATTTATAAGGCCCAGAGGCATGAGTACAAGCTCTTTGAAGAACTGGACCACCTAAAGAAGCATAAGCTCCTGTATTGGCAATTATTTCAGTCATCTGAGCTACTAAAAAA
>JBAYZQ010000159.1:0-5317 GCA_041672385.1 Sphaerochaetaceae bacterium | reverse complement strand
ATAGGTAAATCCATACAATAAGCTCTTTTTAGGATTTCTAATTGAAATGCATCTGCCTCAGTATTAAAATTTCCACATTCAGGTAAAACTTTTTCATTGTAAGATTTAGGGTCAACATCTATTCCACCTGGTACGAGTAAACCATCTATTTTTTTTAGAATAATAGAAATCGTATCACTATCAAGATCATTTAAAATAGGAATCAATAAAGGGATTCCACCATTTTTTTCAATTGCTTCAATGTAAGAACTTAAGCAATAATGGTTTTTGCATCCTTTAAAGGGGTAATCTAAAGGAACATCCTTTAACGCCGAAATTATACCTATAATTGGTTTCATTCCTATAACACTCCTTCGTGTAGATTTCTATTTTACTAAGGGATTAAAATCTCCTTATTCTAGAAAAAAATCATTATAGTGTCAATTGAATGATTTAATTAAGGTTGTACCCTTAAGATTTTACCTGCAATAAGAAGAGATCTTCCATTAGCTTTAACAATCTAATAGAAAACCAATTAAATTTTTATGAATTATTCCATTTTGACTGAAGTCAAAATTATCTAAAGATAAAACATATTTTGGAAAATTATCTTTTATTTCTAATAATGCACCAAATTCTCTATTTCTTGTTTTTTCATCATTCATTAAATAAGAAACTTGAAAATAATTTATTTCGTTATTAATTTTAGCAATAAAATCAATTTCTTGATTATTTATTTTTCCAATTGTTACAGTATATCCTCTAGCTTGTCTAAAACCATGATCAGTTAAGTAATATTTTTCATCGACTTTTAATATTTTGTCTTTTATTATTGGCTTGTCCACAAAACGTTCTATTTTTTTGATATATTTGGGTCTGTTTATATGATCCATAATGTTGCCTCATTTATAGAGTATAATCGATAAATAATGTAAAAATAATATTAATTTCGATTATAATTGAGATAACATGATTTAGATTCTAAACTATTCTTGAAAATCCTAAAATTAATTAATCAATTTACTGATTGCTAAACTCCTCTTTAAAGGGAATAAAATTGCCATTAGGGTTAAACCATTTATGTGAATTATGATTATCAATAATTGCAAAAACTATGTGTGTGAAAGATGAGGTAAATTCTTTTTCATTCAGAACTTCATGAAATAATTTAGCAATATGGTGAGGAGGGTTTTTAAAAGCCCCACAACCAAAAGCTCCAAGAACTAATTGGGTGTGTCCATTGATAAGAGCAATACGGTAAATTGTCCTTATTTTATTTTTTACACCATTTTCCATTTCCTCTGTTAGCCAATAAAGGCCATTATTGTCTTGTATCAAAGCAGGATTATGAAGGGCAGGAACGGCAATAAAGGAGGTCTTCCAAGGCCTTTCTAATTTTTCATAGCCTTGGCTTTCAGTTTTTCGGAAAATGGTGACTTTGGGAGAATAAATTCCCCCGAAGTTTTTATCAAGAGGGTAACTTTCTTTTCGTTTGTCTAAACTGTAAGAATGGGCATAATGAGCAAATTGATACAATGATCTATAATAATTTGAACATCTAAAAAGATACTCTTCTTGGGCACCAGCACCTGTTGTAACTCCACCACCAGGGTTTTGACGATTGGCTAAGTTTAAGACAGCAGGATTTTCCCCATTATTAATTAATTTCTTTGTGACAGATAAAACATCATCTTCAATAACTTCAATTATTGGTTTGTTTGGAACTTTTAAAGGAAAGTCAACAAAAATTTCATCTTTATAAAGTATTGTATTTTTTCTGGTAAATTCATCATCATCAAATTTAACTTGTTTACCATTATTTGTTATATAAAAACCATTTCTAACATCTTTAAGGGTATCTTCAAAGACTTTAATTCGTAAAGTTCGTAAAAGGTTCCGATCTCGTTCTTGTGAGGCTTTAATAAAGGTCTCCTTCCATTTATTAGCATTCCATAAATTATTCATTACATTCCTCCCTTTTAGTAGAAGCGCCAAATTTAGTGCTTTACTAAAGAATAAATAGTACGTTCGTTTTGGTGATTTTATCTTACTTTTTTTCAGCATTTCCTTCATAAAAGCAGATAACAAGTTTATTATTAAAATCTATTTGAGTTTTTTCCGTAAGTCTTCTTTTATCTTTTGGATTATTTCATATTTTGGAGCTGTATTTTCAAAGTAATTTGATAACAATACTTCACTTTTTTTTATATCATTTCTTTTAATCTTATCTGAAAATTTAGTAACTGAAAGATTAAAATTTTTATCTTTTCGGGTGACATAAATATTATCTTTACGATCCATAGTATCCAAAATTTCTAAATAATGAGTTGAAAAAATAATTACTGCACCATTTGGATTTGTTTTTTCATCTTTAAATAAATCTAAAATTACTTCAACTAAAGTCTTATTGAGATGAATTTCTATTTCATCTATAATCAAGCAACCACCAATTTGTAGTATTAGACTTAGCACATGCATAATTAAAGGCCCTCTTATGGTTCCCGAAGAAAGAAAATGATATTCATCTGTTAAGTTATTTGCATGGCAGATATTATCTGAATTTTTGTACTTTATTTCGACATTTTTATCTTCAATAAATTTGATTCTATCAATGCTGTTATCAAACAAGTTATAAAAGTTCTTATTAATCTCTTGTTCAAAGAAAAAATAATTTCCATTTGCAGAATCAATGAAAGAAAAGTGCTTTACATTATCCTCTTTGGTAACTAAAACAATAATGCTTTGATTACTTTTAAGCATTTCCAAATTTTTTTTATCAAGAGAACTTCTTTGGTATAAAGGTTTGTTTTTCCAATCAAATATATCTTTTTTTAAAGTTACAGATTTAATATTTTTACGATAGATTTTTTCTTCTTTGTAGAAATACATTTTTAAAGGATTTAATCCGTCTTCTATTGTATTTTCTTTAATTCCAATTATGCTTTCCAGACGGTAAATTTCTTCATTCAAAAGAAAATCAATAATAATTTTGGAATTGTCTTGTAAAATTCCATATTTCATTTTTACATGAGCTAAATAATTATTATCACTTAATAAATTTATTGCATAATCAATCAACCTTAAAGCTGTGGTTTTTCCTGTTGCATTAATCCCAGCGAAACTTAGAACTTTTTGAAGCTTAATTGAATTGGAAATTACTGTAACTTGTGAAGAATCTACAACTTTGTCACTGGCTGTGAAATCTACAATCATTCCTTCTTTAAATAAATTAATATTTTGATATTCCACTCTTAACAATTTCATAAGTCTCACTCCGTATTGACACTATAACACCATGGTAATATGAAGTAAACAAAAAATAAGGTTATAAAGAAGTAAAATTGTAAAAAAGACCTTAAAAAACATATTTCAAACAAAAAATAAGTTTTAAATATATAATAGCAAATTAATTTTTATTCTGGATGAGCCATATTTTCAGGTGTAAGTAATTTATCTAGTTTATCTTTTGACATTAACTTCATTTCAAGTACTATTTGTTCAACTGGTTTACCTGTTTCTAATGCTTTTTTTGCTATTAGTGAACAGGTTTCATAACCTAAAACGGGGTTTAATACAGTAACAATTCCAATACTCCCTAATACAAGATTCCTACATCTTTCTTTATTTGCTGTAATACCATCAATGCAATTAATTCTAAGTGTTTTTAAAGCGTTTATTAAATGTCTTAATGAAGAGAAAAGCTTATAGGCTATTACAGGTTCCATTGCATTTAATTCAAGTTGACCTGCTTCGGCCGCCATAGTAATTGTCATATCATTTCCAATAACGTCAAAAGCTACCTGATTCATTACTTCTGGTATAACAGGATTTACTTTTCCAGGCATGATTGAAGAACCGGGCTGACGAGGAGGAAGATTTATTTCGTTTAAACCTGTTCTAGGACCGGAAGAAAGAAGCCTCAAATCATTTGAAATTTTACTTAACTTAACAGCAATTCTCTTTAAAACTCCTGAATATTGAATATTACAACCACAATCTTGAGTTGCTTCAATAAGATCAGAAGCACAAACTAAATTCATCCCAGTATTTTTAGCCAAGATTTCAGTAACTTTTATAGAAAAGCCTTTTGGCGCATTAAGGCCGGTTCCAATTGCTGTTCCACCTAAGTTGATCTCTTTCATTAAATCTTTAGCATTATTAAGTCTTTGAATATCTTCCTCAATTGTAATTGCCCAAGCATGAAACTCTTGGCCTAAAGTCATTGGAATGGCATCTTGAAGTTGAGTTCTTCCCATCTTAATGACATCTTTAAATTCTTCTGCCTTTTTTAGTAGAGATTCTTTGAAATTTTCCATTTCATATATTAGCTCTTCACTATATTTAATTACTGCAATTCTTATTGCGGTTGGAAATACATCGTTAGTAGATTGAGAAAGATTGACATGGTTATTTGGATGAATAAAGGAATAATCTCCTTTTTTATGTCCAAGAATTTCTAAGGCTCTATTTGCAATTACTTCATTAGCATTCATATTAATTGAAGTACCTGCTCCACCTTCAATAATATCGAGTGGAAATTGGTTTAACAATTTTCCTGCAATTATTTCATTTGAAGCTTGAATAATAGCATTTGCTTTATTTTTTTCAATCCATTTAAAATAAAGGTTAGTTTGTGCACAAGCCTTTTTAATTTCTGCTATTGCTTTTACAAATACTGGATAATGACTAACAGGTATTCCAGAAATATTAAAGTTTTCAATTGCCCTCATGGTCTGAATACCATAATAATTTTCATCGGGCAGTTCCATTTCTCCAACACAATCATGTTCTCTTCTTAACATTGTTCTAACTTCTCCCAAAGTTTATTATATAAAAAGGGCATTCTTAAAAAAGTTTAACTTTTTTGGAATACCCTTAACGAAGTTTTATTTTTTATTCTACATTAACTTGATTTCTATCGGAAAATCTTTATCCAGTGGATATATTGGTCTGGGGAGTTTTTTATAAGTTAATCTTTCAAATAATTCATCACTACTTCCCTTAGTAAGCGCCATAATTGAATGGTTTGCAATCTTTCTAATTTCTGGTTCAAGATAACCAAGTTTTACTATAATTACATTTTGTTTTTCAGGTATAATACCAACAGCTCTCATCATATCAGGATCATAACAACCAACATGTTCATCAACCACAATTACTTGTACTCCCGAAATATTTAAAAGAGCTAAGTTTGCTTCATCTTTCCATCTTTTCACAAGTTTTACAATCGTAGCTTTAATTTTTACCGGTTTGCATTTACCTGTATCATATTTTGCTCCAAGCCAAGTGTCTATTTCTTTGCCTAGTCCTAGTTCAAAGGCTTTATTTACTACTTCTT
>JBAYZQ010000158.1:0-5431 GCA_041672385.1 Sphaerochaetaceae bacterium | reverse complement strand
TGTTTGATAATGAAGGAAAAATTTCAAGACATGAAATTGGAGATTATATGCTAGCTCAAAAAAGTGATTACAAAGAGGATGTCAATGAATAAAAAGCAATCAGTTTTTAAAAATATTATTAATACTGGAATTCCTTTTGTTATTATGATTTCCCTTGGAATAGTAATACTACTAAGTTTTGTTTTAAGTGCAACACCTTTAAAGACAATCAGGTATTTCTTTATTGGGCCTTTTGAAAATCTATATTATTTTGGAAACATGTTAAATAGCGCCATTCCTTTGGTTTTTGGTGGACTCGGAATTAGTATTGCCATGACCAGTGATAATTTTAATCTAGGTGGTGAGGGTCAGGTTTATTCAGGAGCTTTTACTACAACTATCGTAGCCGTTGCACTTGCTCCTTTAGGAATTTTTGGAGGATTTATTGCACTTTTAGCTGGTGCTCTTTTAGCAGGTATAATTGGTGGTTTGAGTGGATATTTTAAAATGAAATGGTCTACCAGCGAACTAATTACCTCCTTTTTACTTTCAAATGCTGTTGTGCTAATTGTTAACTATCTTATTACAGGTCCTTTTTTAGATTCAGAAACTAATCTTTTGGCAACAAGAAAAGTACCAGAGGTAATGAGACTTCTTAAAATTTTACCACCATCAAGTCTATCCACTGGGGCTATTTATGCAGTAATAGCTGTATTTTTGGTTTATATGTTTATGTATAAGACAAGAACAGGTTATGAATTAAGAGTGTGTGGAGCAAATCCTCGCTTTGCAGCCTATGGAGGGCTGGATATTAAGAAGAATATGGTTCTTCCAATGTTTATTTCAGGAGCTTTTTATGGACTTGGTGGAGGACTTGCAATTTATGGTACTTTCTTTTCTTGTATGAAAGAATTCCATGTAGGATTAGGATGGAATGGCCTAGCTGTTGCTTTAATAGCTAGGTTTAAACCAAAAGCTGTAATTCCAGCAGCTATTTTCTTTGCTTGGATTGGAAGTGGAGCTAAAATAGCCATGCAAAGGTGTGATGTTACCTTGGAAATTGCTTCCATTGTTCAAGCTGTAGTTTTCTTCTTAATTACCTGTGAAGTCTTTCAAAGAAACTATTTCAAAAAGAAGGAGGGGATTTCATGCAATTAATTTACAGTGCTATATCCATATCGGTTCCACTTTTACTAGCTGCTACTGGTGGTCTCTTTTGTGAACTTTCTGGTTCTTTGAACATCGCCTTAGAAGGGTTATTGCTTTTAGGGGCTTTTACAAGTGTAGTTGCTGCTCACTTTGTTGGGAATGTTTTTATTGGGGTACTTATTGGAGTTTCTTGTGCAATGCTTTTAAGTTTTATACAAGCTATAATAACTTTTAAAATGAAGGCAAATGTATTTATTGCAGGTCTTGCTGCTAATCTTCTTGCCTCTGGACTTTGCACTGTTCTTTCTTATAAGTTCTTTACTAATAAAGGAGTAGTTGTTTTTAAGGATGTACAAAAGCTTGCAATTCTTAATTCACCAATTCCTGGACAAACTATTTTTACCTATATTGCTTTGTTCCTTTTAGTAGTGAGTTATTTTGTTTTATATAAAACTCCTTTTGGAATTCACTTAAGATGTTGTGGGAAAAATGAAGCTGCTTTGATTTCTTTGGGGCTTAGACCGGATTTCTACAGGATTACTTCTTATATTATCAGTGGAGCTACTTGTGCTTTAGGTGGAGCTCTTTTAACTTTAAATCTTGGTTCTTTCGTTCCCAATATTTCCAATGGAAAAGGTTGGATGGCGCTTGTAATAATCTTTTTGGGAAACAAGAATCCTTGGGGACTTTTGGTCGCAAGTCTTGTGTTTGGACTTGCTGATTCTTTTAGCAATTATGCTCAAGGGGCTTTGAATGTTCCAGCTGATTTTATTCTAGCAATTCCTTATATTTTTACATTAATTGCAATGTTAGCCTTTTCAATAATAGTCAAAAAGAAAAAAGAGTTTAAATAAAATTTTCTCTTGACCTAGTCTTATTCTTTTGTATATTCTTTTCACAGTGAGGGAATATGGATTATTATTGTATTAGTTGTCAGTGTGGGGTGGAAAAAAATTTTTGTAAAATTCTAAAAGCAAAACTTGAAGACTATCCAATTGATAATGATTCCGATGTAATATTTCCAGTTAAAATTATGCATGAAAGAAAAAAAGGAGCTTGGAAGGAAGTAGAGCAGACTTTGATTCCTGGGTATGTAATTTTATCAACCGATTTGGATATTCTCAAAATTTGTGAAATTTGTTACGGAGTAAAAGGATATCGTTACCCTCTTAGATATGGAGATAAAACCTTCAAACTTAGGGATAGGGATCTTGAATATGCCTTGTGGGTTTCTAAAAATGATGGGGTTATTCTACCTTCTAAAGCTGTTTGGGTTCCTGGTGAAAAGATTAAAATTATCGAAGGACCCTTAAAAGATTTCACTGGTAGCATAAAAAAGATTTTTAAACGAGGGCATAAACTTACTGTTGACCTTGATTTTGCGGGAAGTATCAATACCGTTAGCTTAGCTGTTGAGTTTGTAGAGCCTTTAAAAGAGAAAATAGATTTAAGTCGTTAGCTTTCTTGAGTAGATTACAAGATTATCGTTAGTTTTATAATAATCACGAATTTCACATTCTTTAAAGTATCCACATTTTTCATAAAACTTTCTTGTAGGAAAGTAAAGGTCTGTCGATGAGGTTTCAATGTAAATATGAGAGCCCTTCATCTTTAGTATTTCCTTTTCAGTTTCTTCGATAAGAATTGTTCCCAACCCTTCCTTTTGAAGGGCTTTGTCTACACCAATCCAATAAAGGTCAAAACTAGATTCAGTTCCTGGTATGGGACCATAACAAGTGTAACCGCCAAGTTCGTTTTCTAAGTCCAAGAAAGTAAAAAAATAACCACTATTTTCCCCTTCTTTGAGCCTTTCAATTACCAAACTTGAACTAATCTTTATTTCTTCTTGATTAAAGAATTTAGTGTTTTTAATTAATTTTTCAACTGCTTGGATATCTGATTCTTGAGGTTTATGCCTCAAAGTAAAACTTATCATTATTCTTCCTTTAAAGCCTGTTCAACAATTTTTCTTATCATGGTATTATAATCAAAACCTGCTTCTAAATTAGCTGCAGTAAAGCCGCTATCCTTTGAAATGCAAGGATTTGCATTAATTTCCATAACAAAAGGGTTTTCCTTCTTATCAAGTCTTAAATCTACTCTAATATAACCCTTTTTACAGAAAAGGCTGTAAATTTTAATACAAAGTACTTTAAGACTTTCAATTAGAGCCTTGTCAGAGTCATCATAAGAAAAACAACGTTTTGTGTGAGTATATTCAAAAGAAGATTCTGCCCATTTTGCTTCATAACCGACAATTTTAGGTTTTCCCTCTGGATAATCAATGAATTTCATTTCAGCTGGAGGTAACACAAAAGGTTTTCCATCTTCCATTATAACTGAAATATTAAATTCTCTTCCATCGATAAAATCTTCTGCAAAATAAAGTTCTTTTGATGAAGAGAGTGCCTCTTTTAGTTCTTTTTCACTTTTAAAAGTTCGTATAGATTTATCATTTATACCAACCGATGCTTCTTGATTTACAGGTTTTATAATTAAAGGTTTATTTAAAAATTTCTTTGCCTTTGAAAAATCTTCAAGGCTGATAGAATCAGGACAGGGAATATTGTTAATATTAAGAATTTTTTTTGTCAAAAGTTTATCGGAAGTTAAATACATTCCAGTTGAATCAACCCCAGTGAACTTGCTTTTAAATTGTTCAAAGTAAAGAGGTGGTAAATAAAGCAAAGAACTTCCACCAAGAGTTTCAGTAAGATTAAAAATACAATCATAACTTTTTGTATGTTTTTCCATTTCTTCAAAATTAAAACTAAATTCCATAGTTTGAGTTCTAAAATTTCTTCTTGCTAAAGCATGACGAACTTGCTGGATCTCATTTACTGTATCTTGTTCATCTAAGCTGGGACTTTGTTTTAGTTTATCATGAATAATTATTATTTTTTGCATTGGTTAAGTCTTTTTGTTGCAGAGTCCATAATTAAGCCAATTAGCTGGTTGTAGGATATGTTTTTTAAACGGCAAAGAATAGGCAAGTCTGAATTTTTAGGATTTAGCCCTGCTAGAGGATTTGCTTCTAGAAAATTAACGCGTCCTAAATTATCCATTTTTAAATCTATGCGACCTCCATCCCTACAACCTAAGGCTTTATAGGATTCAAGAGCAACCTTTTCACATTCAGCGGCAATAGTACCTTCTACAACTGAATAAGAAGCAAAATCTTCATATTCCATTTTTGTTTTATAGGAATAAATGCCATTATCACTTTCTTCTTTAACTTTTATTTCCATTGTTCCAATACATTTTGCATCATCTCCGGTTCCAACTATGCCAACAGTAAATTCTCTACCGGGCAAATAGGTTTCCGCAATTACTGGTTGATTATAATTTTTCAATAGTTTTAAGGCTGTTTCTTTTGCTTGGCAAAAATCTTTACAAAGAGATGAAGAATCAATTCCAATTCCAGTTCCCCCACTGACAGGTTTCAAAAATAAAGGCCACTCAAGGGGCTTTATTTTATCAATATCGTTAGGATTGTTAATGGTATAATAATCTGGTGTCAAAATTCCCTGTTTTGAAAGGATTGCCTTTGTAAAACCTTTATGAAGAGAAATTGCTAACACAATTGAGGGAGAAAAAACATACTCTACAGAATAAGCATCAAGAAGACAGGGAACTTGAGCTTCTCTACAAATTCCATTAAGACCTTCAGCTATATTAAATACAATATCAACTTTCTTTTCCGAGTTCAAAAAACGGGTTAATTCTTTGATTGAACCAATTCTTAGAACTTTATAGTTATTGAATTCTAAAGCTTCTTCAATACCTTCAATGGTGTCTAATCCATCAAATTCAGCAACAATTTCACTATCATACCCTTTATCAAGGTAATCCTGCTTGAGGTCATAAGTCAGACCTACAAGCAGTTTTTTATTATTTTCTTTCATTTGGATACCTAAAGGTTTTATTTTCATAGTTTCTGAGATAAAGGTATTCATCGTCTTGTTTTACTTCGTACTGTGGAAGAATTGGAACTTTTCCACCACCACCGGGGGTGTCTATTACATACTGAGGTACAGCATATCCACTTGTAAATCCACGTATACCAAAGATTAAGCTTTTTCCTTTTTCAATAGTTGTTCTAAAATGAGCACTACCAATTATAGGATCACATTGGAAAAGATAATAAGGTTTTACTCGGATTTTTAGCAAGCCTTGGAACAAGTCTGTTAACGTTCGAACATCATCATTTACCCCTTTCAACAAAACAGTTTGACTTCCCATAACCACTCCAGCATCTGCAATATCATTACAAGCTTTGGCACTTTCTTCAGTCAATTCATCT
>JBAYZQ010000157.1:0-5447 GCA_041672385.1 Sphaerochaetaceae bacterium | reverse complement strand
GTTAAAAGAATAAGCTTACATTTATGATTTTACAATAAAAAAAGAGTCTTCAGCTTTCTTTTGTTTAAATGTTGTTGTTTCTTATAATTGTCTAAATTGCAGTAATTCTTCATCTAATAGAAAATCAATCAATTTCAGATGAATAATTCCATTTTGGCTTAAATTTACAGGATCTGTGGATATTACATATTTTGGGCAGTTATTCTTAATTGGAGAAAAAGCTCCAAACTCTCTTTCAATGGTCTTTTTACTTTCCATTATATAAGAAACTTGTATATAACAAATTCCTAAGCCTATTTTTTCTGCTATGAAATCTACTTCGCCTTTGTAGGTTTTTCCAACGTAAACATTAAGTCCTCTTGATTTTAGTTCTTGTAATACTAAGGTTTCGATAATAGAACCTAAACTTGAATTTGCACGAGTTCGGGTTAATTCAAAGAGTCCTAAATCACAAGAATAGGCTTTTTTAAGAGTCTTAAGTATTTGTTTACCACGTATATCATAACGTTGAATAAGATTAACTATTCCAGCATCTTCAAAGAGTTGTAAATATTCATAAACAGTTGGTATTGATACTTTAATACCTACTTTCCCCAATTCTTTGGTTATTGTTTCTGGAGAAACAGTTAAAGATGTATTTCCAAGTATAAAGGTAAGTATTCTTTTCATTGTGTCTATTTGACCAAAGCTTGAGGCAGAAATTATATCCTGCATAATTATTGAGTCATATAAATTCAATAATTGTACACGTTTTTCTTCTGAAGATTGACTTTTACAGACTAAGGGAAATCCTCCCCATTTAAAATATATTTCAAGTTTTGAATTTAGGTTATTAAAGTCATCTTCAAGTTCAAGAAATTCAGAGAAGGTAAATGGATAAATTTTAAAAGAAAGGGTTCGTCCTCCAAGATAGGTAGCCAATTTACCACTTAGTAGTTTTGAATTTGATCCAGTAATGAAGATACTTATATCTTTATGGGTTGCTCTGAAAGAGT
Source organism: Sphaerochaetaceae bacterium (assembly GCA_041672385.1). Classification (GTDB taxonomy): domain Bacteria; phylum Spirochaetota; class Spirochaetia; order Sphaerochaetales; family Sphaerochaetaceae; genus JBAYZQ01. The sequence goes on along the minus strand of JBAYZQ010000157.1, from coordinate 4,452 downwards.
TAATAACTTTTTCAAAATTTTTTACTTCTTGTATTTCATCAAAAAAAAGATATTTTAAGTTCTTAGTTTTATTTTCTAACCAGTTTTCTACATATTTGTAGAATTCTTCAGTATTGGTTAGTTTTTGATAGGAATAGTCTTCAAAGTTTATATAGAGGATATTTGATGGAGATACTGAATTTTTTGTTTTAAGTTCTTCAATAATTTGATTAAGTAGTACAGATTTTCCTGATCTTCTTATGCCAATTAAAACTTTAATCATTTCATTTTTATAAAAAGGTCTGATAATTTTTAAATATTTTTCTCTTATTACCATAAGCTAAGTATACTTTAAAATAGTTTAATTGTAAATAAATAAATTACATTTAAATAAATCTAAAAAATTCATATTTATTTAAATACATTTAAAAAAAATAGATATTTTTTAGGTTTTAATAATTATTCTGTTGTTGTTACCTTGCTTGAGAATTTAGGGATTCCAGTCATTGGATTTTTTCCACAAGAGTAGCAAATCATTAAAACTTGGAAGGTTTCCATTGCTGATAATACAGATAGAATTCCTTTTCCAACTTTTGAAATGATTGTTGTTGCACTATTTAAAGGTTCTAATCCAGAAAAATCAATTACAATTAAATGACATCCAGTTTGTTTTGAAATTTCTTCAAAACTTAGTGTAAGTTTTCCTAATTCTTCGCTTTGTCTAAATATTACAATTACAGAGTCTTTTTTTATCATTTCTTTAGGCCCATGCCTAAATTGTCCAGTTTCATAGTTTAAAAAAGGCAGACAACTTAGTTCTTGGCATCCCAAAGAAAAAAGAGAAGAAAGAGGATCTGCAATACCTCTTCCTGTAGAAACAAGTAAGTTTCCTAAACAAAGATATTTGATAGCTTTTTCAAAATTATTATCATAGTTTTGATTGTAGGAAATAGCGTTGATAACCTCTTGTTGTGAAAAGGCCCCTAGTTCTGAAATAACATAAGCCATTAAGGCAACTGTTAGAGTTACACTTCTTGTTCCTGCATAGGCTTTTTCTATTCCCCCATCAGCTACAATCGCTGTGGTGTTTTTTGCAATGGTACTTTTCCCATCTAAAGTAAAAGAAAAACAATTTTTCCCTTTTGTAAGTGAGAGGCATTTAACAGTTTCAATAGATTCTCCAGATTGAGATGTGAAAATGAACAAAGCTTCTTTGATTTTTATTGGAGAATATAAGAAGTCTGATGCTGTAATTGCTGAAGCATCGAACCCAAGTTGACCCAATTGAAAGGCAAATATTTTGTTAACAAAATGGGATGCTCCCATACCTAATAAAATAATCCTTTCACTTATTTTTATTTCATTTGCTAATTTCTTTATTTGATATTTTTGATTTTCATAACTAGCTATAGCATCTTTTTTTTGATTTTCCATTTCTTTTAAAATTGCTTCAACGCCAGATTTATTTTCTAGATTTTTAGCATAGCGATTAATTATTTCTTTCATGTTATTTTCCTTTTTTGTTTTCTAAAATAGTGCAAATGGCTCCAAAAGCACCTGAATCATTTTTTAGTTGAGTCATTATTATTTTTGTTTTACCAAATACGTTTCTAAATTTATTAAGTCTTTTTTGCAAATCATATATGAGATATTTTCCATAAAAATCTTGTAATCCTCCACCTATGATTACTTCTTCGGGTTCAAAAATAATTGAAAGTTGAAAAACAAATTCAAACAGTGAATCTTTTATATTTTGTATGAAAATTTGTTTTTCTTTTGAATTTGGATTCTCGAAAACCTCTTCTGGTTTAAGATTAAAAAGGTTTAATGAGTCTCGATTTAAGGAAGTCCCTGATAATGTATTTTCAGCACAGCAAACTTTGCCACAGTAACATTGTTGCAGGGTGTTAGGTTTACTGACAAACATATGCCCAATTTCAGAATGTTTTAATCCATTGGTTCTTAGGAAACTATTGTTTATTCTAACTGAACAACCTACCCCTGTTCCGAAAGTTAACATTACTGAATTATTAATCTTTGATTTGCTAAAATAGATTTCACCTAAATGAGCTGTGTTAGCATCGTTATCAATATAAACAGGTATTTCTATCTTTTGTTTAAGTAATTTTTTAATGGATTGATTTTCAAAACCTGGGAGTGTATATGGATTTTCAATAATTCCTGTTTCTATGTCTATTGGTCCAGTACATCCAATTCCAATGGAATCAATTTTCTCATTATACTTATTTTGTATTTTCTCAATAATTAAATAAACATTATTAATTAGGTTATTAATCCCTTTTTTTGAATTTGTGGGAAAAAATCCTTTGTCAATTTTATTGAGGTTTGAATCACATACCATATATTTGACATTTGTTCCTCCAATGTCAAATCCCAATAAAAGGCTCATCCTTTGACTCCTCCTGCTGTTAGACCCTTTACCAATGACTTTTGTAGTAATAGTCCAATAATTACAGGTGGCGCTGCTGCTATAACTCCTCCAGTTGCTATGAGTCCATAATTTGCTTGTCTTCCAGAGGCAAGGTTTGCTATTACAACAGGTAAAGTAATAGCATCATTACTATTTGTGAAAAGCATTGCGTAAAAATATTCGTCCCAAGACATCAATAATGCTAATAAGGCAACTGTTCCAATTGCAGGCATCATCAAAGGAAACACAATTCTAAATAATCTTGTAAATAAACCTGCGCCGTCAATAATTGCAGATTCTTCCAATTCAAAAGGAATTGCGTCTATGTTTTCTTTGGTTAGCCAAGCACAGAATGGCATGACTAAGGTACAATATACAAAGGCCAAAGCAAAAGAATTATCTAACCATCCTAATGTTGATAAGGTTTTGTATATAGGTAGTGCATATGCAACAGGAGGAAGCATAAAGGTAACTATTGCAATTTTTAGAATTACATTCTTTTTCCCTGGATATCTTGAGAATACCCATGCTGCAGGGAAAGTAAAGATGATTGAGATTAGTACGGTTGTAAAAGAGGTAACGACACTATTTCTAAGACCAAATAAAAAGGATTCTCCATGAGTATTTTTTCCCATATGCAAAAGTTCTTGATATGAGGAAAAATCAACTTTTTTTGGAATCCAGCTTAAAGGTTTTGTGCTTAAATCTGTTGAGGAACTTATTGACATGATAATTAACCAAAGAAAAGGAGCTAATATATAGACAACTAATACAGCTATTGCTATGTAAAATAAGATTCTAGAGGTTTTAATTTTCTTTTTCATAATTATTCCTCCTTCCTGTTAAGTAATTTCATATATAACAAAATAATAATTAGTATAAAAAATACTAATAAAACCGCATAAGTTGCACCTGAACCAAGTCTTGAGTTTGAAAAAGCTTCTTGATAAATGAATATTGTCCCGGATCTGGTTTTATTTGCAGGGCCACCTTTTGTCATAATATAGATTATATCAAAGACTTTAACCGCTTCTATTATTCTTAATACAAGAGCAACTTGCAAAGAAGGAAGAATATGAGGAAGGGTAATGTTTTTAAAACGTTGAAGTGCATTTGCTCCATCAATTTCTGCAGCTTCAATTTGGTCTTTTGATAAACTTTGTAAGCTTGCTAATACTATCATTGCTACCAATGAAAAATTTTTCCAAACATCTGCAAAAATAATAGCTCCAAGCGTTTTACTAGGAGTACTTAACCAACTTACATAATCAGTAATGATGTTCATTTGATATAGAAATGAATTTAATGCTCCATATTCAGGATTGTAAATCAATTTCCACATCATAGCATTTACAACTGTTGGAATTGCCCAAGGAACAATTAATAATGCTCTAACTATTTTTTGTCCTTTAAAAGGTTGGTTTACCAATAATCCAACTAAAGTACCTAATATCATTTCTGAAGTAACAACGGCTATGGCAAATATTCCCGACACTTTTAAGGCCGAAAGATAATCATTGTTCGTAATAGCGCGAATATAATTTTTAATACCTACAATTTTTACAGGTTCAAGATCCATTAGTCCTTCGTTTGTAAAACTCATAAGTATTGTTCTAATCAATGGCCAGCCTATAACGGTTAGCATTATGAATACCATAGGAGTAATTAGTATTGAATATTTATTTGAAATATCTTCTTCCATTTTTTTTAAGCATTGTTTGCAGTTAATGAAAATAATGCTTTTTACCTCCATATACAAATTAATTCTTGTTGCTAAAAAAGTATAAATCCTTTTTTTATGTTTTGCATCAAATAAAAAAGGAATCCCTGGAAATCAACCAAGGATTCCTTAAACTTATTGTATAGCGTTAACTTTTTTGACTGCTTCTTGTAAAGCTGTTTCAGGAGTAATTTCACCATAAAGTGCATTTTGAATGTACTCTTGGAAAATGGAACTAGCTTCCTGGTAATTAGGGTCGCTTGGTCTAGCATTCATGATGGAAAAAGCTTCTTTAGCAGCTACTACTAAGTCTTTTCTTCCT
>JBAYZQ010000156.1:0-5451 GCA_041672385.1 Sphaerochaetaceae bacterium | reverse complement strand
GGTGAACCAGCTGTACCAGAAGTTAGCTTTACCTATGATGAAAAACATGATCGAATGATTGGAAAAGCTTTTGATTGCAGATTGGGTTGTGCTTGTATTGTAAAAGCTTTGGATGAACTAAAAGATGAAAAATCACTTAACATGGACGTTGTAGCGGGTTTTTCAGTACAAGAAGAAGTTGGAACTAGAGGAGCAACAGTAACAGCAAATACAGCTAAACCCGATATTGCAATAGTATTTGAAGGTTGTCCTGCAGATGATACAGTAGTTGCCGAGTATGCAAGTCAGACTAAAATTGCTCAGGGACCAATGCTTCGTTTTATTGATAGAAATATGATAACCAATCCAAGATACCAAAGATTTGCTTTGGATCTAGCAGAAGAAAAACAAATTCCTGCCCAAGGTGGAGTAAGAACAGGTGGATCAACCAATGGCTCTCCCATTCATCTTTCTAATAAAGGAGTTCCAGTAATTGTAATTGGAGTTCCTGTTCGTTACATCCATACTCATTATGGAATCGCGACTTATGCTGATGTTGAAAATTCAACAAAGTTGGCCGTTGAAGTAATAAAAGCTTTAAATGCTGATATTATCAGTAATTTCTAAAAAGAGTGAATACAATTAAGCCCCTTTAATATTTAAAGAGGCTTAATTATCTAATTATTCTAATTTTTTTTAGATGTAATTGCTAAAACGTCCTGTTAATAAAGCTATTACTAATATCATGTGCATAATTTCTTTGAAAGAAGAAGTTGTATATCTAATAGTTCTTCCTCCAATTCTTTCTACTCCAGGAATCATTTCAACAGCATCAGCCATAACAGTTGTTACAGTATCAATTTCAAGAACAGTAGGAGTTTTTGCTTTTATTGCTTTAAGTTTGTTATTATTAAGTCTATCAACAGCATCTCTAGTTGCTTTTTTGAAAAGAGGTTCAAGATATTCAGGACTGTAGAGTTTTCCGGAAAACCTACCAAGTCCTTCTTTTGTTTTTACATAAGCGGGATTAATGTTAGTATTGTCTTTTAATTCATCCTCAAGAACATTGTCACCAGTTATTAATCCAACAGGAACACCCAAAGTAGCTGCATAAAAACAGTTAAGTTCTACTTCTCCAACGCCTATATCATTAATTCTTATATTGTAAATTCCAGCACTACTATAAGAATGGTCCATTACAGCATATTTGCTTCCTATCATTCCATGATAACCAATTAAAAGCATCATGTCATAAGAAGAATCTAAGGTAGCCATCATATAATCTTGTCTTGGGTATCCTTTAATTTGTGTTATACGAGGGTCCTTAAAAGCACCGTATGGAAGATTTTCTCCTCTGCTATGAGAATCACAAAGGGTAATTTCTTCAATCTCAGGAGAAATTCTGAACAATTCATCAATGACCCAATTGAGTTCTCTTATATAAGCTTTTCCAGCGCAAGTAGGGTCGGCATCCATTTCCTTCCAACTTGTTAAACCACTAAGACCTTCAGTATCCATACTAATGAAAACTTTTTTCATAATTTGTGCCTCTTCTAAAATATTTTAGTTTTTATAAGTTTTTTTATAGTAAATGATATAAAATTTTAAAGCAATAGTCAAAATTCAACTTATTTACAGCAATTTATAGTTTTTATGAAAAGGAGAATTTTAGTTTTTATGTTGATTTTGATGGTATGACAAAGCAGTGATAAGTTGATTTAATTGTGACCATTAACTATACTAATTGACATGGAAAATAAATCAACACACTGGGCGGATATTTATGCCGACCGAATTATAAGAGAAAAAGGTCCTAAGGATGTTTATACCTGCGCAAGTGGAATTACTCCTTCTGGTACCGTACATATTGGAAATTTTAGAGAAATTATTTCTGTAGATTTAGTGGTTAGGGCTTTAAGAGATCGTGGATGCAATGTTAGGTTCATTTATTCCTGGGATGATTATGATGTCTTTAGGAAAGTTCCAAAAGATATGCCTGAAAGGGAAAAACTTGAAACCTATCTAAGGAAGCCAATAACTTTAGTACCTGATACAAAGACAGGAATGGAGAACTATGCAAGAGCTAATGAAGTGGCTGTTGAAAAACTTCTTCCTTCTGTTGGGATTTCCCCTGAGTATATTTATCAAGCAAAACGCTATAGAAAAGGGACTTATGCTGAAGGAATAAGAAATGCTCTAATTCATAAAGAAGAAATAAAAGTAATCCTCAATGAATTTAGAAGTGTGCCTTTATCAGATGACTGGTGGCCTGTAAGTGTTTTTAGTAGTTTTTCCGAAAAGGATACAACAACAATTCTTTCTTGGGATGGAGAATGGACCCTTACTTACAAGGATGATGAAATAGGCAAAACTGAAAGTATTGATATTAGGACTACTCCGAATACAAAACTACCTTGGAGAATTGACTGGCCAATGAGATGGGCCTTTGAAGGAGTGGATTTTGAACCAGCCGGAAAGGACCACCATTCACAAGGTGGAAGTTTTGACACTTCAAAAAGAGTTGTAGAACTTTTTAATTCTCATGCTCCTGTTTCCTTTAAATATGATTTTATCACTTTAAAAGGTGGTGGTAAGCAGTCTTCGAGTGCTGGAAATGGAGACAGTCTCCAGGGAGTTTTAGCTTTCTATGTTCCTGAAGTAGTTCGTTATTTATTTGCAAGTACTCGGCCAAATGCAGAATTCTCAATTTCCTTTGATCTGGATGTCCTTAAAGTATATGAAGATTATGATAGCTGTGAAAGGATTTATTTTGGTCTAGTTGAAGTAGGTGATAAGAAAAAAGAAAAAATGAAAAGAATTTATGAACTTTCACAGGTGGATAGAGTTCCCTCTGAAGCTGGTTATCAGATTCCTTTTAGACATCTTTGTAATATGCTTCAAATCCATGAAGGTAATAAAGATGCGGTAATTAATTCCATTTCGGATATTACCGATTCTCAGGCAGAAAGACTAAGAAAAAGATGTGATTGTGCTTGGTATTGGCTTCATAATGGAGATGTTCCAGAAGATTTTAAATTTTCACTTACAGATGATTCTAAAGAAAAAGTTGAGCTTGAAGGCGAATTTTTAGAAGCGGTTAGAAATCTTAAAGTTGCTGTTGAAAAGATGGATAGTCAAACAGAAAAAGAGTTTGCTCAAATTATGTATGATTCAGCTGGGGATTTGGATAAATCAGAATTTTTTAGAGTTGTTTACAACGTACTAATTGGCAAGGACAAAGGTCCAAAATTAGCACAGTTTATAAAATCTTGTGGAAAAGATAAAATTCTTCCTATTTTAGAAAGATATTAAGATTAAAATAATAAATATGGCAGGTTCTTCTTTTGGGCCTGTCTATTTTTATTTAATCATATTTGAAACTATATAGCTGTTGCTTTTCCATTTACCCGCGCATCTTACTCTTAAATCAATTTCTAGTTTACTTCCAGGGAAAATTCTTTTAATATCCTTAAAAGATTCTACTCTTATTCTTTTAATATTGTTTCCAGCTTTTCCAACAATTATTCCTTTTTGTGATTCTCTTTCAACATTAATAAAAGCACGTACCCATACTTTTGGAATGGATTTGTCATATTCTAAATCATAAACTTCTACATAGATTGAATGGGGTATTTCATCTTTTGTTTTAAAAATAGCTTTTTCTCTAATTATTTCACTAATTCTGAATTCAAGACTCTGGTCGGTAAAGGTATCTTCACTAAAAAGAAGGGGACCTTCAGGGGCATTTTTGAAAAGTTCAATTAGTATTTCATCAACTCCATCGTCATTTTTTCCTGAAATTGTTAAAACTTTTAAATCATCAAAATATTCTTTGAGAAAGAGCTTGGCTTCCTCTATTTCATTCAAATTTGTGATATCATTCTTGTTAATACAAACTACCACTGGAACTTTTGATTGTTTTACCATCAGAGCTATCTGTTTTTCTTCTTTTCCTGCAGGCCTTTTACCATCAATAAGATAGAGAATAAGGTCGGATTCTCTTAAGCTATTTACAGCTATTTCTTGAAGTTTTTGATTGAAATTTTGTTCTGAAAGATGATATCCTGGGGTGTCAGTAAATATAAGCTGCCCTCTGCTGTCGTTGTATATTCCTCTTATAGCATTTCTGGTGGTTTGAGGACTGCTTGAGGTAATTGATATTTTCTGTTCACATATAGTGTTCAGTAGGGTTGACTTACCTGAGGAAGGTCTACCTATAATAGCTATCGTTGCACATTTTTTCATATGGCAATTATAGTAGGTTGGACAAAGGATTACCAGTACGCCAACATGTAATGTAAATAAAAACCTAAAAGGGTTTGATTACAATCTAAGACTTTGATATTATACTTAACAGTGAGTCGGGATTTTTTTTGGGAGGATACAATGGCAGAAGAAAAAAAGAATGAAATTATAGCAAATGATGATAGATTTTTAAAGACTAGATCAATTATGCTTTGTGGTGAAATAAACGAAGAAGCAAGTGAGAAATTTGTAAGACAACTTTTAGTTTTAGAAAATGAAAATGATAAACCAATTTATGTATTCATTGATTCTCCTGGTGGAGATGTAAACGCAGGCTATGCAATCTTTGATATGATAAGGTTTGTGAATAATGAAGTATTTTTGATTGGAATGGGATTGGTTGCAAGTGCTGCAGCTCTTGTACTGCTTTCAGGTGATAAAGAGCACAGATTTGGATTACCAAATTCTTCCTATTTGATTCATCAACCTTTAAGTAAAATGAAAGGTGTGGCTTCTGATATAGAAATTCATGCAAAACAACTAGAAGAAACTAGAAATCGTATAAACAGAGAAATTAGCTGTCAGACAGGTAATTCCTTTGAAAAAGTTGAGAAAGATACAGATCGTGATAATTGGATGGATGCAGAAGCAGCTATAGAATATGGTTTAATAAGCAAAATAGTTAAAGATAGATCAGGTCTTTAAACTTTTGTAATTAGGAGTAAAAGGGAACGTGTCAACAAAATACTTAAACGAATCCGAGAAAATTAAGGGACAGAATTGTGCCAATAGAGCAGAAATTTTTAATGGATTTGGAGCAAATTACCTTGGAGACACAATTGTCTTTATTCTTGCAACTTATTTTGGAGCAAGTAATATTATTCTTGGCTTTGTTTCCTCTGGAATCTATATAACAGGAATTGTTCTCCCAATTATTCCACGTCTTTTGAAAGGACGTGATTTACAAAAAGTTCATGCTTGGTTTTGGGCAGGTCGAGGATTATTTAGTCTTACATATGTTTTTCTTTTTTTCCTTGAAGGAAAAGCGGCCATTGCACTTTTGATGACCACTTATATGATGTTTTGTATTTGTCGAACTATTGGAATGGTCTTTTTTGACAATATGACAAAAATGGTTTCAACAATACAAAACCGAGGTGGAATTTTTGCAAGACTGACTGTAACTTATCAAGGGTTTTCAATACTAGCAAAATTTTTAAGTTTTAT
>JBAYZQ010000155.1:0-5499 GCA_041672385.1 Sphaerochaetaceae bacterium | reverse complement strand
CAAGCTGGCTTGTAATAATAATTCTTTTGCTCTCCTGGGTACTTTTGTATAAGACAAGTTTTGGTTTGAGGTTAAGAGCTTGTGGAGAACATCCACACGCCGTAGCTAGTGCTGGAATAAATGTTTACCATATGAGGTATTTTGGGGTAATCATGAGTGGAGCCTTATCAGGACTTGGTGGAGCTTGTATGCTTTTAACATATGCAAATGAATTTAACGGTGGAGTAGCTGGACTTGGATTCTTGGCTATTGCTGCTTTGATTTTTGGTCAATGGAAACCTTTAGGTATTTTGGGTGCAACTTTCTTTTTTGGATTTGCTACTACTATTGCTAATGTTTCTCAGGTAATACCTCAGTTACAGGCAATTCCAACAATTGCTTTGAAGACTTTCCCATTTATTGTTACTTTAATTGCTTTGGTTATATTCTCTAAGACATCTGCAGCTCCAAGAGCTGATGGACAACCTTTCTAAAGGTAAGGAGTTAGCTATGAAAGATAGACCATTAATGGAAAGATTAAATGAAAGTGTTTCTTATATTAGAAAATACTTTTCAGGTAAGATTGAAGTAGGAATGGTTTTAGGAAGTGGTTTGGGATCTCTTGCTGATGAGATAGAGAACTCTGTTATCATTAAATATAAAGATATTCCAAACTTTCCTTTATCAACTGTTCCAGGTCATGCAGGACAATTGGTTATTGGAAATTTAGAAAATAAAGTTGTTTGCTGTATGCAAGGTCGTTTTCATTATTATGAAGGCTATGAAATGGATTTGGTGGTTTTTCCAATTCAGGTTATGCATATGTTGGGTATTGAAAAGTTAATTCTAACAAATGCTGCAGGTTGCGTTAATAAATCTTGGAAGCCTGGAGATTTAATGATAATCAAGGATCATATAAAATTAATTTCAGAGAATCCTTTAAGGGGTCCAAATGATGAAAGTCTTGGTTTAAGATTTTTTGACATGTCCCGTGCTTATGATCCAGATTTGAGAGGAATAGCCAAAAAAGAAGCACTTAAATTGAATATTGATATAAAAGAAGGTGTTTACCAGCTATTTACTGGTCCTTCTTTTGAAACTCCTGCTGAAGTTAAGTTTGCACGTATTTGTGGTGCTGATGCAGTTGGAATGTCAACTGTTCCAGAAACTATTGCAGCTAATCATATGGGTATGAAGGTACTTGGAATAAGCTGTCTTACCAATATGGCCTCAGGAATTTTGGATCAACCTTTGAATCATAAAGAAGTTCTAGAGACAGGTATGAAAGTAAAAACTTCATTTCAAGCTTTAATAAAAGCTATCTTAAAAGCAATATAAATGAAAATATTATGCGTGTCAGATACTATAGATCCTCTAGTATATTCTCCAAATGCTAAAAAGAGATTCTCAGATATTGATTTGGTTATATCTTGTGGTGATTTAGATGTAAATTATAATGAATTTATTATTTCTGCTTTAAACCAACCTTTATATTTTGTTAATGGAAATCATAAAGGAGTTCCTTTTAAGAAAAATAATTATGGCTTTGTACATAATAATTACAGCCAAAAGTACTATGGTGAATTCGTTGATGGTAAAGTGGTTTATGATAAATCAAGAGATTTAATAATTGCAGGTCTGGGTGGAAGTATGCTATATAATGGGGGACCCAATCAGTATTCCGAACGTCAAATGAGACATAGAATGAATAAAATGATTCCAATTTTACTTTATAATAAAAGAAAATATGGAAGATGTCTGGACATATTAATTACGCATACTTCTCCAAAAGGTATTCATGACGATACAGATATATGCCATACTGGATTTGATTGTTTTAATGATTTTATTGTGAAATATAAACCTAAGTATTTGGTTCATGGACATATGCATTTAGTTGATGTTAATATAAGGCCTTTAACAGTGATTGAAAATACTACTGTTATTAATGTTTTTAAAAGTTATGTTATAGAGGTGTAAGTTTTATGTTGGATACAGGAAGTGATTTTGAAAGAGCTATGCACAGAGCTAAGTTACAAGCGATTTTATCCACTTTGCAATGGGAAAGGCCTGATTTGTTATCTTTTTATGAAGTAACTGATTTAATTAAACCTACTAAACAATCATATTTAGGAATGAAAACAATCCCAATTAAGGATATTATTGGCTCAGAAGGGCGTCATAGAGACTTTTCTTCTAAGTTCTATCCAAAAAGACAAGAATTAAGTGCTCGCTGGCAACGTGTTGATAGTGCGAATAAAAGTAATATAATTCTTCCTTCTATAAGTGTTTATAAATTGGGTGATAAATATTTTGTTCGAGATGGTAATCATAGGGTTTCAGTAGCCAAGAGTTTGGGTATTGAATTTATTGATGCTGAAGTTGTTGAGCTTGATAGTGAAATAAAGCTTGAAAGTGGAATGACAATTCAAAAAATTAAACATGAAGTTGTTGAGTATGAACGCAAAATGTTTTTAGAAAACTATCATCCAGAGGCATTTTTAGATATGGATAGGATTGTTTTTACCTCTCCAGGTTCCTATCCTGAATTGGTTAATCATATTAAAGTTCACAAGTACTATATAAACCAAGACAAAGATTATGAAATTTCTTTCGAGGCTGCTGCAAAATCTTGGCAAAAAAATGTATTCTTACCAATTGTAAACTATGTAAGATCTTCTCATCTTTTAAAGGCTTATCCTGGAAATACCGAAGCGGATGCTTATCTCTGGATTGTTCGACATTGGGATAACATGAAACACGAACAAAAGAAGAACAATATTTCTATAAAAACGGCTAGTGAAGATTATAAAATAAACTTTAGTAAAGGCTTTCTGAAAAGATGGTTTAAAGCAATAAAAACCAAACTTTCCAGAAAATAAAAAACTTTTATATCATTTCTTCTATTTTATTTGCCATTTTTTCAAGTTGTTTCGCTATTTCTACAGAAGGTCTTATTCTCCCTTCATCACCTGAAATGTGTATAATTTTTGGTAAATCTTCTATTATTTCCATTTTCATAGCTTTGGACCAGTTTTCCATAGCTTTTATACAACCTTCTCCATCTTCAATATCTTTTTGAGAAGAAGTAAAACAGGTAAAGAGTTTTCCTTTTAAGGAGTCTTTTTCAATAAATTCCTTTGTGTTATCTAAAAAATCTGTCATTTCAGCGGTTATATTAGAAAAGACTGAAGGACTAGATAAAACAATTATTTTACTTTTCAAGAGTTTTTCATTTTTCACAGTTGGAAGATCTAAAATGTCCTCATAATATTCATTAGCAGCTTCACTTTTGTTAGCTTGAATATGTAAATCTTCATCTTTAACTTTATAAAGACGAACTTCAACTTTTCTTTCTTCGAGTAATTTTTTTAAATGGTCACCCATAATAAAACAATTGCCATTGATACTGTGTATGATAATAGAGACTCTATTCATTAGTTAACCTCCTAACTACCTAACTACAATATAAACTAGTAAGGAGTTTTTTGCAAAATAAAAATAAAAAAAATAGAGCCGTGCTGAATGGCTCTATAAATGGAGGTTAAAAAAAGTTATTAAATTGCCTCTGCCTCAAATTTTTCTTCAACTTTCTGACGAAGAGTTGTAAGAGTAACAAGAACGAGGGCAACTGCTAAATCTGTTTGGCCGTTCTGAAGAGCTTCACAGATGTATGTATATTCTCTAATCCTTTTTTCAATTTCATGATAAGTATATCTTAAAGTTCTAATGTTTGATTCTAGAAGAGGAAGAAGGTTATCATAAATAGCATTTAGAATAGAGTTGTTATTTGATTTTATAAGGTTTCTGTTGAACTGAGATTCAAGATTCATAAATTTTTCCATTGCAGAAACATCACGTTGCTGAATCATTGGAAGAAGGTTGAACATTTGGTCAGTAAGCCTCTTAAGGTCTTTTACTGTTGCTTGTCTATCAGGCATTCTTGAGAATTCCCTTGCTGCAGAAACGGTAAGAGTTGTTCTTACCGATACAAGGTCAAGAATTAATTTTTTGTTTGAAGAATGGTTTCTAATAATAGATGTAGATAAAGATTCAACAAACTGGTCTAGATTGTTTGATTTTACTTGAGCTCTACGTCCTTGACTTACTGTTAAGAGTCCTTTTGCTTCTAATTGTTTAAAAGCTTCACGTATTGATCTTGAACTTGCATCAAATTGATCTGCTAATTCCTGCTGTGAAGGTAAAAATTCACCAGCTGTATATTTTTTTGATAATATTTGTTCTTCTAATTTGGAAGCAATTCTAGATGACTTGGTTTCTCTGGAATTAGATATTGAACTAAAAATTGCCATTTTATTTCCCCTTAACTTGTTACAATCTAAAAGATTAAATCATGTCACAAGTAATCTATTTACTTTAATGTTTCAATCTATTTAAAATATAACTCCTTATTGGGTAAAAAGTCAATAGCTTTTAGTGATGACATAACTCTTTTATTTAATATGTCACAACTCGCCGTTTTAAAAAATGTAATTTAATTTAAATCTAAAAGTTCACATTTGCTCTTAGTATCATTTAGTATAACTAAGGTAAGAGCAACGACCAAATCAGTTCTTCCTGATTGAAAGCCTTCTACAAGATAGCTGTAGCGATCAAGTCTTTTTGTCATTTCCTCTTGGGTATAAGTTACCATCTTAAGATACTTAAGGATTAGAGGTGAGAGACTTTCGTGAATGGAACTTAAAATTTGGTTATCATTTGAATTAATAATTACTCTATGAAAGTCCATATCTTTCTCAGCAATATCTGATCCATAATAACCTCTGCTTATTTCATTCATATCTTTTAATTCTGTTAAGATTTTAGCCAATTGATTAACTGTCTTTTTTCTTCCAAGATCTCTGGACAGTTCTCTTGATGCTGCTACTTCAATTGTAATTCGAACTTGAAGTAAATCCATCAATAGCTTTTTATCAATTTCCATTTCATTTAATAATGAGTAAGATAAGGATTCTATAAATCTATCAAGGCTGGTTTCGTTTACAATTGTTCTTTTTCCTTGAACAACCGAAACTAGGCCTTTTACTTCAAGACTGTTAAAAGCTTCTCGAACTGATCTTGGGCTAGCATTAAAGCGATTGGCTAAATCTCTTTGTGAAGGAAGGGATTCTCCAGCTTCATATTCTTTATTTAATATCATTTGCTCAAGTTGTCCGGCAATGATTGAAGATTTTGTTTTCTCTGACATTATACTAACTCCTGCTACTAATTTATCCAACAGCTGTGTATTTTCTTTCTACAGAATTTGTTATTTAAATATAAATTATCACCTAATATTCTATACTAATTTATTAATAAAGTGAAGTCTTATTTTTTTTGCAACATCTAAATACGTAAAATCTGCTAAAAAAACAATTTTAATTATAGTTTCTGGACTTTTTAAATAAAAAAAAGGTGGTTATTATCAATTTTGGTTATTATTAATGACACAAGTAAAAGGGAACTTATGCATAATTTTGCTTTAAATGCCTAGTTGTTCATAATATTAATGACACAAGC
>JBAYZQ010000154.1:0-5545 GCA_041672385.1 Sphaerochaetaceae bacterium | reverse complement strand
AATAATTCCTAGAGCATTTAATCTATCCAAAGCAGAACGGATTGTTATTCTGCTTACGTCAAACTGTTCACAGAGACTTTTCTCAGATGGAAGTTTTTCACCAGAAACCCAGGTGTTTTTAAAGATAAGCTGCAACAAGCTTTCAAAAACTTCCTCAGTAACATTTTTTTTGGTGATTGCTTTTATCCCTTTCATCCTTTTCTCCTAACAGTTGTATTATAACATACATATTATAACTGTCAACTTTTTTTTTCACAATTATTCATATTGAAAATATATAAAAATACTCCCAAAGATCTTTCAATAATTTATTTAATTATTGTGTCTACTTTGGAAGTAACATATTAAAAACTGTCGTTGGGATTAATAAAGATTTATTAAATTAAAGCAGCAAGTTGTTTCCCCATTTTAAGTATATCTTTCCCTTTTGTAAAATTAAGACAGGTGCCACTAGGATAGCGCGTTTTTTCAACCCAAGCCGAGGGAATACTCTTTAATCCATATTTAGCTCCAAGAATTGACCCAGCTACTGCTCCGATGGTGTCTGCATCTCGAGCAAAGTTACCTGCTAGTATTAAACCTTTTTTAAAACTAGAATGTTCCAGCTTCAAACAAGCAAAAGCCGCTGGTATTGCTTCTGCAGTTGTTGCCCATGTGCTACATCTTAATTCATCATGTAGTTTCATCCAACAATCAATAATATTACCATTATTTTCATCAACTATTTCAAAGGCCTTATTCATGGAATAATACAACCAACTATCTTTATCAATTACGTTCATTGCACCTTCAAAAATTTCATCCCAATCTGCGTCAACCATTGCAAGGGAAACTGCTACTGCTACTGCTTGTGCTCCCCAAACTCCATCGCGGTAATGACTGATTTCAGCATCAATTCTAGCCATTTTTGCAGCTCTTTCAGGATCTCCGGCACAGACTATTCCAACTGGAGGAATCCTCATTGCTGTTCCATCGCTCATGTGAAAAGTGTTGAATTGTCCACTTTGTGGTGGCCTTAGTCCTTTTTTAAGATTTTTAGCAGCCTGAATTTCACTTTGACCACCTCTGGAAAACTCATCTTGAACTACAACATCTTTCATCCATGCATCAACTACATCTTGACTTGTAAGCTTTCCCTCACAATTTATTAAAGTGTTTGCAGTTAATAATGCAAATTCAGTATCATCTGTACTCCAGGAAGCACCTGAATTAAAATCAGTAATAAATCCATAATTTGCTCGATTTGCTTGCATTCTAGCTGCATCTCCAAAACTATCACCAATGGCTAAACCGGAAAGTGCACCACAAGCCTTATCTTGTATCAATTCTGAATTTCTTTTCAGTTCATCTTTTGTCATCATTATCAAAACTCCTTATAATTCTTTTACTTTCAACGTTCCATAGGCCGAACGCCCGCCTTGGTAACTGGCAAAACCTACCATTCCATAATTAAAATTATCATCTTCAACTACTAATTCTCTATTTCCCATTTTTAAAGAAAGCTTTTTCCCCTTAGCCTCAAACTCAAGATTATAAGCTTTTGTTTTCTCATAGGAAATTTCTTCTTTTATTAATACTTCAAACTTTGAGTTGTTATTTTTTCCAATAACAAGTTGGTCTTTATAAATTCCACCATAATAACCTCTCTGTGCTCCTTGAATTCTAAGACCTAACAATGCACAACTCCCATTATCAACTCTAACAGGGGCTTGTATCTTTACATCTTTGGAAAAATAATTTCCAGTAACTGCTTCTCCATGTTCTAAACACATACAAGTTAGATAGTCATTTTCTATTTCCCAACCACCGTGGTTAATAGAAAAAGGTGTAATTGTTTGGAATTCCTTTTTTTGTTTGCTTAGTGAAATTGAATAATCTGCTTTCCCAGTAACTGAAAAATCATCAATATATAGGCAACCGTAATCATAAGCTTTTGGTCGAGAATTACTTTCAAGTATAATTCCACATTCATCACAATAAGATCCATTCATTTCAGGTATCTTAAAGCTAACTTCAGTCCATTGATTATCTTGTAATGTTAAAGAATTTACGATAATTATTTTTTTATCAAAACTGTCTCTTACATAAGTACTAATAATAAAGGGAGAACCCGCATTTTCAAATTTATCGCTGTAAACATATAACTTAACTTGTTGACCACTATAAATCAAAGGAGAAAAAGCAGGAGAATAACGTTCGTCATCAAAATCTTCCCTTCGATACATAGGTTTATAAAAAATTCTAGAACTATCTCCTCTTTTCATGCGGTCAAATCTAACCTGAAGACTTCCATTTCCAGTATGTGATTTCAAAATGGACTGTTTAAGCCTGCATGAATTATTATTAGAGGTTCTAAAACCATGAGTTGAACCTAAAAGTTCAAAATCAAAATGAATTTCGCCCTCAGTTATTTTACAAATTTCTGGAATCTTTTCATTATTCAAACTATATGAGAAACCAACAAGTTTTTTAATATATGTTGGAATATCAAGTATATTCAAATAACCACTAATTCCAGAAAGTACAATTCCATCATTTACAGGTTTTCTATATTTATCAGGAATACTTGAAAGTCCCTGAGCAACGCCTAAAATAGAACCAACATTACCGGCATTACAATCAGTATCCCAACCTGCCATAGTTGCAATCTCAATTGCTTTTTCAAATGTTTTTCCATAAATCATTGCCATTATACAAACACCTGCATTAGGAATAATATGACAAAAACCTTTATATTTATCATAACCCCATTCTTTTTGAAGATATGCTAAACAATCTCTCCAATTCTCATGATTTTTGTGAAAATCTCTAACAGCATTTACTACTTTAAAATAAAGAGAAGAAGAAGGAATAAACTCAAGTCCTTTATCAATTATTTTGTCAATATTATCATTTTCGTATGCCTCTGCTATGCATGCAGCAATAAAAGATGCCCCATAAAGGCCATTTCCATCGTGAGAAACACTAGCAGCCCTTGTTGCATATTCAGCGGCTTTTTCAGGATTTCCTGGCCAAACAAATCCCCAAGTATCAATAAAAATCTGTCCTCCAATTTGTTCAGCTCTTATCAAACCGTTAGTCTTAATACTTCCACTTTCAGGTGGATTAATTCCATTTTTCAAATTCAAATATGCTGTATGTTCTGTAGAAATTCCATACCCTCCCCACCAAAACATTCCAATTCCTTCTCTAGAATAATTCAACCAAGTCTGAGCAACATCTTGTGAGGTTAACTCACCTTTTAAAAGTGCCCCATCATCAAGTGCTCTAAGAAAAAATACCGGGCCATTAACGTCATCATCTGCTGCAAAATTTTTATAATCTTTAACATATTCAGTAATATTACCATAAACTTCTTTTATTCTATCTGAAGTCCAAATACTTGGTTCGACTGGCGCCCCCAATCTAATTCCGATGTTCATTCCTAGAAAACCTGCGTAAGTTTTTTCAAGGAGTTCTTTTAATTCAATTTTATTCATTCAATTAATCCTATTTTTTTAATTTAAAATATATTTCCAGAAGTGCATAAAACACTTCTGGAAAAAGTATTCTCAAATACTAGTCAAGTTGAGTTGCAAGGTAGTCGCTTATTTCATCTCCTCCTGCTGCATTCCATTTAGTAACAAACTCATCAAAAACACTGATGGGTTTGTTTCCTCTTATAATTTCAGTTGAATAATCAATATAAAGTTTATCCATGGAATCTTTCAATGGAAGATATTCTTCAGGAAGTAAAACATTAGTATCAGCGGCAAAATACTTGTTCATAAGTGCAAGAGAGTCCATTGCTGGAGAGGTCATTACTTGGCCTACAACTTTTGAAGTATCAAGACCGTTCAAAGTATCCCAGAAACGAGCCCACCACTGTGGAAATTGATCAGTTAAAACATATTTACCATCTACTAAATTATAATGAATTCCTTCAATACCAAGTTTATCAATTACTCTTCCTTCAGGACTTGCCATGAAATCAAGAACAGCCCAAGCTGCATCTTTAACCATTGAATCAACATTAATTGCAAAACCTCGTGATTCTTTAGTTACATCAACACTTAAAAAAGCCTGCCCAATACCTTTTGCCGGTGGAAGAACAACACCTTCAGCCTGATCTCCTTGAGTTTGCATTAGTTTGTTATTGTAAATATTAATAACAGCTCCTGCTGTTCCAATAATCATTCCTGAATCGCCTTCATAGAAAGCCTTCTCTTTTGTTTCCCAATTTTTTGTTAGATAATTATTATCTAGCAAACCTTCTTTGTAAAGTTTAGCATAAAAAGCAAGTTTATTTTTCTCACCTTCAGTTACTTGTGAATAAACCCATTTACCATTTTGTTTAACTAAAGTTGATTCCACACCAAAAGCATGGTTAAACATACTGTCTAAACGAGAAGTTTCTCCTGCAATTGTCAAAGGCCATTCACAAAGGCCTTTTGCTTTCATTTCCTTAAAAAATGCATAATAGTTATCTGGAGTAGGATTAGAAGCTAGAGCTTTACTACTATCAAGTTCATTAAACCAATCGCCTCTTACAATAGGAACACTAACTCTCTGTGGAGCAAGCCATAAAAGATATGGATAGTTTTTCATCCTTTCAATATTATGATTATCCATAATATTCTTAACATTTTCTGAGTCTGCAATGTAAGGGGTAAGATCTTCAAGTAAACCTTCCTGTGCAATTGGGAGGTCTCCACCTTGGAAATAAATTAAATCAGGTGAAATCTGTCCAGTTCTATAAGCAACTGGAACAACAGTAGCATAAGAGCCTGCAGGTGCATTAAGAATTTCTAATTTAATATACTTTCCCTCTTTTGCGAGTCCTTCTTCAATTGCTTTTACCATTTCAGGATTTCCAGCATCTTGAGGATTAACATCTTTACACAAATAGGTAACTGTAACAGGATTTTCAGGGGTTCCAAATTTATTTTCAATTGTAGAAGCTGCCTCAGAACCTTTACTCTCAGTTTGACCAGTGGCAAAAACGAATCCTATCGAAATTACCATTACTAACATTAATACCAATAAAACTTTTTTCATAAAATTCTCCTTCTGTTTTATTATTCTTTGACTGATCCGGCGAAAACATCATTTGCATAATATTTTAATACTATCGGATAGATACACAATATTGGAATTACTGCTACTACAATAGTTGCAGCTTTCAATCCACCATAATCGACTTTTGCAAGTTCGTTATAATTAAATACATTTTGTTGACCAATTAATTTAACAGTATCTCCAAGAACTACAAACTGTCTAAGTATTACTTGAAGAACCGTTTTTGTTTCATCTAGAATATAAATACTGGCTTTAAAATATTCATTCCATCTTATTACAGCGTAAAACATTGTTATTGTCGCTACTCCAGATTTTGCCAGTGGCATGATGATTTTCCATAACATTCCCAAATGGCCTAGGCCATCAATTGTTCCAGCCTCAATTATATCTTTAGGGACAGCCTCAAAAAACCTCATAAGAATAACTAAATAGTAAACATTTACACTCGTAATTAAAATTACAGACCATCTTGATCCCATTAAACCAA
>JBAYZQ010000153.1:0-5559 GCA_041672385.1 Sphaerochaetaceae bacterium | reverse complement strand
GTTCTTTGGTTGAGGCTATGAGAGCTAGTATGGCCATTCCTATGGTTTTTAAACCCTATACCATTGATTCAAAACAGTATTGGGATGGTGGTATGGCAGATAACATTTCCGTAAAAACTGCTAAGAGTATGGGATGTGATATAATTATTGCCCAGAATGCAAATTATCGAGAGGATGAGGATAATCTTGAAGTAGAATCAATGAGTCAGACTATTGAACAGATACTTAAATTGGTTACCGAATTTGATGAAGATTATGTTAGACAAAATACCGCTGTATTCTTGAATCCTATAACAGAAAAATTTGGTGTTTTGGAATTTGGTAGTCCAGAAGCTATTGTTGAAATAGGAAGAAAAGAAGCTTCTCACTATGAAAAACAATTTGAACAGATAGCGGAAATTACTGGCAATACTAATAAGAAAGACCCTTCTAGAGTTGGTTCTTATTTTTCTTTACCTGTAAGTAATAATGCTTTTTTCCCTGAAATTGATGAAAGTTCGTATGAAAGGTCATATTTAGGACTAGGAGCTTTTGGATCTTCGTCTTTCTCTTATTCTCCTAGTACAGATAGCTATTCTATGTCCTTTAATCCTTTGATAAGTTTAAATTTCAATAAAGAGTCTTTTGAAAATTCTCATTGGATTCTTAATCTTCATTTCTTGATTAAAGAAGGATTCCATACTGGGGTATTTGCTAAAGTTCCCCTAACTTCTCTCAGTAATATTTATTTTATCCCTTCAATAGAATTTGGATTTGGTGCTTTATCAATTCTGAGTTGTATTCAAATTCCAACATTGGACACTTCTTTTTCTTTTGGGCTAAAACTTATGAGTTCTTTGAGTTTAAAATCTAAATTTAAAAAGGTTCAAACAGTAAGTGCTTCGAAAAATAGTATCCAATTATCGATTAATCTTGGTACTATTGGAAAACCTTCTCTAGAAATAGAAAACTGGGAACCAGTTGTTTTTGTGAATCCCTCTTTAAGATTTGAAGGTTGTCTATATGATAAAGGTGAAGGGTTCCTTCTAAAAGAGGGTTATAAATTAAGCTATGGTGGAAGTCTTGGATTTTGGGAAAGGGGATTAACCTATGATTTTGGAATTGATTTAAAGCAATTTCTTCCAGTTAATGATAAGAATACATTTTTTTATGGAGTTAAGGCTAATACTAAGAGATTAGTAAGTTTGGTTGTAGCTTCTTATAACGATATGGGCTCAATTTCAGGGATTCCTGGTTATCCAATTTTTTCCTATTCTAAAGACATTGTTCTTTTTGAAATTGGTTGGCAATTTTGGCTTCCAACTGTAATTGATTCTTGTATTTATCTTAAAAGTAGTAGTGGTTTTTTTGACAGTAATAATTGTTTTGATACTATTGAGTATCCTTTAGTTGGAGATAAAGCAACCAAGCCTTTTGATAGGTTGGATTCTTTTGATTCGGGTCTTGCTTTAGGCTTTGGATTGAAAACACCTTTAGGTGATATAATTGCTGGTGTTGGAGCCAGCCTTAAAGGACATGTTAGTATTTTCATGGAGGTCTGGTAGGATGGAATATTTTAAAACATATAAAGAGTATTTAATAAAACGATTTGGTTCTAGTGTTTATAGAATTGGAGTTGACGCTGGGTTTTCTTGTCCTAATAGAGATAAAAATAGGCATGGTGGATGTATTTACTGTGATGAGTTAGGCTCTTCTGCTTCCTATGCAAGAGAAGAAGAAAGCTCTTTCACTCATGAAAGTCACTTTTTAAAAGATCCTCTTCTTAAAACTAGCCCTTTTGCTGATTTATGTGAAGAAAGGAGACTCTCTAGTATTGCTCAACAGATTGACCGGGGTAAAGAATTTGTTACTCGTAGATATAAGACAACAAATTACAGCCTCTATTTTCAAGCTTATTCCAATACTTTTGCACCCATTTCTGAGCTTAAGGAAATCTATGATTTTGCTTTGTCAAAAGGAGATTGGAAAGAGTTTATTATTTCCACTAGACCTGATTGTACTTCAGATTCTGTAATTGATTTTATTTGTAGCTACAAAGATAGAGTGGATGATCTTTGGATTGAGCTTGGCCTTCAAAGTGGAAGTGACAGGATTTTGACTCTTATGAGAAGAGGACATGATGTTGCCTGCTATAAAAATTCGGCAAAAAGGGTAAAAGCTAAGGGCCTAAAGCTATGTACCCATATAATTATTGGTTATCCTTCGGAAACTAAAGAAGATTTAGATTTGACTATAAAAGCGGTAAATGAAAGTGGTAGTGATGCTCTTAAGATTCATAACTTGCATATTACTTCTCAAAGTGCTTTGTATAATGATTTTTTAGAAGGTGAAATCACAACATGTTCTACTTCTCGCCATATTCAAGATACAATTTATGTATTAAGACGTATAAGAAAAGATATTATTATTCAACGCTTAATTTGTGAAACTCCCGAGCATAGACTAGCAAGTCCACGTTTTTTTGATGATAAGTCACGGTTCTTAAGAAAACTAAAAGCTAACATGAAAGAATTAAATGCTTCTCAGGGGGATTTATGCAAAAAATAATAAGAAAAATTGCAATTGTTCTTACCATTTTGACTTTTATTCTTGTAAATGTGTTTTCTTTAAAACAAACTATTTCAAATCCCGTAATTTCGTCCATGAATGATAAAGTTGGCCATTTTATAGCATATTTTGTTTTAAGTTTTTTTCTGTTTTTCTGTTTCTTTTCAATAAATTCTTTAAAAAATAACAGCAAAAATAAGTTCTATCTTTTTTTTAAATCAAATTGGATAATTAGTATAAATAGCATTTTATTATCAACAATAGTTGGAATACTAATTGAAATTATTCAGCCCTTTTTCCATAGGTTTCGAGATCCTTTGGATGTTTTAGCTGATTTTTTGGGAAGTTTTTCTGCTCAAATTTTTATTTATATTTTTTTCTTTATTATTATTAAGAGTTTGTTTCTTAAAAAAAAATAAGATAATAATTTGGTATTACTGGACTTAATAAGTTTATGTGGATAAATTAGTGTTATGAAAAGATTTTTTTTGATATTAATTGTTTGTTTATTAGCAGTTCAGCTTTTTGCTATTAATCAGAATGATAGTGTTAGTGATAAGTTTGCTTATGCTTATGGAGCTTTGCTTTATAGTTCTATGGTAAGTAATTATCCTGATTTAAATTTTGATGTTTTCTTAGAAGGAGCGGCAGAGGCTTCAAAAGGTAAAAGTGCTTTTTCCCAAGAGGAAATAAAAGAGGCTTTTTCTTCTTATCAACAGTATCTTTATGAACAGCAAAATCAAGTTGCAACTGCGAATTTAGAGCAGGCTGAAAATTTCTTAAAACAGAATAAAAAGATTTCAGGTGTAATTACTACTGATTCTGGACTCCAATATAAAATTCTAAAACAAGGTACTGGTAAAACACCTGAACAAACAGATAGTGTTACTATCAACTATGAAATTATTTCAATGGATGGAAAGATTGTTGATAGTTCTTATGAACGAAATGAGCCCTCAATAAAAAATCTTGAAGATTTGGTCCCAGGGTTTAAAGAAGGGATTTGTCTTATGAAAGAAGGATCAAAATATCGTTTTTGGGTAGAACCAAGTCTTGGATATGGAGAAGAAGGAACTCAAACTGTAAGTCCTAACTCTTTGCTGATTTTTAATGTTGAATTGATTTCAGTCAATGACTGATGGAGGTAAAAATGAAAAATAATAATTGGGGAAATATTAAAGAAATTATTGGGAGTTTGATAGTCGTATTTATTGGGTTTTTACTGATAAAATATTCTTTGAACTTTATGCAGATTATTGTATTAATTGGGGGTATTTTTGCTGTTGTTCATGGTTTAAGCGAATTATTTTCTTCTGATAAATTATCTTTTTTAGAAGATGAAAGAAAAATAAAAATTAATAAGGGTTTGAAAATTGAAAGTTTTATTTCTATTGTCTTAGGACTTTTTGCAATAATCTTTAATCTAGCTTTTGCAAAAGGAGTTTGGGTTATTTCAGCTTATACCATTGGAATTTATCTTGTTTTTGAGGCTGTAGTTAAACTAAGAATGGTTTTTGCTTTTAGAAAGTATGAGTATAATTCAAAAGGTGGGTTGATTGAGGCGCTTCTTGATTTATTTTTTGCAATACTTCTTTTCATTGCACCACAGAAAATCGGTGAAAGCTTTATGAAACTTGTTGGTTGGATAATTGTAATAGCTGGAGTGATAGGACTTGTTGTAGCTATTTTCTCAATGATAAGAAACCATAAAATCAAAGTAGCAGAAAAGGCTAATGAAGCAGAAGCTGAACCTTTAAACTAACCTTATATTAAATCATGTTCAAAAGTGAAAAGTATTCTTCCTGATAAAGTACTAGGTGTTTTATAAGGTTTAAACTTAAAATTCTTCTTTGTTTTTGAATCAGGATGAGCATTATTATAAATTTTATGAAGTTGCTTTAAATCTTCTTTAGTACTGCAGGTTTGAGCTTTTGTAAGAATGTTCCATAAGTAATCATAGGTATTTAATTTGTTGGATTTAGAGGTTTCTATTATGCTGTAATAGAGTGCATAAGCATCCGTTCCTGCATCATAAATACTAAAGTGAAACTTTTTTCCAGAATAAAGAAATTATTAACAATAAACACTATTTTTCTAGCATCTTTATTTTTTTATTAATAGTAATATATTTCTTAATATGAAGCCCACAATTAAGATGATTATCCAAATGTAAGTAAGAGCAAGCCATCTGTCAAATTCCGATACCCAGAAAGGAAAAATGTAGAATGTCAGAATCTTATGAATAAAACCCATAAATTGTATGCAAAGGCAAATACAGAGGTTGTAGGGCAAGTAAGAATGTGGGAAAAAACTGATTTACTCAAGCTACTGTGTGATTTATAACGAATTTGATAAAATTTCGATAATGGATCTGACTTTTCTTTTGCTAGTGCTTTAATGCACTCAATCCTTACAAAAAAGGCAAGAACCACTCTATATTTTGCTCATCCCTATTGTTCTAGCGAACGAGGAGAAGAATTAAGAAAACCATAACGGTATGATTAGAAGATTTCTTCCAAAAGGAACAGATTTTGAAGCTGTAACAAAGAGGACCATCAAAGAAGTACAAAATTGGATGAACTCCTATCCTAGGAAAATACTAAACGGAATTACTCCCTTTTAAGCTTTGCAAGAAGAAATTAAATAATTTTATCCTTATTCAACTTTCTTGAAGGCAATTTGCTATATTTTTAAAGTTCTCTTAGAATGTTCTAAAAGACCTAGAGTTCGCCTTAGGAAAGACTCAACATAATAAATTAGATAGATTTGATACTATTTGATTTATTGGGAAATTTTTAATTAACTAAAAATTATAAATATGTAATAGTTCTTCATCTAATTAATAGATAATTCGAATTTATTAGTATATAACTGTTTTAAAAAGTGCGCATTTGTGGTAAATTGTATATATAAAAAGTGCGTATTTGTAGTAAATAGTAAATAAAAAAAGTGCGTATTTGTGATATTAGAATATAAAAGTTTAAAAAAGGGGGTTCTTATGTTTAAAAGAAA
>JBAYZQ010000152.1:0-5651 GCA_041672385.1 Sphaerochaetaceae bacterium | reverse complement strand
AACATTATAAAATGTTTTATTTTGACACTTTTTTTGAAAGTGTCAATTTAAAAATATAGGGAAAATCAACATTTGTCAATGAAATAAAAATTTACATTGTGTAGATTTAAGTTTTTATTATATTTAAAAAGTATATCCCATTCCAAGACTTACTTGAATATCGTCTTGATTTTTTCCTTCTTCATTAAGATAGATGGTGCAATCTTCATCATAGTAAGTAACAATTGTAGGTAATGAACTTTTCATATTTACAATATTAACATAATCAACACCGGCTTTAAGATAGAGTCCTTCAATTTTAGGAATATTTACTTTTCCTTCAAGAGAAAGAATAAAAGTTTTTTCTATTACGTCCCCTGATAACACACTCACGAGTTCATTCTGCCCATTATAGCCATAAACACTCCAAGGAGAATCTAATCTTTTATTTCCATGCCACATTAATATTACATTCATGTTAAGCATCCAAACACCGATATCTTCAAGATTGGCTCCAAGATTTACCAAAACGACATCATTTCCATATTCATAACCTAAGAACATTCTTTTGTAATCTCCAGGTTTATTGAATGATTTTACGATTGCATCATATCCATATCCATTTGGAGTCTGGCCTTGCAATCCTCTAATATACAAGAAAGGGTCAGTTAACGCAAATTCTAAAAAAGTTTTTAATAGATAGCTAGAAACAGGAACGGCTGTTTTAATTCCTAGCATATAAGCAAAAGCACTTGGATAAGCTCCTGTTTCTGGAGGTACAGTTTCTCCTAATGGAAACTCATCGATAGCAAACTGTTCATAAAAGTCAACAGAGCCAAAAGGATTAAAATCAAGCTCAGCAGTTATCAAGGAATTAGCCATACCTCTAATATACTCATTATGGAAAAATCCAAAGGGATTAATCGTAGCTAAATTTAAAGTATTTTGCTCGGTTTTATAAATTACTGATTCGCTTAAAGCCAGACCAATTTTATCTTTTAAAAATCGAAATTCAATTCTATGGGCCATTAGCATTGAAAACCCGGGAATTTCTTCATCTTGATCTTTTCCCATTGAGGCATCAGGTGGATAAAAGGCTGCTAATAATGTGTATTTAAATCTTTCATGATAGGTTGTAAATTTTACAAAATCATGTTGAATAAAATGAGAACCTAACATAAAGTTTCCTGATTCTCCACTTCCCCAACCTAAACGATCTCTACCAATTGATAAATTCCAATGTTCCGCACCAAAAGAAGCAAAACTTCTATATGGAAAAGTAAAATCAGCATCCGAACCAATTTCTGCAGGTGTTACAAAAGGTATATTTGTTGTAAAAGAATTTTTATAAAGTCTGTTTCCATCTATATTATTATGTTGGTTACCAAGGGAATTCATTAATCCAGCTTCAAAATATATATAAATATTATCAGTACTCCAAGTTTCCCAATCACACAAAAAGAAAGGAGCCCTATCTAAAAAACCATGGATCCAGAAATGTTCATCATTAAAAACCTCAGTATTTTTATGTAAATATCCCTCTATGGCCATGTTAAAATTGAAACTCATTCCTATTTCTTCTCCCATCATTGTTTTGGGATCAATAGATAGTTTTCCTTTAATCCATTCATAAAGGTTTTTAGATACGGTAGAAGAACAATCAACCCGATTAAGCATTTGAAGTAGTTCTTGCTCACTCCACGGTCCTGAATTTGAAGGCAAAGCATGTCCTTCTAGAATGTATAGTTTTTCCATTGCAGAATAAACTTCTGAGTCAATCGGATATATTTTCTGTTGATTGTTAAAAGCTCCTAAAGAACTAATTTGAAATATTATAAATATAAATATAATAATTGATGATTTTTTCATATCAACCTTCCCTTAATTTTTTTATTGAGTGTAAATCAATATATTTTATAATTCAATGTTTTTTTTAATTGTCATCCCTTTTAAATAAAGGAAAAACTATACTCAATTAATTTATTATTTTTCTAGTTCCCCTCTTGAAATTCCAATTACTAAAACTGTAAAATCTTTACTTGATTAGTTAGGTTAATAATACCGAAGGAGAATTTGTGAAAAATTTAGTTTTAGCAGAAAAACCAAGTATCGGCCGAGAACTTTCCCATGTTCTTGGTTGTAAATCTCAAAATAAGTATTTTGAAAATGAAGAATATGTTGTTACTTGGGCCCTTGGTCATCTGGTAAGTCCTGCCAGTCCGAATTATTATTCTCCCCAGTATAGAAAATGGTCCCTTGGAACTCTTCCAATTCTTCCTGAAAAATTGGAAAATCTTGTAATTGAAAAAACTAAAGAGCAGTACAAAATTGTAGAGGGTCTTTTAAATCGAGAAGATATTTCTACAATAATAATTGCAACAGATGCTGGCCGTGAAGGCGAACTAGTTGCAAGGTGGATTATACAACAAGCAAAGTGTAATAAACCTCTTTTAAGGCTTTGGATAAGTAGTCAAACTGAAATAGCTATCAAAACAGGCTTTGCAAACCTCAAATCAGGAGATGATTATTTAAATCTCTACCATGCTGCTGAATGTAGAAGTGCTGCAGATTGGTACATTGGTTATAATATTTCAAGAGCGTTAAGTTGCTTTTACGATACACCCCTTTCAGCAGGTAGAGTTCAAACTCCAACTTTAGCTTTGATTACTCAAAGAGAAGATGAGATTGACAGTTTTTCAGGAAATTTTTATTGGACTATAAGAGCCGATTTTGGAGCTTTCAAAGCATCCTATTATTCAAGTCCCTCTTCCACAAGAATTGAAGACAAAGAACTAGCTCTAAAAATACAAAAAGATTCTCAAAATGCTAAAGCTAAAATTGTAGATATTGCACAAGAAACAAAGACTGAAACACCTCCTCTTGCCTATTCTTTGACTTCCTTACAACAAGATGCAAATAACATCTTGAACTTCAGTGCAAAGCAAACTCTTGATACACTTCAAAGACTTTACGAAATACACAAAATAGTTACTTATCCTAGAACCGATAGTCATTATATTTCAGATGATATAATAGCTACTTTCCCAGATAGACTTAAAGCCCTTTCAACAACTGAATTTGGACTTAAGGCAACAAAACTTGCCCTAGAAGGGACAAGAAAAGATTTATCTAGATTTGTTCAAAATGAGTTGGTCAGTGACCATCATGCAATTATTCCAACTGAACAAAAGGTCAACCTTTCAAAACTTAATAAAAACGAGAAAGACCTTTGGACCTTAATTGCCATAAGGTTTTTGGAAGTTTTAAGTGAAGATTACACTTATCAAACTATTACTCTTACTCTTGATATTGAAAATCATAATTTTATTTCACGTTTTTCCACACCTATTTCTTTAGGTTGGAAAGAAATATCAAAAGAAGCAGATAATAAATTTAAAACTCTTCAAAATGATGAATACGAAGTACCACCTTTAACAACCTTGAACGAAAGCTCCGCTCTTCCTGTTCAAAAAATAATACTCAAGAAAACTGCAACTACTCCACCTGATCGTTATACAGAGGCAACTTTGTTGTTTGCGATGGAACACGCTGGAAAATTTGTTGAAGATAAAGAACAAAAAAGAAATCTTACAAATGGAATTGGAACTCCTGCAACAAGAGCTGATATCATAGAAAAATTAATCAATAGTCACTGTATGGAAAGAAAAGATAGATATCTTTTCCCAACTCCAAAAGGTCGTGAACTTATTAGGTTAGTTCCATCTCTCTTAAAATCACCGGAACTAACAGCAAATTGGGAAATGAGACTTAGTAAAATTGCAGATGGGTCAGAAGAAGTAGAAACTTTTATAAAAGATATAAAAACTTGTGCTCACGATCTTGTAAATCAAGTTACATCTTCTCATCTAACTTATGACCCTAAAAAAATGGGAGAAAAAACTTGTCCTTTCTGTTCTTGGCCAATGATAAAAGTTACTGATGAATATGGACAAATTCATAATATTTGTCAGCGTTTTAGTTGTGGTTATGAAGAATGTGAAACAAAAGTACGTGTAAAAGTTGAAGACAAAAAACAAGTGGTAATAAAAAAAGCAACAACAAAGACAGTGAAACCAGTAATACAAACACAAGCTGTTGTTGTTAATGGAAAAAAGAAAATAATAGTTAAAAAAACTAACACAGTAAAGAAATTAGTAGCCACTCCTATAGTTGAATACACTTGGAAAACAGAATTAAAAGTTGTTAAACCAAGTCATTTTAAGCCTAATAATAACTACAAAACAGACTATAAAAAAGATTATAAAAAGAAATTTGAAACTGAAAAAACCCCAAGTAAACCTATTGATAAAAAGTTCACACCTTCTCAAAAATCTACAGGTGGTACTTTTGCTGATTTTATAGCTGCAAGTAATGCCAGAAAAGAAAAAGACAAAGAAAAAAAGAAAAAGAAAAACAAAAAATAAAAGAACTTAAATCTTCAATATACTTTTGCAATATCTTTCCATCTTGTTGTATAGCAAGGGGAAAGATATTTTCTGCTTGAAAGGTCATGCTTTCTTTTTGAATAGGTAATTGCTGGATGAATAACATTCTTACCTTCACTAGTTTCAATTTCTTTTACGCAAAGTGCCATATTATCTCTTTTCTTTAGTAATGATGAATAATTTGGTGTATCAAAAAGACTAAGTTGTCTATCCTGTGAAAATGAAAAATCATAAACAAAAACTCTAGAAGATTTGTATTCAACGTTATTTTTGTAAATATGTTCCAAACAGGAACGACAGGCTTTTATAAATGTAGGAACATAACAAGAACTTTGTGTAAGCTTAATGTAATAAAAGGAAGAATAATAATTATCTCGAAATCTATTTGAGTTTATTTGTACTCCAACTGTACCTGCTTTTATATTTTTTGATACTAGTTTTGATGCAACCACTGAACAATGACAGGCCAAACTTTCAAGTAATTCTTCAAAGCTTGTTACTGGTTTTTGAAAACTAATACCACTTGCAAACGACCTTATCCTGTAGTCATCTTCATTTATACAGGGGATTCCTCTTAATTCATAAACAGTTCTTAAGCCCGTTATTGAAAAATTCTTTCTTATCCATTTATCATCTTTTTCAATGAGAGCTCCTGCAGTATAAATTTTAAAACTTTCAAGCTTATAGGCATTTCTATAACCTATTCCCCACACTTCTTTGATTGGTAAATTCTTTATAATCTTTTCTTCTTTCTCTTTTGATAAATAAAAAGCTCCATTATTTTTCTTTGCAATATGATTGGCAATCTTTGCAAGAGTTTTTGTTCTTCCAATACCGATTGATACTTTCATTCCAGTTCTGCGATACAGCGTATTATGAAGTTTATTAATGTAACTTGAAACTTCGTTTTCATTAAGATATTCAGGAAAAGAAAAGAAGGCTTCATCTATTGAATATAGATCAATATCTTCAACAAAAATTCCAAGAATCTCAAAGATTCGTCTTGAAATATCTTGATACAAGGTGTAATTAGAAGAAAAAACAGCACATCCAGATTTTTTAAGTAATTTTTCAACTTTAAAATAGGGTTCACCTCTTTGAATTCCAAGATCTTTTACTTCCTGCGTCAGAGCAACAATACATCCGTCATTATTTGAAAGTACAACTATTGGAGAATTTTTTAGATCTGGTCTGAAAACTTTCTCACATGAAGCAAAAAAAGAATTA
>JBAYZQ010000151.1:0-5661 GCA_041672385.1 Sphaerochaetaceae bacterium | reverse complement strand
TACAAATGTAGTATACACATTGTGATTCTTAAATGCAGGAACTTGTTCTTCTAGAACTTTCTTATTATCTTCAAACCCAGCTTTTGAAAGCTTAACATTTGCTGCATCAATAAAGATATAATCCGGAGAGGCAGCTATAAAGTCTTCAAGGGAGGTCATATATGGTTGTAAATTTCCTGTTGGATTAGTTGGCATCACATTTTCTGAATTTGTAAAATCAAAAGGAAGAAAATCTCCTGTTGTTCTAAGCAAGTTTGCTGGTCCATAAAACATCATCCCACCGGCATAAACACGTTTGGGTGTACTTACCTTTTGTGCTCTATTTTCAACATCTTTTAAAACTGCTTTGATACCCGTAACTAGTTTTTCAGCTCTCTCTTTTTTGTCTAAGACTTCACCCAATAATTCTATTTGATGATAAAAAAGGTCTGTTTCATAAAATTCAACATCAACATTTACTGCAAAAACAGGGATACCTAAAGTATTTTGTAACTGGTCTAACTGACTTACATCCGTGTATGAAGCTATAATAAGATCAGGTGAGGCATTAATAAGTCCCTCATGGTTTTCTATACTTCCAATGCTTGGTAAATTTCGAAGTTCGGGATACGCAATTCTATAGGTTGCTAAATTAAAAAAATCATAAGAAGTCTTTTCTCTTCCATTTCCAAGATCTTCAACTGCAACAACTTTGTCTGTAGCATTTAGATAGGTGACTAATCTTAAAGATCCTGCTCCTAGGGGAACAATGCTGTTAATATTTTCTGGTATTTCTACACTCCGACCCCTCATATCAATTACCGTTCTAAAATTCTGAGGATTTGAAATTTCTTGCTGGGGCTCAGCAAAGAGACTTATCATACAGAATAATAATAAAAAACCAAGAATAAAAGTTCTCATAGATTTATGAGAAAAATATTTAAAACCTTTTGTATCAATCATAAACATCTCCAAAGTTATTTTCATAGATGACACGTTATTAGAAAAACGTGTTACCAAATTAGAATATAACATTAAATTGACAGGGTCAACAATGAATTTGTTTACTTCTAATTATTTTATTAATTCTCCATAAAGTTCATCTGTAGCAACAAAGGTTAAATTTCCAATAATGTGAGGGCTAGAAAAAAGTTTTTGAGCCCAAGTTCGGATCTCATCACCTTTTCCCATAACTACAAGAATTTTAGAGCAAATTTCTTTATCCACATGGAACTGCAAATTAGCCTTTATGTTCAAAGATGGGAAAGGACTGATGGAAACTCTTGGTAAACTAGTTTTATTATTATACAAAATTGTTACAATCCCAATTACTTCTCGATTGTTATTTTCACTTTCTTTTTCAATAATCTCTTTTCTGACTAATGCTCGAATTGTTTCCGATCGGTTATCATGATTGCTTTCTTTTGTAAGCTTATCAAGTAACTCTACAAGATCTTTATCCATGGAAACACCGAAGCGAATTGTTTCTCCCATAAATCCTCCACCTATATTCATAGCACTAAATAAAGCTTAAAAACAATAAAAAGTATCTTTAATTTTCAATATATAATTTTATTTAGATTTATTTGGCTTAAATTGTAAAATCTTAAAAAAAAGCATGTAAGTCTTTTTAAAACTTACACACTTCATCTTTCACTGACTAAAAAAATTTTATATATATTATTCGTTGTTTTTATTTGTTGAACCAAATACATCTATTTTATGTTCAACAATTTTCTTACATGCCTCTCGAACTTTTGCCATAACTGCTCTAGGATCTCCTCCCCAAGGCATTTCTTCACTATATTTTTTCATAATATTTCCATAACCATTAATCCATAGTTCGGTACCAATATTAATTTTACTAATTCCACGTTTAATTGATTCTTTAAAATCTTCATCTGGAACACCTGTACCACCATGAAGAACAAGAGGCATATTTGGAATCAAACTATGAATTATACTGATTCTTTCAAAATCTAATTTTGGAGGAAGTTTATAAAAACCATGTGCTGTTCCTACAGCAATAGCCAAGGCATCAATGCCTCCAGTTTTATTAACAAATTCTAAAGCTGTTTCAGGAATAGTAAATAGTGCTTCTCTATCACCAAGAGTCACTCCATCTTCATTACCACCAATATGACCTAATTCAGCTTCAACGCTTACACCACTTTTTGCAGCATATTCTACAACTTTTGAAGTAATATCAATATTTTCATTAAAAGATTTTGTAGAAGCATCTATCATAACAGATGTAAACCCATTATCAATACAACGGCAAATTGTATCATAATCTGTAGCATGGTCTAAATGTAATACAACTGGAATACCATAATCATCGGATATCCCTTTTACCATTCCTACAATACCTTTTTCACCCATATGTTTAACACAACCAGCGCTTGCCTGAACTATTACAGGGGCATTTTTTGCAGCGGCGCCTGCAATTATTCCTTGAACATTTTCTAATCCGTAAAAGTTAAAGCTTCCTACAGCATAACCTTCCCTTTGAGCTTTCATCATAACTGATCTTAATGTAATTAAAGACATTTTTCCTCCAAATTACCAAATTTATTGGTATTTATAAAATTAACGGTTTGTTTAAGAGAAGGAATTCCTTTTCTACCTCCAATACTTAAACAATTTATTGATGAAACTGCACTAGCAAATTTAATGCAATTATCCAAATCATAATTAAGTTCTAATGCTCTCAGAAAAGCTCCATGAAAAACATCACCGGCTCCGGTAGTATCTACAGGTTTTATTTTAAAAGCAGGATATCTAATTATTTCATTATTTTTTACAGCAATACATCCTTTTTCTCCACATGTAGCAATTACATATCTTGCTCCAAATTTTGCTATTTTAAGCATTGCTTTTTCCAAAACCTTTTCGTCTACTAACGCCAAAGGATAACAATCATTAGTAATCAAGATATCTGCCATTTTTACTAATCTCAAGTTTTTTTCATTTTCACTTTGCAAACTACAACCATCTAAAGAAACTAGGGTATTTGCCTTTTTGGCAATTTTTGCAGCTTCCAAAGCATTTTCATACATTGTTCCATCCAAATGCAAAAATGTAGCTTTTTGGATATAATCTATTTTATCTTGTGTGAAATTTATTGCAGGCAAACTATCATGGTAATTAAAAAGAGTCCTTTCAGCATTCTTTGAGTTTACATAAACAAAAGAAAATGAACTATTTCCATTTACCCTATCAATTAAAGAAGTATCAATTCTTTCTTTTTTTAGATCTTTTACTAACCAATCACCTCTTTCATCTTTTCCAATTACACCTAAGAAACCAGCAACCCCGCCTAGTCTTGAAAAAGCCGCAATTGCTTGTGATGCAGCTCCTCCACTTTGAATTTCTGTTTCTTTAATATGAATTGAAGTATTTTGCTTTGGAAATCCGTTAGCAATGCATATATTATCTTGACATAAATGGCCTACAGCTATTGCTGTTACCGTAGGATTAGTATTCATTATTCACTCTTCTGTTTATTGCATCCACTGCCTTAATTCCTAATTTCATAGTCAAACCCATATACAAAATATCAACTGTAGCTAATTGGGAAGTTCTCGAAAAAGTATTTTGGTCTTCTTCAAAAAAAACACCTCCACTATTCTTTAAAACTATATCAGCCACTAGTCCTATGGAACTTTTTGGAAAATCGGTTATTAAAATTATCTTAACTCCTAAGCTTTTTGCTTTTTCAGCTACCTTGAGTAAATCTTTATTCTCTCCCCTTGTAGAAATAATAACTACTACTTCATTTTCTGTGAATTGTGAATAAGAAAGTCTTGAAGATAAAGAATCTGAATAAAAGTTATTCCTCACTCCAACTTTCATTAATTGATGTGAAAAATACTTAGCCACTGAAGCAGATCCACCTTGACCATAGATATCAATGTTTTTTGCATTTTTCATTTCTTCACAAGCCTTATCAATTGAATCCAAATCCAAACAAGAAAAGGAAGATTTTAAAGAAGCCATACATCCTGAAAAAACTTTATTAACTATTAATTCAATAGAATCTCCATATAAAATTTCATTATTTATTATTTTTGGAATAGCTCTTCCCTCTGAAGAAAGACTAATTTTAAATTCTTTCAAACCTGAATACCCAAGATGACGACAAAAACGAACGACAGTTGACTGGCTTGTTTTTGATTCTTTTGCAATTTCAGCTATTGAAAGATTTAAAAAATCTTTTGGATTTCTTTTTATTAGTTCTACTACTGCTTTTTCCTGTTCGCCTAGAAATGGTTCTATTTCTCTTAATTTAATAATCCAGTTTGAATCTTTTTTATCCATAATTTTCTCCATTATCATAAAAATTCTTTACAATATCATTTGAAGTTAAACCATATTTTATTTTAAGTTGATTTAAAGTTGCAGATTCTGTAAAAGTATCTCTAATTCCTATGGGAACCAATTTAGCATTAATATTATTAATTAAAAAGCATTCAGATAAAGCACCAAAAAGTCCCCCAATAATTGAATGGTTTTCAACAGAAACTATTTTTTGCACTTTTGAACCTAAATCTATTAAATAATCATTATCTAAAGGTTTGATTGAAGAAATGTTTATAAGTCTACCTTTTAATCCCTTTTTGCTTAGTAAATCAAAAGCTTCAAAAGAAGAAACATTAGAAGAACCTTCAAAAATTATTGCAAAATCATCACCTTGATTGTAAATTTCATCAACTTTTCCAATTTCCATTTTATTTTTACTTTTATAGTCAATTACTTCAGCTCTTGGAACCCTAATATAAAAAGGTCCTGGAGTATTAGCTGCAATTTTTACACATTCAAATAATTGATCTTTATTAGCTGGATCTAAAACTGTCAAATTGGGAAGAACTCTAGCTAAAGCTAAATCTTCACAACTATGGTGGCTAGCTCCATCTAAACCATTATCAATACCTGGATGTGAACCAATAATTTTTACATTTGCATTAGCATAGCAAATCATCCTTAATTGAGTCCAAGCACTACCAACTGTAAAGGTACAAAAGTTAACTACGAAAGGAATTTTCCCTTCCAACGCTAGACCATACCCAATACTCATTGCACTAGTTTCAGAAATTCCACATTCTATAAATCTACTTGGATGTAGTTCTTTAAAATCTGAAGTTTTTGTTGATTTCGATAAATCTCCATCCGTGACCATAATATTTGGATTATCAATATTATTAATTGCTTTTCCTATATAGTTCCTTAATGAAATAGTATCAGCCATTTACTTTGCTCCTTTTAATTCTTTCATAGCTTGTATATAAAGTTCATCAGTTATAACTCCTCCATGCCAAGCAGGGTCATTCTCCATAAAACTGATTCCATTTCCCTTTATAGTGTCACAAACAATTACTAAGGGTTTACTCTTATTGTTATCGACTATATCAAGAGCATCACAAATTTCATCCATATTATGCCCATTTATGTGAATACAATTCCAACCAAAAGACTTAAATTTTAAGTCAACATCACCCAAATTCATGGTATCTTTTGTGGTCCCACTTAAACAAAGTTTGTTTAAATCTACAAAAACAATTAAATTATCTAAATTATAAAAAGCCGCCTGAGCTAAAGCTTCATAATTTTGACCTTCTACTAGTTCTCCATCACCGGTAATGACATAGACTTTTTCATTTGAATTATTTTGCTTCTTTGCAA
>JBAYZQ010000150.1:0-5676 GCA_041672385.1 Sphaerochaetaceae bacterium | reverse complement strand
CAAAGTTAACATCTTCTAGAGTATAGGGTAATGATACTTTCTTTTTTTCTAAGAAATACTCTATTTCACCTTTTCCCCTAATTTTAACTGTAACATCAAGCTCTCCAGTGCTTAAATCCTCAGAAACCTTTGATTCAACTTTAATATCTTCAATGTAGCTATTTTCATGAAAAACAAGATTTACAGATCTGAAAATACCCGAAAACCGCCAGAAATCTTGGTCTTCAAACCAGCTTCCACTACAATAATGGGTAACAAGAGCAAGTATTTCATTCTCCCCTTCTCTTATTTTTCCATCAATTAAAAAGTGAGAAGGAGTAAAACTATCCTCTTTATAACCAATAAAGACACCATTTATAAACAAAGCTAAAGAACTTTCGACACCTTCAAAATTTAAGAAAATCTTTTTCTTTAATTGAGACTTCTCCAAGACAAAACTTTTTTTATAAACTGCTACCTTATTATCAAGTTGAGGAATCTTGGGAGGAATTAATAGCTCCTTCCCATCCCAAGGATATTGTGTATTAACATACTGTGGAGTATCAAATCCTTCCATTTGTATATGAGATGGAACAGAAATATAATCAAAATTAACCCCATTAGTGTCACCATTTATCAACGATAAGGGAACTTTTGAAGGATTATCATACACCTTTATATTCCATAAACCATTTAAGCTTTTTTTTTCTACATCACTTTCATGATCACTATGAGGAAGTTCAACTCCTTCATAAAACCGATTTATATCTTCTAAATAATTAAAATCAAACATATTTATAACTCTCTACTGTTTTACACTGCCAAGCATTCCTTTTACAAATTGCTTTTGGAAAACAAAGAAGAAGAATACCACCGGAAGAGTAGTAAGCGCAATGCCCGTCATGATAACTCCATAATCAGGTACATAACCTGAAGACATAGAAGAAATTAACAAAGTTGTTGTTTGTTGATCTTTGGTCTGAAGAACAATCAAAGGCCAAAGATAATTATTCCAACTTGTCATAAAGATATAAATTGCTGCTGCGGAATAAGTTGATTTCATACTTGGAATAAATACCCTAATAAATATCTGAACCTCTGAAGCCCCATCAACCCTAGCCGCTTGTAGAATTTCGGTTGGATAGTTCACAAAACTCTGTCTAAAGAAAAAAACAATAAATACCGAAGCCGAAGAAACAAGAATTACCGACCAAGGCGAATTTATAATATTTAAGACCGAAACCAACTGGAATAAAGGTATCATTAGAGAAGCAAAAGGTACCATCATGGTAACTAAAAATACTCCATAAAGTTTTTCCTTCCCTTTGGATTTAAACATTTGAAATCCATACCCAGCCATTGAACAAATAAGCAAAGAAAAGAAAACTGTAATTAAGGCAATCTTAGCTGAATTCCCAAGAGCTGTAGACATATTAAAATCATTGAAAAGTTTGCTAAAATTATTAACTAACTCACTTCCTAAGCTAAGCTTTCCACGAATAATTGCACCTGAAGTATTTGTCGTTCCTATCACAATCCAAATAAATGGAAAAATGGAAAGGAAACTGGAAATTATCAAGAAAATGTAAGCTACTATAAGTCCTGGTCTTGCAACATTTTTTACTTTTCCCATTATTTTATCCTCCTAGCTTTGCGCTCAAGTTTTTTCTCCTCTCCCTCTGTAAAACGAAACTGAAGGAAGGTAAGAACGGCAACAATTATCAAAATGGCATAAGAGACAGTAGCTGCATAACCAAACTTTGGTACTGAATGGAAACAAAGATTATAAATATACACTGAAAGGGTCAAATAACAATTATCCGGTCCCATAAGAGCTGCAGTTGTTCCTCCTGCACTTAAGTTCATCGGTTCATCAAATAACTGTAAAGTTCCAATTGTCGACATAACTGTTGTAAACAAAATCATCGGTTTTAGAAGGGGCAGAGTTATTAAAAAGAAACTTTTCGTTGGAGAACATCCATCAATTTCTGCTGCTTCATAAAGATTACCAGAAATGTTTTGCATTGCAGAAAGATAGAAAATCATATTATAGCCAGTCCATCGCCAAATCATAGCAATAATAAGAACGAAAGTAGCAGGTCCTGAACTTTGCCCCCAAGGGATCCTATTTTTTATCAAACCCAAAGCCAAAAGAACATCATTAATCATTCCATTATAATCAAAAAGCATTTTAAACAAAATTATATAAGCTATTAATGAAGTTACTGAGGGTAAAAAAAGACAGGTTCTAAAGAAACCCTTATACTTTATGTGTTTACTGTTAAGTAAAGCTGCAAATATTAAAGCAAGAATGAGCATAATAGGTACCTGAATAAGAAGAATCTTAAGGGTGTTTCCTAGTGCTTTTATAAACATGGGGTCTTTAAATAATTTAGTGTAGTTTGCAAAACCCACAAAATTCACCAATAATCCACGCTTAGAGGTAAAGGTTAAATATATTGAATATAATATTGGATAAAGAAGGAAAACTGCAAGCAATGCAGTAATTGGTATTAAAAAATACCATCCAACTTTGTTTCTCTTAGCTTCAGTAGCCATAAATTTCCATCTCCCATAAACAAGGGCAAAAAGAGACATTCTTTTTGCCCTATCACTTAAACTTTAAATTTTAAAGCATTGCGTTTCTAAGCTGTGCATCTATTTTTTTGATAGCCTCATCAATTGTGATTTCATCATTATAATAGGCTTGCATATTTGCCATAACAGCAGTATCAGCATCATAAGTAAATAATCCTACATTTACCATTGGTACTTGAGTTGACCAAGCTGCCATTGTTTTGAAGATAGGTTTATTGTTGAAAAATGCACTATTAGCTGTATAAGAGGCGCCTGTAAGAGATGGAATATATGATCCCATAGCTCCCTGTTCAACTAAAATCTTCTGATAGAAATCAACATCTTTTCCAAAAGTTTCTTTCAAAAAGTCAACAGCTGTTACTTTTGCAGGACCATTTTCAAGAACCATCCAAGATGACCCACCGAGGTTAGACGCATTCTTCGAACCCATGAAACTTAATCTAGGAGTTGGTGCTACATCCCAAAGACCTGATTGATCTGCTGCAGCTCTAATAGAACCCATAATCCAAATACCTGAGGTTATTGAAGCAACATCACCTTCATTAATTGCTCTTACCCATGGAGTCCATCCATCTGTAGGCATTCTTAAATCTTCTTTAATCATTCTCTTGTAAATTTTCATAGCTTCTTTTAAAGCTTCGTTGTTCAAAATATCGGGATCACCATTCTTATCAAAATACCAACGACCTGAAGATTGAAGCATTACACGGAAGAATCCACCATCAAGTGCATCACCAGCAAACATGTAGTGACCAGTTTTAGCTTTGTAATCAGCTGCAATATCACAGAATTTATCCCAAGTAATATTTTGAAGATCAGTAGCAGAATAACCAGCTTTGGCCATCATATCTTTTCTGTAGAAAAATCCAGTTACACCAGAATCAAAAGGTACTGTGTAATGTTTTGAGTTTACAATACCAATACTTTCTTTATAATCAGCAAAATTATCATAATTAAAGCTCATTGATAAATCTGTAAATTGTCCTGGATAGTAGGTAACATATTTTTGAACATTATAGTCTTCTACGAGACAAATATCTGGAAGACCAGTTTTTGTTCCAGAGGCCAAAATTGTCTGTATTTTCTGTTCAACATCAGCTTTAGCCATTTCAGT
The DNA here is from genome assembly GCA_041672385.1 of Sphaerochaetaceae bacterium. Lineage (GTDB taxonomy): Bacteria > Spirochaetota > Spirochaetia > Sphaerochaetales > Sphaerochaetaceae > JBAYZQ01. The sequence continues at coordinate 1,985 of JBAYZQ010000150.1, read as the reverse complement.
AACAATAACTTTTACATCTGGGTGCATAGCTTCATATCTTGAAGCAGCTTCTTCCATAACTGGAATGTTGAAATTTGGATCCCAACACCATACATTTACTTCTTTAGCCATACCTGCATTAGAAGTCTTTTCAGTCTGTCCTTCAGCAAAGATAGGTGTCACAAGACACATAACAACTAAAAGAATAAGCAAAGTCCTTTTCATATTTTTCTCCTTTTTCCCAAAACCTTTTTCTTTAGGAAACGTTATATCATGGTTCAACTATAAGACACGTTTTTCCAGTTGTCAAGAATTCCTTTACTAAAATTTACTTAGTAAAAATCCTGTATATTACTTGGTAAATTTTAGTAAATTTTTAGATAGACAAAGATACAATTTAGTTATAGAATAAAGAAAACTAATTAAGGAACAACAATGGCGACTTTAAAAGATATAGCAAAAACGACCGGAGTTTCCCCGGCCGCTGTTTCGAGAATTTTAAATCATGATTCAACAATGTCTGTAAGTACAAAGACAAAAATTAAAGTACTTGAAAAAGCTGAAGAACTTGAATATATAACACTAAAAGCTAGAAAAAAGAACAACAAACCAAAGCAAAGACTAAATTTTGCTATTGTAGACTGGTATTCAGAAACTGCGCTTGTTGAAGATCCTTACTACTTATATCTTCAAACAGCTATAACCAAAGAAGCTTCAAAACAAGGAATAAACTTATTCAGCGTTATTAGTATTGATGGAAAATATAAATGTACCGTTGATACCAAACCCGATGGTCTTATAGCAATTGGACGTTTTAATGCTAAGCAAGTAGAATTGCTTCGTGAAATTACACCAATCATTGTATTTATAGACTCAAGTCCTGATGCAACTATATATGATTCAATTCTGGTAAATACTAATTTAGGAACCAAAAAAGCCTTAGAAAGACTCTACGAATATGGTCATAGAAAAATTGCCTATATCGGTGGAAACGTAATAAGCGAATATGGAACAGACCCTGAAGAAGAACCTTCTGACCAAAGACTCATAGCTTACAAAGGTTTTATGAACCATCACAAACTTTTTGTAGATAATTATCTTCTTATAGGAGATAAACATACTTATCAAAATGGATTTATTCAGTGTGAAAACCTTTTAAACCTTAAAGATCGTCCAACAGCCATTATTTGTGCCAATGATACAATGGCCACAGGAGTGCTAGCCCAATTGAAAATAAAAGGAATTAAAGTTCCTGAAGATATAAGTCTTGTTGGCTTCAACGACCTTCCAAGTGCAAAATTTATGAACCCACCACTTACAACTGTAAAAATCTCAATGACAGCTATTGCTGAAAATACTTTTGAGCTATTAAAAGGTAGAATAAATAAAGTTTATGATTATCCAAGAAACATAGAAATACCAAGTTATTTAAAAGTTCGTCAAAGCATAAAAAAACTATTTTAAAACTCTTTTACTAAATTTTATTCTAGTTTTTTAGAAAAAGGAGAAAGCATTTGACGAAGCTGATTTCGACCCTTTTTGCTTCCTGCAAATAAAGGAGCTTTATATTTGTTTCTTGAAATTAGAAGATCATCATCATATACAAAAGGACTACCATCGTAATACTCAACATCAAGATTTAATCCTTTAAGAATGGAATGAGGACCAGCAACATCCCAAACATAACAAGAATTGTGAACACTTGCCTCGAAATGCATAAATATAACTGGGCTGACCATGTGAAGTACTGCACTACCAAAAATTCTAAAATTACCTGTATAAGAAGAAAAATCTAAAACTTTCATAGAAGAAGCTTCCATAGCAATCATCTTAACATCTTCATCAAAATCAGTTTTATGAAGAGCCTCACCATTTAGCGTCACTTTCATCCCCATCTTTCTAACTAATAATAATTCATCAACACCAACACCAAATCTTGGAGCATATACTACACCTGCAACTGGAATACGGTTCTGGTCTAAAACACCTAAAGAAACTGCCCAAGA
>JBAYZQ010000149.1:0-5723 GCA_041672385.1 Sphaerochaetaceae bacterium | reverse complement strand
TCTATGTGGAAATTAGCCATAACTCCATTGTAGCCATTATATCCATCTTTCAACGAAGCAAGCAAAGTTGAAGTATTGGCATTAAAAAGAGAAAGATTGCAACCCTCAACAAGTTTTACTCTTCTTTTTTGTATTTCTCTATTGCAGGAAACATCCTTTAAAAATATCAAATTGCCATTTTGGGCACATTTTTTTAAAAACTGGTCGGTCAATAATCTTAAGTATGGGAAAGGACATTCATATAAACCAAAAGTCACACCTGGTAATTGCCTAAATATTTTTTCTGCATTGGCATCAAAAATATTCGAACTCTCATTCTCATCGGCTAAACGGTTAGATACCAAAACTACTGCATCAACTTTGGTCTCAGCCATTTTTCCCAATTGATCAACTTGTTCGTTTATGTCTTTAGCAGTATGCCCCGATGCTATAACTTTTATTCTACCATCACTTGCTTCTTTAACTGCTTTTGCAATATCAAACTTTTCTTGCTCAGAAAGAAAAAACATTTCACTAGATTGACAAACTGAAAAAATACCATCTGCCCCCATTTTAAAATACCAATCCACAACCTGAGTAGTATCATAAAATGTCCACGAAATTATCAAAACCCACAGTTAGATTTTACTGATATTTTAAAAACTATGCAAACAACAATCAAAATTCGTATTCATGCATCTATTATGGATAGAGTGCTTGATTACTGCCCTTATGAACACTTTTCTCCCGACGGTGATGAGCATTGGATTGTTAGTTTTCCTTTCATCGAAAACGAATACTACTACAATATTCTTTTCAGTTTTGGGAATAAGTGTGTGTGTTTAGAGCCGTTACATATTCGCACAGAAATGAAGCGTAGAATCCATGATATAGCTACCATATATGAAAGTAAAAACTATAAGCCATAAGTTTTTATGACTTTCTAGGCCTTTTATATGTCAAATTTCTTTCTCTATCCTAAATCTTTCAACATTATTAGGCATGGATTCTCTTTTCCCCATTCATTTTCCAATACATCAAATGGAATAAACCCCATTTTCTTATAAAACAGCCTTGTCATTTTATATTCTTCAGATTCCCTTGATTCATCTAAGGTTTTTACTTCCAAATATTGAATCTTTTTTTTCTTTAGTTCCTTATACAGATACTCCATCAGTAGTTTCCCAATGCCTTTTCTATGATACTTTTCCATTATTCCTAAGACAAATAATTCCGAGACATATTCGCTGTTTTCTCTAATTGAAGCAAATCCTATTTTTTCTTCTGCATTACATATTACAACAAATTCATATTCCTTAACTTTTTCGCAGTATTCATTTGTTGATTCTGGTAGCCCAAACCACATTGGTAAATCTTCTAGAACTTTCCTGCAAATTCGCGTTTTCTCTTCTGAATCAACTATCTTTTTGAATTGAATGTCCATCGTTCTCCCTTTATTGTCCGCACTCGAGGTTTCCATCGAACATAATTCTCATTAAATGAAGTCAGGAAAGAGGAACCTCGCCAAAATCAAGCAATCTGTGAATAGATTCAATATTCAATCTATCATAATCCTTATCTTTTTCAACACTTATTCCTCTTTTCATATTTCTCACAACCGAATTTATAAATTTACTTGTTCCATTTTTTTGAATATATAATGCAAATGCTTTAACTTTAGGTGAGTTATTATCTGAATAAATACCTAACTCACAAGTTGATAATTCTTCACATTCCCAACAACCTACAATATTCTTAGAAATACAACATTCTTTTTGCGGACAACTTCTATCTGCTAAATTTCTATCACAAACATTATTAGCTATTTTACATCCATCACACTTCGATGCTAAAAAGCAAAGTTTGCAGATGAGTCCACAATAAGCAATACTATTAATTAATTCTTTTTTTTCCATATCTTCCTCTTGTGAAGTAAAACAAATCCCATTTTCGGTAGGTCAACACCGAAGGTTGCCGTTAACATTTCTTGTTAGATGCAGAAAGCATTTTTATTCACTCTATAACTTTACATTTTCTAAAATAAAAGATTAAAAGTATAAATAGAATAAGCATTAATATAAAATATATAACATGAAAAGTCCCCTATGTGTCAATATAGTTGTCGTCTACAAAGGAAGTAGGAATTTTGAATCAAACACTTGTAAAAAGAAACCAAATAGTTATAAAGCAAGCAATAAAACAAGTTTGAAAAGTTGAGACAAGCCTCAGAATCAATTATCACACCTAAACAAGAAGATATTATTAGTTTTAGCAAGTTTTTAGAGCGTTATAACAACAATAAAAATGACAAAATAATCATGACTTTTTATTCCTAAAATGCTATCTTAGCGCAATAGGAAGATAATATGATTAATATTAATGAAGAAGTAAAAGCTGAATTTAAGACAACTGTTGAGTATAGAAGACATCTTCATCAGAACCCAGAACTGTCATTTAAAGAATTTAAAACAGCTGATTTTATTGAAAGAACCTTAAAAAGTTTTGAACCAGGATTAAAGCTATCTAGGCCTACACCAACAAGTGTTATGGCAATATTAAAAACAGATATTTCTGGTCCTATTATTGCAATTCGTGCTGATATTGATGCACTTCCAATAGAAGAAGATAATAATCTTTCTTATAAAAGCAAAAACCCCGGTGTAATGCACGCTTGTGGACATGACGGTCATACAGCAATGTTACTTTCTACTATAAAAATCTTATTAAAGCATAAAGAAGAATTAAAAGGTGAAATCCGTTTTATATTCCAACATGCAGAAGAGCTTCCACCTGGAGGTGGAATTGAAATTGTTAAATCTGGAGTCCTTGAAGGAGTTGATGAAACCTATTCCATGCATTTAACCTCAAATTTTGCCACAGGGAAACTTGGTATTTGCTCAGGAATCCTAACAGCTAGTACAGATGGATTTGAAATAACAATAAAAGGCAAAGGTGGACACTCCTCCATGCCTCAACAGTGCATAGATCCGATACCAATAGCAGCTCAAATTATACTAAACATACAAACCATAGTTTCAAGAAACACAGACCCATCGAAAATGTTAGTCATTTCAGTTTGTAGTATTGACTCAGGAACTGCTTATAATATTATCCCAAACAATGTTACCCTAACAGGTTCGGTAAGAACCTTTAGCAAAGACTCAAGAACCCTTGCCGAAAGAAGATTGAAAGAAATTTCTGAAGGAATCTGTATGGCAAATGGAGCTCAAATTGAATTCAAATACAACAGAGGCTATGATTCAGTGGAAAATAATCCAAAACTTACAGACTTTGTTGAAAAACTAGTAATCAATAATTTTCCAGGAGCGAAACCCTTTAGAATGGAACCAATTACACCTGGAGAAGATTTCTGTTATTATAGCGAAAAATACCCAAGTTTTTTCATGGAAATTGGAGCAAGAAACGAAGAGAAAGGAATTGTTTTTCCACACCACAACCCAAAATATTTAATGGACGAAAATGCCTTAGCTGTAGGAGTTGAATACCTTGTTCTTCTTATTTCTAGTCGTTGCAACAAAAAGCAACTAAAAAGTTTCAAAAAATAATTGACCATACTCTAAAAAGTTCTTAGAATTTATAAAATTATTGCTTTAACTAAATTGTTATTATAATTCGTTATTAAATAGAGAGGAAAATCTATGAAAGGTATTTTTGATACCCATTGTCATTATGATGAATTTTTTTTTGAAAAAGATAGAAACGAAGTCCTTCTTACTCAAAACAAAAATGGAATAGAATTAATAATCAATTGTGGCTCAGAAGTACCTTCCTCAATCAGATCTTGTAAATTAGCAGAAAAATATCCATTTATATATGCAACAGTTGGAGTATTTCCCCTTGAAGCATCAAAAGTCAGTGAAAATTGGCTTCAAGAAATTGAAGAACTTGCAAAAAAAGAAAAAGTAGTCGCAATAGGAGAAATTGGATTAGATTATTTTCTCTCTAGAGCAGAAAAAGAAATTCAAAAAGAAGTATTTATAAAACAACTCGCTCTTGCTGAAAAACTTGGACTCCCAGTCGAAATTCATGACAGAGATGCAGATGAAGATGTACTTTCAATAATTGATAAATTTAATCTAAAAGTTGATATTCATAGAATATTTAGTGAAGAAAAATATTCAAGAGCCTTTGTTGAAAGAGGATACTATCTTGGAATAGGACCTCAAATAACTTACCCAAATTCAGAAAAACTAATTAACATTGTTCGTGAAATGCCAATGAAGCAAATGCTACTTGAAACAGATTGCCCCTTTCTCCCCCTAAAAGAATTTGAAGGAACAAGGGCCGTATCCTCAATGCTAGAAGATGTGGCATTTAAGATTTCAGAAATAAGAAAAGATATTACACCTCAGGAAGTAATAGAAGTAACTAAAAATAACGGAAAAAGGCTGTTCGGAATAAAATAAATTCCATCAGAAATAGATTCTCATCATCAGGAGTAAATTATGAATTTTAAGGGAAAAGTGGATAATTATTTCCATGTCTCAGAAAGAGGTTCATCAATAAGTACAGAACTTATCGGTGGAGCCACAACTTTTGCAACTATGGCATATATTCTTATATATATGACAAGTTCCATGGGGGTTATCCCAGGATTAAATCAAACAGGCGTGTTGCTTTGCACTGCTTTGATTACCGCTTTGGCAATTTTATCAGTTGGATTTTATGCAAACCTTCCAATCTGTCTCGCACCGGTATTGGTAATTCCTAACCTTGTTGCAAACATGGTTAACTCTGGAGATGCTACCTATGCAATTTGTTTTGGACTTGTATTTTTATCAGGAATTGCCTTTGTTCTAATATCTCTTTTTAATTTAAGAGATATGTTTGCAAGAAGTCTTCCAAAAAATTTAAAGTTCGGACTTGGCGCTGCAGTTGGAGTCCTAATTGTAAGAATCGGACTTGGCCAAAGTGGACTTGTAAATGGAAATTGTATTGGTTTTGGCGATTTTAGTCAAAAATCAACAGTTCTAGGCCTAATTGGACTAGTTATTGCACTTGTTTTAACCTATGTAACCTTTAAAGGAAAAGATGGTAAAATGTACAAGATCCAAGGCTCATTACTTATTTCAATTATTTTAACCACAATAATTGGTTTATTTATGGGAGTTGTTTCTTTTCCTAAAAATATATTCACACATGCAGCATTCTCATCTATTGGAGACACAGCATTCAAACTTGACATCTTAGGCGCATTAAAGCTGAAATATTTACCATTTGTTCTTATGTTACTTATTAACGACTTTTTTGGAACAACAGGTTCAGGACTTGCACTTGCTGGAAAAGCAAACCTTCTTGACAAAGATGGTAACTTCCCACAGTTTGGAAAACTCTTTATTGTTGACTCCAGTTTCACTGTAATTGGAAGCATTTTCGGCCTTACAACCATCAGTACTTTTGCAGAATCAGCTGCTGGTATTGGTTCAGGTAGTAGAACAGGATTATCCAACGTTAGTACAGCTTTCTTCTTCCTCCTATGTATGTTCATTGCACCATTATTCTTAATGATTCCAGGTGCTGCAACAGGAGCTGCTCTTATTATTGTTGGTCTTTCAATGTTAGAAACTCTAGCAAATGTTGACTTTACACCAGAAGAATTTGTTCCAGTTGGAGCAATGATGATGGTAACAGCATTCATGTTTGATTATGTTGGTGGAATCGTAATTGGAATGTTCATCTACGTTTTAATTCAGATTTTGAAAGCAATCTTCCACAAAGATGCT
>JBAYZQ010000148.1:0-5773 GCA_041672385.1 Sphaerochaetaceae bacterium | reverse complement strand
AAATAAGGTATAGGTAGTTTTTTCTAATTCACCTTTTACAGCTACTCCTATTCCACTTTCAAAATGAGTTGTAAGTTTATAGCTTTTTGGCATTGTTAGAGGAAGAACACAATGAGCTAACACCATTTCGCATTTGTCTGTGTCAATTACACTTGGATTTGCCATAAATACTGGTTTTTTTGATAACTCTCCTACCACAAACATTGAAAAAAGTGATCTACTATCAGCTTCACAAGCAGCATAAATACCTTGGGCGTTTAAAATGGCCAAAGCTAGACAACCTGTGTTATTATAAGGTTTAAGCAAATCAAAGCATCTTACAGCAACTCCCTGCAAATTATACTTATCTACTAGTCGTCGAACAGCTCCATAAATACAAAGAGCTTTTTCGGTTTCATCTAAATTAAAGGACTTTTCTTTAAGCTCTAAGGTATATTTATTATCTTCATAACGAAACTTATCTATTTCTTTGAAAAACTCTTCCATTGTAATTGTAATTAAACTAGCACCATAATGGCTTTTCAAAACTTCAGGTTTGATGGAACTTGCAATTAAATCAGGATAGCCAATTACTCCCAATCGAGTATTTTTTAGTTTTGCTTTTAACGAAAAGATATTAATTATTTCTTCCATTCTTTTAGCACAACTGTCTTTTGAACCATGAATAATTTCACCTTTTACTCCCATTTCATTGGAATAGGATAGCATTTCTAGCGCTGCAGCTAAAGAATTGTCAGTTTTAGTGGTTATAAAGAAAAATGGCCCTTTTACAGACTCGGTTACTTTTTTAAAGATCTTTGAAGTTCCTCCAGAAGTAACAAAAATAAATTTTATTTCTTGTTCTTTAAATTCTTCTTCATCAACTAGATGCAAAGAATTATTTTCTATGCATTTTGATAATTCCTCTAGGTATTTTTTACTTTGATCTAAAAATTCTTTGCTTGAATTGAGTAAGGAATGCAATAATAATACACCAGAATCCATATTTTCCTCCTAAAGCTTTAATCTTTTTTTTCATTCTATAATAAAAAAAATAAAAAGGCCACTGATTAACAATGACCTTCTTTTTTATAAGTCTAACATTTTTTAATTATTAATTGTCAAATATACTTCTTCAGGAGTTTTTGAGGAAGCTAATAAATTCCTTAAAACTGAAGAACTGCAAAAACGTGCAATTGAAGAAAGAAGTTTTACATGGCTTGTGGCTTCATTTTCATTGGCCACAACTAAAAAGAAAAGTCTAACTTCATTCTTGTCATAGGCAATCATTCTTGGAGAAACTCCAATAACAAGATTTACTCCTTTTACTAAATCTGTTTTGCAATGAGGTACTGCAACACCATTTCCTATGGCAGTCGATCCTAAAACTTCTCTGTCCATTATGGCTTCAACAATTCCAGTTTTACTAAAATGTTTAACATCACAAAGACGATCGACTAATTCATTCAAAACTCCGCTTTTATCGGAGCTCTTAACCGGCACAACAATTAAATCTTTTTCAACTGTATCTACAATATTCATTTAAATCCCCTCATCAAATCTTTCCCAAATCTCTTCATCAGCTCTTACAACCAAAACAGGTACCTTACTTGTTCTTAAAATACGGTCTAAATCACTGGTAAGCTCTTCACGTCTTGACCTAATATTAGAGACCTTTGGTAAAACAAGCAAGTCAATTGAATTTGCTTTTATGAACTTATCCACCTCCATTGGTGCATTTCCTTTTATTATTTCAGTTTTAATAATTAGAGATTTCTTTAAAGCCATTTTTCTGATATGTCTAATATATTTATCAGCATCTTTTTCAAGATCTCTTTCATAATCAACTCTTTCTATATCAACAAAAATATGAGCATTGTACAAATCACTGACACTTTTAGTATCAACAACGTATAAAACACTTAAATTTGCCCCAGTTTCTTGTGCCAAAATAATGGCATACATGGCCGCTTCAATCGCAGATTCTGAATTGTCAACATAGACTAATATGTTTTTAAACAGCATAAAACCTCCTTTCTAGAAATCTTGACCTTCTTTTGTCTTAGCTTCAAGTTTTTCTTTCACTCCCTTAAGTAAGATAAAACTTTCTCGCTCAGCTTCTTCAATTCGGTCTTTCATATTTTTAAGTTGCTGCTCAGTATTAGGAATAACAATTTTTTCAAGGGAATTTGTTTTCCTAACTGTTTTTTTAACTTCTTTTGCAAGTCTCATAATCGAAACTTTCAGTTCAGCTAAACGTCCCATAAGCTGAAGGGCGTCTCGGTATTTTGCAATTGTTTCTTCAACAAGTACTGTAGTACCTTCTGGGCTAAAATAAGGACCATGTTCAACAAAGCTTGTTTCAACTTTAGGTAAATGAACTCCCATAACTTTACGTTCAGAAAGAAGAAAGTCCGCCTGAATATTAACTGCTTCAGCCAAGTTACCAGTTTTTAATCTTCCTTGATGTAAAATTGTTTCTTGAAGAACTTTTGAAGCTTTATTAAGCGAATCTTCAACTTTGGATTGATAATCAACCGCATGATCTACCAAGGTCAAAAGCTCCACTACCAAAATATTTCTTTTTTGGTCTAAAAGCTCATACCCAAGTTCGGCAAAAGCCAAATCTTCTTTTAGTTTAATCAAATTACTTTTCGTAGCAGCTAATTCGTTATCCATAACTATCTTCCATAATACTCTTCAATTTCATCATCTGTCAAACGTTGAAGTTCTTCAGACGGAAGAATTGAAATAGCTTTCCATCCAATATCAAGAGTCTGTTCAATACTCCTATCCTCATCAAAAGCCTGATTTATAAAATTCTTTTCAAAATACTCTCCAAATTGAAGGTATTTTTTATCAAGTTCTGTTAATTCTTCTTCACCAATGACACTGGCTAAATTTCTTACATCTTTTACATGAGAATAAGAAGCAAAAAGCTGATTTGACAAATGTGGATGATCTTTTCTAGTCATTCCTTCTCCAATTCCATCCTTCATCAATCTTGAAAGTGAAGGAAGTCCATTAATTGGTGGATAAATACCTCTTGCATTCATATCTCGGTCAAATACAATTTGTCCTTCTGTAATATAGCCGGTCAAATCTGGTACAGGGTTTGTAATATCATCATTAGGCATTGTAAGAATTGGAAGTTGAGTAATTGAACCACCTCGTCCTAAAATCTTTCCAGATCTTTCATAAAGTTCTGCCAAATCTGAATATAAATATCCAGGATATCCTTTTCTTGAAGGAATCTCACCTCTTAATGTTGAAATTTCTCTTAAAGATTCACAATAGTTCGTCATATCGGTCATTACAACAAGTACTTGCTTATCCAAATCAAAAGCAAGATGTTCTGCCAAGGTTAAAGCAGATCTTGGGGTTATTGTTCTTTCAATTGAAGGATCATCAGCCAAAGACAAAAACATTGCTACATTATCCAAGGCTCCTGAAGACTCAAAACTATCAATAAAATAGCGTGCAACATCGTATTTAATACCCATAGCTACGAATACTATTGCAAAATCACTCTTATCACCAAGAACCTTCGCCTGTCGAACAATTTGAGCTGCAAGTTTATTATGAGGTAAGCCGTTTCCTGAAAAAATAGGAAGTTTTTGACCTTGAATTAAGGTCGTCATTCCGTCAATAACAGAAATACCAGTTTGAATAAAATCTCTAGGATATTCACGAGCTGTAGGGTTAATTGGAACACCATTAACATCCATGAACTTGGTAGCTTTAGGGGCTGCAATTGAGTCTCTCATTTTTCCAAGTCCATTCATGACCCTTCCTAACATTTTTTCAGTTACACCAAGGGTGATTGGTTCTCCCATAAAATGGAGTTTGGTATTAGGTAAATCCAATCCAGTAGTTCCATCAAAAATCTGTACTACAACAACATCGTCAGAGGTATCAAGAACTTGTCCAGTTCTGTGTTTTCCCTGGAGGTCAGTAAGTTCAACCAGTTCACCAAATCCTACTGGATGAGTTTTTTTCATATATACAAGCGAACCATCAATTCTACTTAAGCCAGAATATTCTCTAGCTGAATATCTCTTTTTATCTAACTCATTCATAAATTGCCTCCAGATGCTTCATCGATTGTTCCAGACGGGCTTCCAAAGGACTTACATCCTCAAGATATTTCATTTTTATTATGTCTTGAACTACCTTGAGACGTCTAACCTTCACAAGAGTTACACCATTTTTAATGATTTCTGAACCTAATTCATAGTACCTTACTACAATGTGTAACATCTTAACTTGTTTTTCAACAGGACAATATTTATCTATTTCATCAAAAGCATTTTGTTGAAGAAAAGCAATTTTAAAAACATTACAAACTTCAAGAATAAAGTTCTGGCTGTCTGGCAAAGCATCAGGACCAACCAGCTTAACAATTTGCTGTAATCTTACTTCTTTTTGAAGTAATTCCATTATTTTTTGTCTATCAACTACCCAAGAACCATTGCTTTTGGTATTCCACCAATCTTTAACTTCATCTGTGTATTCACTGTAAGAGTTCAACCAACTAATTGCAGGATAGTGTCTAGCACTGGCTAAACCTTTATCAAGACCCCAGAAACATCTTACAAAACGTTTGGTATGTTGAGTTACAGGTTCTGAGAAATCACCACCAGGAGGACTTACAGCACCAATAACAGAAATAGACCCAACTGTACCATTAAGGTTATCCATCAAACCTGCTCTTTCATAAAATTCTGCAATTCTAGTAGGAAGGTAAGCAGGAAATCCCTCTTCTGCTGGCATTTCTTCCATTCTTCCTCCGAGTTCACGAAGAGCTTCAGCCCATCGAGAAGTAGAGTCCGCCATTATTGCAATATGATACCCCATATCTCTATAGTATTCGCCCATTGAAATACCGGTATAAATACTTGCTTCACGGGCTGAAACAGGCATATTTGAAGTATTAGCAATTAAAATCGTTCGCTCCATTAATGATCTTCCGGTTCTTGGATCTATCAAAGTTGGAAATTCCCTTAATACTTCAGTCATTTCATTTCCACGTTCACCACATCCAATGTAAATTATAATATCTGCATCACACCAAGATGCAATTGAATGCTGAGTCATTGTTTTTCCAGTACCAAATCCTCCTGGAATTGCTACCGTTCCTCCCTTGGCCAAAGGAAAGAGAGTATCGATAACTCTTTGTCCTGTTACAAGTGGATCTTTTAAGGGTTTTCTTGCCTTCACAGGTCTTGGAGTACGTATTGGCCAATGTTGAACCATGGTTAAACTTTTCTCATTTTTGTGTACGTCAACAGCTTTAACTACTACATGATCTACATTATAACTTCCAGTTTCTTCAGAAAAAGTTACAGTCAATTCCTCTATATTTGGAGAAGCCATAACATAATGTGTTATATTATCATTTTCTTTTACTTTTCCAAGTATTGAGCCTCCAGTAATTACATCACCTACTTTACAAACAGGTTCATATTCCCATTCTTTCACGTGACTAATTGGAGATGCACTAATTCCACGATCAATAAAATCACCACTTAACTTTTTTAGTTGTTCAAGAGGTCTTTGAATACCATCATAAATACTTCCAATTAACCCAGGCCCAAGTTCTACACTTAGAGGGTTATTAGATCCATAAATATTATCACCAGGGGTTAAACCTGTTACATCTTCATAAACCTGAACAGTAGCTTGATTCCCATTCAATTTAACAACTTCACCAATTAAATGAGTATCTGACAGATAAACCAGTTCCATCATCTTTGCATCAACAACATTTTTTGCTGTAACAACAGGACCATTT
>JBAYZQ010000147.1:0-5780 GCA_041672385.1 Sphaerochaetaceae bacterium | reverse complement strand
ATAAGTAAAAATGATTTGACCTGTAACAAGGGATTAAGACTTACAAAAATCGTTGATAGTGTCTACATAAGACTGTCTCTTGTAGAAATGATTTGACCTGTAACAAGGGATTAAGACAAATGATTAATTTACAATGTTTATAATTTTCATCACTGAAAATTAGCTATTAGAAGTAAAAATAGCTTTCCTCCTTACTTAGGGGTAGGGATTAAGATTAAAATTTTCATTATAAGAAAATTTTTGTTAATTTAATTATTTTCTTTAAGACTTTTAAAGTTATTATGAATTTTTTTTTATTGTTTTAATAAACTAAAAATAGATTAAGGGTAACTCTTTTTTATCTTACTCTACTTGAATAAGCACTCTAAGTTTGGTAATCTTTCTTTTATGATAAATTATAGTGTATTAGGAAGTGGCTCAAATGGGAATGCCTATGCTTTTTGCTTCAATGGCAAGACCATTTTGATTGATTCTGGGTTTTCTAGAATTGAATTAATTAGAAGATTTGAAAAATCAGGACTTGATTTTTCGACTGTATGTGCCGTTTTCGTTACACATTTACACCCTGATCATTGCAAAGGATTGGGAGTTCTTGCTAGAAAAGATAAACTACCTATTTATGTAAATCAAACTACCTATGAATATTGCCAGAGTGAATATGCAAAACTTGGTATTCCTGAAGATTGTCGTGTTATTTTTGAAATAGGAGAAATTATCCAAATTGGAGATTTTGAAATTTCAAGCTTTAGAACAAGTCATGATTCAACTGGAAGTGTAGGTTATACAATAAGAATTGATGACAAAGAGTTTTGTTTGGTAACTGATACTGGAGTATATTCTGATGAAATGGTAGAAAATGCAAAAAAAAGTAATGTATTATTTTTAGAATCAAATTATGATGAAACTATGCTTAAAGACGGACCTTATCCTTACTTTTTAAAACAAAGAGTAGCTGGAGAAAGAGGCCATCTATCAAACAAACAAGCAGTTGATTTTTTAAAAAACTGTGACGTGGTTTGTGATAAAGGAGAAGTTATTACCTTAGAAGAATCAAGTAAAATAGAAAAAGTCTATTTAATTCATCTATCTAAGGTCAATAATAATGCTCAGCACCTACAAGAAACATATAATTCAAAAGTCACAGTTTGTGAAAATGGACAATTAGTAAAAGGAAATTTGGTATAAAGAGAATTTGGGAGTTAAGAAATGATAATAAAAGATACAGTTAAGAAAATGAAAGAATATCAACCAAGTGAAGAAAGCGTAATCTTAGAAGGTTGGGTAAGGACAAAAAGAGACAGCAAAAACGTTTGTTTTCTTGAAATAAACGACGGTACATGCTTAAAGGGCCTTCAAGTAGTAATTGATAAAGAAACCTTTAAAGATTTAGAAACAGTTGGTTCCCTTGCCACTGGATGTTCTGTTGTCTGTGAAGGACAAATAGTTGAAAGCAAAGGTGGAGACCAAAAAGTTGAAATGCTTGCTCAAAGCATTGAAATGCTTGGTGATGCCCCAGCAACTTATCCACTACAAAAGAAACGCCACACACTTGAATTCTTAAGAGAAAATGGACACCTAAGAGCTAGAACCAACATAATTGGAGCTACAATGAGAGTAAGAAACTGCTTAGCAGCAGCAATTCATCGATACTTTCAAGAACAAGGTTTTTATTACGTAAACACACCATTAATTACAGCCAGTGACTGTGAAGGTGCTGGGGAAATGTTTCAAGTTACGACATTAGATCTAAAAAATCCACCAATGAAAGAAGACGGTGAAATTGATTATTCAAAAGATTTCTTTGGTAAAAAGGCTAGTCTTACAGTAAGTGGACAACTTGAAGGTGAAACTTATGCTATGGCATTAAAGAATATTTACACCTTTGGACCAACCTTTAGAGCAGAAAACTCCAACACAACAAGACACCTTGCAGAATTTTGGATGGTTGAACCAGAAATGGCCTTTTGTAAACTAGAACAAAACATGGAAGTTGTTGAAGATTTCTTAAAATACCTCTTTAAAGCAGTCTTAATCGAATGCCCAGAAGACATGGACTTTTTTAACAAATTTGTTGAAAAAGGAGTCAAAGACAGCATCCAAGCAGTAATTGATAAACCATTCTCCCATCTAACCTATACTCAAGCAGTTGAAATATTAGAAAAAAACAACAGTAAATTTGACTTTAAAGTATTTTGGGGATGTGATTTGCAAACCGAACACGAAAGATTTCTTACAGAACAAATTTGTAACGGACCAGTTATAGTCACAGACTACCCAGCAGAAATAAAAGCTTTCTACATGAAAATGAATGAAGATAATAAAACTGTAAGGGCTATGGACGTACTAGTACCGCGCCTTGGTGAAATTATTGGTGGAAGTGAAAGAGAATATCGTCTAGACGTTCTTTTACAAAGAATGAAAGACTTAGACCTTAATCCAGAAGAATATTGGTGGTATCTTGATCTTAGAAGATATGGAAGTGTACCACACTCAGGATTTGGACTTGGATTTGAAAGAATTGTAAGTTATGTAACTGGAATGCAAAATATAAGAGACGTAATCCCTTATCCAAGAGCTGCTAAACAAGCAGAATTTTAGGACTTAAAATGAAAAACATAGATATAAGAATAAAAAAAATTGAGAGACTTGTTACTCCTCAATCTCTTATTGAGAAATATCCTGTTTCCGACGAGCTTTCTAATTTTTTATTTGGTTATCGAAAACAAGTCAATGATATAATTCAAGGAAGAGATTCAAGAAAATTAGCCATAGTTGGACCCTGTTCCATTCATAATGAAGAGCAGGCCATTGATTATGCTCAAAAACTAGCTGTCCTTTCAGAAAAAGTAAAAGATACAATGCTTGTTGTAATGAGAACCTATTTTGAAAAACCAAGAACAGTTTTAGGTTGGAAAGGTCTTATTATGGACCCCAATCTAGATGGGACTTGTGATATAGAACTTGGACTTAACAAAGCTAGAAAGTTATTGATAGAAATAGTTAAACTTGGAATTGGCGTAGGATGTGAAGTACTTGATCCAATAATACCACAGTACATTGATGATGTAATATGTTGGAGTAGTATTGGAGCAAGAACAAGCCAAAGTCAAGTTCACCGGAGTTTAGCCAGTGGACTATCAACAGCTGTAGGTTTTAAAAATGGCACTGACGGTGATTTGAAAGTTGCAATAAACTCAATAAAAGCCTCAAGTTTTCCAGCATCATTTATTGGAATAGATAGGCAAGGAAATGATTGTGTATTTAGAACGATTGGGAATGATTGTGGACACCTTATATTAAGAGGGGGAAACAACGCTCCAAATTACTATGAAGATGATATTCAAATAGCTCGAAGAATGATGGTGAAAAGTGGACTTAATCCATCAATTATTATTGATTGTAGCCATGGAAATTCTAGAAAAGTAGCCGAAAGGCAAAAAAGAGTATTAAGAAGCGTAATGGATCAGATTGTTTGGAGTGATGATGACTGCATAAAAGGTTTTATGCTTGAAAGCTTTTTAAAAACAGGATCTCAAAAATTAACAAAAGATTTAAATAAACTTGAATATGGGGTTAGCGTTACTGATGAATGCCTTGGTTGGAAAGAAACAGAAGAAGCCTTGCTATTCTGTGATGGAGAATTAAGAAAAAAAAGAGGTTAGTATGAAACATGTATTAGTTATTCTTGCAAAAGGATTTGAAGAAATTGAAGCAATAGCACCAATTGATATCCTAAGAAGAGCAAAAATGGACGTAACCGTTGCAGGAGTAGGGGCCTTAGAAATTGTAAGTTCCCATGGCTTAACCATCCATTGTGATAAAAAAGTTGAAGACTGTGAAAAAGTCTGGGATTGTGTAGTGTTACCCGGAGGAATGCCAGGAGCTGCCCATCTAGCAGCCAGTTGGCCTGTAAACCAAATTTTAATCTCAACAGCAGTAACCGGTAATTATATTGCAGCTATTTGTGCTTCTCCCGCAGTTGTCCTAGGACCAGCAGGATTGCTTGAAAATAAACAAGCAGTATGCTATCCAGGAATGGAAGAAGCTTTCCCTGACTTTAATTTTTCAAAAGAAAGATTAGTCGTTTCTGAGAATTTAATAACTGCAAGAGGACCAGGTGTTGCCCTAGATTTTGGATTTAAAATCGTAGAGGAACTAACTGGAGATAAAACTCTTGTAGAAGAATTGAAAAAAGGTATGATTTACTAAATATTGAGGTGTTAATGAAAGAAGAACAGAATGTAAAGATTGGGTTTGATAATGAAAAGTATTTGAAAGAACAGATGAAGTATATCCTAGAGAGAACTCAAGCGTCGAAGAGTAAACTTTATCTTGAATGTGGTGGTAAACTTTTATTTGATTATCACGCCTCACGTGTTCTCCCTGGGTTTGACCCCAATGTAAAAATGAGAGTTTTTCAATCACTAAAAGATAAAATAGACGTAATTATTTGTATCTACGCAGGTGATATCGAAAGACGAAAAATGAGAAGTGATTTTGGAATTACCTATGATACTGATGTATTTAAAATGATTGATGATTTTGCATCTTGGGGACTTGATTGTAAAAGAGTTGTAATTACAAGAAATACTGGACAGACCAGTGTAATGACCTTTAAAAATCGTCTAGAAAGGCGAGGAATAAAAGTTTATTGCCACAGCGCAACACCAGGCTATCCAAATGATCTTGACCGAGTTGTAAGTGATGATGGATATGGATCAAACGAATATATTCCAACTGAAAAACCAGTAGTAATTGTTACAGCCCCAGGACCAGGTAGCGGTAAGTTAGCAACCTGTCTTGGCCAAATGTATCATGATTATAAAGCCGGGAGAAAGAGTTCTTATTCAAAGTTTGAGACTTTTCCAGTCTGGAATATACCAATTGATCATCCTGTCAACATTGCTTATGAAGCAGCAACAGCTGATATTGGTGATTTCAATTTGATTGACCATTTTTATGCAAGTGAAACAGGTAAAATGGCAGTTAACTATAACCGAGACATGGAAGCTTTCCCACTACTTAAGAGGATTCTTGAAAAGATTACTGGAACTAAATGTGTCTTTAACAGCCCCACTGATATGGGGGTAAACAGAGTTGGATTTGGAATAATTGATGATGAAGTAATTCAAGAAGCCAGTAAACAGGAAATCATTCGTCGTTATTACAGAGCACTTTGTGAATATGCTCAAGGAATTGGAACTGAAGAAACAGTTGATAGAAGCCATAAAATAATGGAAAGAATTGGTCTAGAATGTGAAGACCGACATACTGTAAATCCCGCTCTTAAAGCCCTAGAAGATGCAATCAAAAAGGGAAAAGGGAATGACGGAATTACCTGTAGTGCGGCTTTGGAATTAAAAGACGGTCGAATGGTTACTGCCCATAATTCTCCAATGATGCATGCCAGTAGTGCTTTAGTATTAAATGCCCTTAAAACCCTTGCAGGAATTAAAAAAGATATGGATTTGATACCTAGAACTGTAATAAATTCGGTAACAAAGCTTAAGAAAGAAGAACTAAAAGGAAGAGGAATTTCATTAAACCTTGATGAAACTTTAATTTGTTTGGCTATGAGTGCCTCAATCAATACTGATGCTAAATTGGCTTTAGAACGATTAAAAGAACTTAGAGGATGTGAATCTCACATGAGTCATATACCCTCAACTGGAGATTGGTCAGGCCTTAGAAAACTTGGAATTAATGTTACCAGTGAACCAAAGTTTCCAACTTCGAATCTTAGAAATTTTTAAATAATTAATAACAAAATAACCCATTGT
>JBAYZQ010000146.1:0-5788 GCA_041672385.1 Sphaerochaetaceae bacterium | reverse complement strand
GTTTTTCAATATGCACAAACTTGTTTTGAAGGCTTGAAAGCTAAAAGATCTAAATCTGGTAAACTTGTAACCTTTCGACCAGAAATGAATGCGAAACGTATGATTAATACTTGTCAAAGACTTTGTATACCACCTCTTCCTGAAACCCTATTCTTAAAAGCTGTAGATGAAGTTGTAAAAGCTAATGCTGATTTTGTCCCACCTTATGGGACTGGTGCTTCTTTATATTTAAGGCCTTTTATTTATGGATCTTCTCCTGTTATTGGAGTAGTTCCTTCTTCTGAGTATACCTTTAGATTGTTTGGAACAATAGTTGGATCTTATTTCAAGGGTGGTTTGAAACCAATTAAATTGATGGTAAGTGATTTTGATAGAGCTGCCCCTTGTGGAACTGGAAATGTTAAAGCTGGACTAAACTATGCAATGAGTATGTATGCAGGTCAATTGGCTCATAGTTTGGGATATGATGAAAATATGTATCTTGATTCTAAAACTCGTACTTTTGTCGAAGAAACTGGTGGGGCTAACTTTTTGTTTGTAACAAAAGAAGGTTCTGTTGTTACACCTAAAAGTGATACTATTCTTCCATCAATTACCCGAAATTCATTGATTACAGTAGCTCGGGATTTGTTAAATTTGGAAATTGAAGAAAGACCAGTAGCCTTTGAAGAAGTTAAAGATTTTGCAGAATGTGCTCTTTGTGGAACCGCAGCTGTTATTAGTCCTGTTGGAATGGTTCATTCTAAAGACAACGACATTTACTTCCCAACTGGTATGGAGAATCCTGGTCCAATAACCCAAAAATTATTTGATACTTTAACAAGTATTCAAATGCAGGAGATAGAAGCTCCTGAGGGTTGGATTAGAGAATGTAAGTAATTTTACTAAAATTTATACTTGCTTTTAAAAATCTCACATAATATAATGATTTTCGACTCCGAGTCTATTAACCTAAGGGTAATCTAAGGTTTTTAGACCGAAATCCATTTTATGGGTTTTTAGGGTTTTACTGAAAACGGTAAAGCCTTCCGTGTTTGAAAAGGAGGGAAAATCACCTGTATTTTTACTGGGGTTTTTCTGTGTATTGTTTTATTTCTTTTTCTACGGAAGACTTAACATTTGGAGATATCTGTGGAAAAAGAATCTAAGGCAACATTTTCTCTTGTTATCCTTTCTTTGATAATTGTCTTACTGTTTACAATGATTTTTTCTTTTGGACTAGGT
This sequence comes from Sphaerochaetaceae bacterium, assembly GCA_041672385.1. GTDB lineage: Bacteria > Spirochaetota > Spirochaetia > Sphaerochaetales > Sphaerochaetaceae > JBAYZQ01. Next base: position 4,564 of record JBAYZQ010000146.1, on the reverse strand, counting down.
CGTTATAATATTAGCATAGGTACTATTATCAAAATTCTACTTTCTAAAATCATTACTATAAAACAGGATTGGAAAATAGAAGTTGAACTGGTTTTGTTTGGGATAAGACTTCCTAGAATACTAATTGCAGTTTTAGTTGGGATGGGCTTATCAATTTCTGGATGTGTTTATCAAGGAGTTTTTCAGAACCCCATGGCTTCACCAAATGTTCTTGGAACTTCTTCAGCCTCTGCTTTTGGAGCAGTTCTTGGAATATTAATATCTTTACCAGAAAACCTAGTATTTTCTTCTGCCTTTATTTTTGGGTTATTTTCTATCTTTTTAGTATATTTAATTGGAAGTCGATTTGGAGATAAACAAATCTTGAGCATCATTTTAGCTGGAATTATGATAAGTTCAATATTTTCAGCCTCCACTAGTTTGATTAAATTGATAGCCGACCCAAATGATAAACTTCCTGAGATTACATATTGGTTAATGGGAGGTTTAGGTGGGAGTAGTTATGAAAATCTACTTTTTATTTTAGTGCCATTATTAATTGGTTTTATTCCTCTTTTCATCTTCCGTTGGAGATTAAATATATTAACCTTAAGTGAAGATGAAGCAAGAAGTATTGGTGTTAATACTTCAAAACTTCGTATATTAGCATTGTTTTGTGCAACCCTTATTACTAGTTCTACAGTAGCTTGTTGTGGTGTAATAAGCTGGGTAGGTCTTGTAATTCCTAATTTAGCGAGAAAATTAGTAGGAAATGATTATCGGAAACTTTTTCCAATTTCTGCTTTGATGGGCGGATTATTTCTTCTTTTAGTAGATGATATAGCAAGGAATTTATTGGTTTCTGAGATTCCACTTGGTATTCTTACCTCTTTTGTTGGGGCACCCTTCTTTTTGTATTTAATGATTAGAAAGGGGAAAAAGAAATGAGTGTAGAAGTCAAAAATCTTTCTTTTAAATATGCAGAGCGACCGATTTTAGAAAATATAAGCTTTAAAGCCGAACAAGGTCAAATTACTTCGCTTTTAGGAGCAAATGGAGCAGGAAAATCAACCTTATTCAAATGCATTTTAGGCCTTTTTAAACACTATAAGGGCGATATAATAATTGAGGATAAAAAACTTAAAAACTTAAATCAACATGAACTATCAAGAATGATAGCATATGTACCTCAATCCAGTTATCCCTCTTTCAATTATAGTGTTTTTGAGATGGTTTTAATGGGAACTAGTAGCTCTTCTTTAGCATGGCAAAGCCCTGGATTAACTCAAAAAAAAGTGGTTGAAGAAGCTTTAAAAGATCTTGGTATTTACTATTTAAAAGATCGAGAATATCAAAATCTTAGTGGTGGGGAAAGACAACTAGTTCTAATAGCTAGAGCAATTGCACAGAATACTAAAGTTCTTATTCTAGATGAAATAACTGCCAATCTTGATTATGGGAACCAGTTAGAAGTATTAGAAAAAGTTAAAAATTTGGCAATAAAAGGATTAACCGTTATTCTTTCAACCCATAATCCCGAACAGGCTTTTATGTTCTCTGACCGTATTGTAGCATTACAGGATAAAAAGATTTTAGCAAATGGAGATCCAAAAATAATAATGGATAGTGCGTTAATAAAAAAAATGTACAAAGTAGATGTAGAGATGGTAAGCCTTTATAAAGACAAAATCCGTTTTATGGCACCGACTTTTATGATAAATTAGGAGAGTATTATGAAAAAATTTTTACTAGTTATGGTGCTTGTTACCTTGGTTGTTTTTTCAGCAATGAGTTACAGTTTCACCGATTCAACTGGAAGAAAAGTTGATTTGAAAAAAGAAGAAATTCAAAATGTTGTGGTTACTGGGCCACTTGCTCAAATGATGGTTTTTGCTCTTGCCCCTGATAAACTAGTGGGATTTTCGACTACCATGACCGAAGAAGAAAAAGAAGTTTTTCCCGAAAAATACCAAAGTCTTCCAATTCTAGGACAACTGTATGGAACCCATGGGAAACTTAACCTGGAATCTTTACTATCAACTCACCCGGATGTGATAATTGATATGGGAGAACCAAAGGGTAGTATTATAGAGGACATGAATGATATTCAAAAAAAGACAAATATTCCAACGGTTCATATTTCCTGTTATTTGGACAGTTATGGAGAAGCCTTCCGCCAACTAGGTAAATTACTTGATATGGAAAAAGAAGCTGAAACACTTGCTCAATACTGTGAAAGTACTTATTCTTTGGTATTAAAAGATCTTGAAGGTATTAGTAAAAAGAAATGTGTTTATCTTTTGGGAGATAAAGGACTTAATGTAATAGCAAATCAATCTTACCATGCAGAACTTTTAAATTTACTTACTGATAATATTGCTGTTATTGATAATCCAACTTCCAAGGGAACAGGGAATGAAATTGACATGGAGCAGCTTTTGATTTGGCAACCAGAGGTTATTCTTTTTGCCCCTGGATCAGTTTACTCAAAGGTTTCAAGGAATTATATTTGGCGAGGTTTGAAAGCCATAAGAACGGGAAATTTCTATGAAGTTCCAAGTAGTCCTTATAATTGGTTGGGCTTTCCACCTTCAGTACAACGCTATCTTGGAATGTTTTGGTTAGAAACTACTTTATACCCAGAAGAATGTTCTTTTAATTTTTATGATGAAGCTCGCAAATTCTTTAATTTATTCTATCATAATAATTTAACAAAAGAAAAGTTTGAAATTATAGTGGAATAATAATATGAAAATACCGGTTTATAGTTTGATTGCCTATTCTGGAACTGGAAAGACTACTGTTATGGTTGAGTTGATTAAAGAACTAAAAAAACGGGGTTATAAAGTTGCTGCAATAAAACACGATGCTCATGATTTTGAAATTGATAAAGAAGGGAAGGATAGCTACCGGATGAGTAAAGCAGGTAGCGATATTACTGTGGTTCTTTCCTCTTCGAAATGTGCTTTCATTGAGAATAGATTTGTAGATATTAATAAGGTATTAGATCGAATTGAAGGTGTGGATTTAATTCTGAGCGAAGGATATTCTCATGGAAACTGGAAGAAAATTGGAATTTTTAGGAAAAATAGTGGTAATCCTTTGCGAATAAATGCTAATGATTGCTTTGCAATTTGTAGTGATGAAAAATTAAATTGTTCTTGTAATCAATTTGATTTAGACGATTACTCTGGACTTGTATCTTTTATTATAAAAGATCTTAAAAAAAACCTATCTTAATAAAAAGATAGGTTTGTGTTTAAAAAAGTAAGGTTTAAAGATTTCTGTAACAAAGCCACCAATCTTTGGATTCTAATTCACCTTTTCTTACAGCTTCTTTGCGTTGTTCAATTTCCTTTTCGGTTGATGCTGGAGGAATAATAACTTTATTCTTTCCAATATAATCGTTATCAGGGTAATTTTCGGCACAAGCTACACCATTCTTAGTTGAAATTTGAAGTGCTTTAAGAGCTCTAAGAACTTCATTAACACTTCGTCCTACTTCCTGTGGATAAAACATTGTTAGTCTTATTACGCCTTTATCATCTAAGATGTAAACTGCACGAACAGTGTTTGTCCCTTTTGCCTTGTGTAGCATTCCAAGTTTTGTGGCTACTATTCCAAGTTCATCTGCTATGATAGGAAACTTTATAGTTGTGTCAGAGTTTGCATTAATCCATTCAACCCATTTCAAATGTGATTGAAGCTGATCAACTGAAAGACCAATTAGTTTAGTATTCAAAGCGTCAAATTCTTTCATTTTTTTTGAAAATCCAATAAATTCCGTTGTACATACAGGGGTAAAATCACCAGGGTGGCTGAAAAGAACTACCCATTCTCCCTTATAATCTTCAGGTAGGTGTTTAACACCTTGAGTAGTTTTAACTGTCATTTCTGGAAACATGTCCCCAAGTCCTGCTGTTGTTGTCTTTATATCATCCATAATTCACTCCTTATTAATAGTATAAGCATAAAGTGAAATAAAGGCAAATAAAAAAACCTGAAAGAGCGGGTCCTTCAGGCTTTTGTTTGGATTTCTAATTATTAGAAGTCTACCTCTGTATTGTAGTAACAAGCTTTCAATAGTTTTGCCATTTGTTCTGGATTAATCTCTCTAGGGTTACTTCCAGTACAAGCATCTCCAACAGCAAGTGTTGCAACTTTGTCAAGTTTTTCTAAGAATTCTTTTTCATCAATAATTGAACCTTCATACTCTTTAATACATGTTGGAATGCTTAATTGAGTATTCATTTTTAACAAATGAGCTATAAGAGCATCCACTGTAGGTTCAAGACCAAGGAAAGTAGAAATCTCTTCATAACGAGTTTTTGCTTCAGGATTTACTGCATTGAATTTAATTACCTTTGGAAGATACATTGCATTAGCACATCCATGAACAATATGTCCACCAGAATAAGCTGCTCCTGTTTTATGAGCCATTGAGTGAACAATACCTAATAATGCACTACTGAAAGCCATACCAGCTAAACACTGAGCATTATGCATTCTTTCTCTTGCTTCTTTGTTACCCTCATAAGAATCAAGAAGATATTTGCTTATCATTTTAATTGCATGAAGGGCTAGG
>JBAYZQ010000145.1:0-5812 GCA_041672385.1 Sphaerochaetaceae bacterium | reverse complement strand
TATGATTTACTTTGTTTGTGGAAATCTTCAACTTCCAAAGGCTACTATCATGTAGTTCTACCCACTCGATTTAGCGAATAGCCATAATAGGAAACATTTGGAAAATAACTTTTCACTGACTCTTCAAACCGCAAAAACATGCTACCAATTAGTTTTAGGTGCAATAGAACAATTAAAAGAATAATAAGATTTAGTTCATAAAATCTGATTATAACTTTAGCATTATGGAGAAAATTATACCTATTTCTTTAAGCAAAAGCTTAAATTATAATGAATTCTCAAGGTTGATAAAATAATAATTCTGCTTCTTTTATAAACTAAAAATTAAAATATTACAGTAAATATTTTAAGAATTTACCATTTCTCAGTTACTTTATAAAAACTTTGACATATTAAGTTGAAAATTGATGTTTTTGCTTTCAAAAAATTTAATCAAACCTTGCCTCTTTAAGAAGTAAATATACTTTTGGATAAAAATTACGATATTTTCAAAAGTCAACCCCAATATCTTGAAGTTATTTTTTAAGTGATTGAGCTTCATCTCTTCGGCTTTTTAATATCCCTTTTAATAGAGCTAATATTTTATATAGTTCCTATTCCACCATCTGCACCCATATTTAGACTACAAAGCAGAGTTTCAACTAAGCCCTTTACCAAATTGATGTTACCACCATTAATCTCTTATTTTAATTGAAAGTATATATTGGTGGTACGCATCAAGTTGTTTTGCAGAGTGTTGATTTTCCACAACCACTTTCTCCAACAATGCTAAGAATTTCTCCCTTTTTTAGTTTTAGAGAAATTCCAGTATGTATTGCAGCTGGATTAGCAGTATCTCTTTGTTGTAAGAATTCAAACAATCTTAAGAATATTAAAATTAAAGATCTTCAAAAACTATTAATAGATAATGGCTGCAGATTAACAAGATAAAATTAAAAAGCAATAAATTAAAGCATTTTTAAAATAATTTGTTGCAATTTGTTGTTTTAAATAAAATTAATAATTATTTTTACTTTTTTTTCATGAAAAATTGTAAAAAAAAAGGTCTTGTCTCACCCTTGATTTAAACCGTTCTAATTGAAGATTCTTAACAAATTTGCAACAAACTAAAACAAAATTCAATCAAATAATTCCTTACTATATAAAGAAAAATTCAAAAAAATGGGTATTGACAACAATCTTTGATATTTCTACACTCTACGAATTAGGAGAATTTTATGAAAAAATTAGAAAAAGACAATAAGTTTTTTGATTTTAAAGGCCGTAATACCAGCTATAAAATCGAAATTCTTGCAGGGTTAACGACGTTCCTTACGATGGTCTATGTATTATTTTTGCAGCCAGTTGCTATTATTGGTGTAAATGATGTTTTTGTAGACATTGATGGAGTTATTATCACTAGAACAGCTATTTTCATTTTAACTGCTTTAGTTTCAGGAGTTGCTACAATCGTAATGGGAATTTATTCAAACTTCCCATTTGCTTTATCTACAGGTATGGGAATAAATTTCTTATTAGGTGGAATGTTGCAAGCCAATCAAATTTCTTTTACTTCCATGATGACAGTAACTTTAATTTCAGGTCTTGTTTTTGTTGCATTAACAATTCTTGGAATAAGAAAGTATATTGTAGAATTAATACCTAAAGATATTAAAATTGCTATAGGAGCCTCTATAGGATTTTTCTTAGCTTATTTAGGTTTTTCTAACTCTGGAATAGCTAATTTTTCAAATGGCTTACATATGGGAGATTTCTCTTCACCTGGCGTATTATTAGCTATATTAGGATTTTTACTAATAATTACCTTTGAAAGCAAAAAAATAAAAGGTGGTATTTTATACTCTGTAATAATTGTTACCTTATTAGGAATTCCTCTTGGAATTACTAATACAAACATCTCCTTTTCTTTTCCAAATTTTTCTTCTGTTAGCAACTTGGCATTTGATTTTAAACTTTCTGCAATAATGAAACCAATGTTTATAACTTTGCTTTTCGCTACCTTTTTTGGTGATTTCTTCTCTACTTTAGGAACAGTTCTTGGCTTAGGTGGAAGACTTAACATGTTGGATGAAGATGGAAATTTACCTGAAATTGATAAACCTTTCTTAGTAGACTCAGTATTCACAGTAGTTGGTGCAATGTTTGGTTGTACGGTAATTACTACATATGTTGAATCAGCAGCAGGAGTTGAATCCGGTGGAAAAACAGGATTTACAGCTGTTGTTACAGGTTTATTTTTCCTGCTAGCATTGGTATTGGCTCCACTTGTTTCAATAATACCTACAGCCGCAACAGCTCCAATACTTATTTATATTGGTTATTTAATGATTTGTGATATTGTTAAAATTGACTTCTCTTCCTTAGAAACAGCTTTTGGTCCATTTATTACATTAGCATTTACGATTTTCTTTGCAGATTTTGCTGCAGGAATTGCAGGTGGAATTATCGCACAAGTATTTATTAATTTACTTACAGGAAAAGGTAAAAAAACTAAAATTGGGCTTTATATTTTATCAGTATTATTACTTTTATATTTCATAGTATAAGGAAAAATAATGAAAATCTTAACAAAAGAAGAAAAGAAAGAACTAGTAGATTGCGCCATGGATAGGATTGACTGTGATTTGATAATCACTGATGCAAATATATTTAATGTATTTACAAAAGAAACTTATCCTGGTGAAATCTACATAAAAAACGGTTATATAGCATACATCGAACAACGTAAAGAATACTTTGGAAAAGGAAAAACTAAAAAAACTTATTGCGCTAAAAATAAAATAGTTGTACCTGGTTTCATTGATTCTCATATGCATATTGAAAGTAGTATGTTAACACCTCAGAACTTTTCTACTGTAGTAATTCCCAAGGGAACTACTACGGTAGTTACTGATCCTCATGAAATAGGAAATGTCATGGGAATTGAAGGTGTTGAATACATGATTGAAGCAGGCAAACACACATATATGAACCAATATATTCTAGCTCCTTCCTGTGTTCCTGCCGTTCCTGGTTTAGAGACCTCTGGCGCTGTATTTAATGCACCGGAGATAGAATACCTTCTTGATAAAGAAAACGTCCTAGGGTTAGCAGAGGTGATGGATTATTATGGAGTACTTAATAACAGCCAACGAATGACTGATATTTTGGAAGTAGCCGAAAAAAAGAATGTCTTTATCCAAGGACACTTTTTTGGCGAAGATCCAAGAGAAATTTCAGCCTATTTATGCGCCGGACCTCAAAGTAACCATGAATTTTATACCGGTAAGGATGCATTACAGGCACTTCGTTATGGAATGGTAGTTGATGCCAGAGACAGTTCTTTTGCAAGAAATATTAACTGTCTTGTCAATGCTGTTAAAGATATTGATACCTTTGATAGAATGACATTATGTACCGACGATAAAGAACCTGAAGAACTATTAAAAAGAGGTCATCTAGATGATTGTATAAGAAGTGCAATTTCCTCAGGTCGCTCTTTTGAAGAAACCATAAAATCAGTTACAATTATTCCAGCTCTACAATTTAAATTAAAGCATATAGGAGCTATAGCTCCAGGTTATGTAGCCAATTTAAACTTTATAGAGAATAAAAATGATGTAAGAGTAAGTGATGTGTTTTTTGAAGGTGTATTGGTAGCTAAAGATAATAAGATGGTAAAAGAATTTGAAAAATATACTAATTCAGTTGAAACCAAAAATACTGTATTTGTAGATAATTTTGATTGTTCTAATCTAAAAATAAAAGCTCCAATTGAAAATGGAACAATAAAAACAACGGTTATTGAATATGAATCTCTAGATTCTTCTATCACCAAACAAAAAATAGTAGAATTACCAGTCAAAGATGGATTCTTAAGTTTGGAAGGTCATGAAGAATTAAATTTTATTGCAGTGGTAAATAGACATAAGAATTGTGATAATTATTTTGTTGGCGTTACAGAAAAATTTCATCTAAATGAAGGAGCACTCGCTGGAACCGTGAGCCATGATTCACATAATCTTACAGTAGTCTTCAACGACATTGAAGATGCAAAAACTGCTATTGAAGAAATTAAAAAACTTAAGGGCGGTGTTGTATATGTTCATGAAAATAAATTAGAAAAAGTCGCACTTCCAATTGCTGGCTTGCTATCTAATTTAGACCCCGAAGAATTAGTTCCTAAGGTAAAAAGGATGAATGAATTCTTGAAAGAAGTTGGAATCAAAAACGAAAATCCAATCATGAGGTTATTCACTGCTGCACTGCCAGTAGTTCCAACGATAAAAATAACAGATATGGGCTTAGTAGATACCATTAATCAAAAGTTTTTAAATCTATTTGTTTAAAAGAAAGTGAAAATTTCCTTATAATGGGACAAAACCCATTATGAGGATTATTTAATTCAAAGATAATTTCTTATAAATTTCTTCTACTGCTAATGAAATTTTAGTAACAGAAAAATCTTCCCCTTCAGGAAAAATATAGAAAGTATCATTCATAGTATTTAAATCAATACAATCACCAAACTTCCCTAAATAATCAAATTCAATATGAACTGAATATAATCCTTTAGGATCTTGTTTCAAAGAATAGTCAACTCCATTGTATTTTCCACTAAAAGCAAATCCATTTATATCATGGGAAAGCGTTCCTTTTCCAATTTCAATAAAATCAGAAGCATCTGGTAAAGCCATAGTATGGACAGTTGAAGAAAAAGAATACGTACCTTCATCTATTTCTTTTCTTACTTCTTTTCTCTCCCATTCATACCAAGAAGGTATATGTGTAAAGTAATCTTCCCCATCAACGGCTTTTAATTCTCCTAGTTCAGTATATTCCCATTCTTTTTTACAAGAAGTACAATACAATTTTGTTCCCTTTGAGTTCATCTTATATTCTGCATTACAGTGAGGACATTTATAAAGAACTTTGTGTAGATTTTCTGCTCTCCAAGGAACAGTAACTTTCACTCCCTTCTCTTTTTGCCAAGAATAATCATCATAGGTAAAAGAAGAATTAATTCTTTCATTAATTTCCTCCAATGACAATGTTTTTATTTCTTTAGCATCAATCAACAACTTCATTTCCGCTTCAGTATGTTTTAGTTTTCTCTCTCTTAAATTCCAAAAAGGAGTATTTATATGATGCCCATGACAAATTAAAGTCACCACAGGCACTTTTAAATAGCGTGCTAATTTACCCAGAGAGGAAGGAAGAATTGCGTTTGTACCACATAAAGAATAACGAGCTTCAGGGTAAATTACTGCAATCCCATTTTGTTTAATGACATATTGCAAATTTCTAACTAAATTAAAATCACTTGTAAATTTTCTTTTACATAAACAACCAACATTTCTTAAAAGTTTTTCCCTCTTCCAAAATCCATCAATTGCAACAACGTAATTTGCCCTTTTTGGAAACAAAGCTACTGAAGCAACTTTAAAATCCATGAAAGCATTGTGGTTACAAAGAAGAATGTATGGAGGTTTTAAACCTTTAATGTTTGTTTTCTTTAAAATTACTTTATGAGAATAAAAAGCTGGAAAAGAAAGCACCCAAACTAAAGGCATTAAATACCATTTTGTTTTTATTGGTTTTAATGCCATATCAAATCTCTCAATTTCTGGAAAAATATCTTGCATTTAAAAATAATAAACGCAAACAACAGTATTTGCAAGAAAAAAATAATTTAGTTAAAATATGTGTGAAGAGTAAGATAAAGTGTCCACGAAAAAATATAAAGAAAGTCCCACAAAACTCTGTTAATATTAAGTTTACAACCACCAATAAGGAGAGATCCATGGGACGAGTTAAACTTAGCATAAACAGC
>JBAYZQ010000144.1:0-5840 GCA_041672385.1 Sphaerochaetaceae bacterium | reverse complement strand
AGTTACTCCTTTTGTAAGCAAGCCTTTCTATCATAAAAGATATAATTAAGGGTTTTTAACAAAAGCAACTGAAGGCTTTTTCTGAATTCAACCTAATCTAATAGTTATTAAAGAAGGCTTATAAATAAAGATTAAAACATTTTGTTTCTTTGTAACCATTTAATTTCAATCTTTATGTCATAAGTTAATAAAAAAATGTTAAAAGGTAATCCAAAAAAAATTAATTATATTATTTTTTATAAATCTGTTGTGGCATAAGGTATGTATATGTCATAAGTATAAAATAAAAAAATACTACATAAATATTTATAAATGAAGAAGTTATAAAATGTTGCATGAATAATAACATAAAAAATATAAATTTTAATAAAAAACTATTGACATAGGTAATGACTTTCAATATGATAATGAGAGTAAGGGATGAATAAGAACTTACAAATAAACATTAAGGAATTACATTATGAAAAAGACATTAACAATTTTAGCAGTTTTACTAGTAGCAGCATTCGCAGTTTTCGCAGCAACAACAGAAGGAAATACAGTTACCTTGAAATCAACAGTAGCTCCAGCAAAGGATTATTTATTCACTCTATCAGCTACAACTCCTATTACAGGTTTGGATGCATCTGCAACTGGAAAAACAACTTTTAAAATTAATTCAGACAATATTATGAACTTTGGTTCTATTCCAGCTGCAATTGATATTGATATTACAGTTTCAGATTGGTATGGTGCTAATTTACATGAAGGAAATGTACTCTCAATTACTTCAGCTTCTGTTTCAGCAACAGATTCAAGAGCAACAGATAATGGTTCAAACGATGGTTATTCAGTTGCCTTTACAGCAGGTTATAATACAGCTTTTGAAGTAGGAACCTTCTCAGTAAGTTGGGCAGATAAAGCAACTTTAGCAGCTGACTCTTATACAGCAACTGTAACAATTGCTTATACACAAGTATAAAACAAAACTAAAATTATTAAGTAAAAAATAAAAAAAGTCCCAATCTTGATGATTAGGACTTTTTTAGTATCTAAATTTTTTGTATTTTTGAATATTCCATTTATTTAAACTAAAAAAAAGGCAACCAATTCTGCTCTCCTATGAGGCGGAATGGATTGCTCACCGATGTTTAGAAAACTGCATTTAAAAAGCGCCCGATCCGGGTCTTCTTTTTAATTCTTCCATCATTATTTAGCAGGGGCAGGACTCGGACCTGCGACCTTTGGGTTATGAGCCCAACGAGCTGCCAACTGCTCTACCCTGCGTCGACTAGAATGGAGTCTAAAGTAAATCTAAAAAGATGTCAATATGATTGTGAGATTTAAATTAGATTGTTTTCAGTGTGAAGCGATTTTGTTTAGATGTATTTTTGAAGGATAAAGTATGTTAAAATTTAAATAGAAAATAGACTCTAGTTTTCTTGTACCTAAACTTTTGAACTAATTCACTAATAATGTGGATTGGAATGAAGAAAATATTCACTAATTAGAGTATTTATTAAGCTATATTTCATCCTAAAAGTAATGGAAAAATACTCTTAAAGAATGATATTCTTTTTATATTTAACGTCGCTATTAAGAAATAGCATACTTTTATATCAATATTTAAATATCTAAATATCTGTTAATGTGTTTACTAAAACTGTTTCTTTAAGGTATAATCACTTTCGAGTTAAGTAAATTTTCAAAACTCTCGTTTTCAGAAAACTTAAGCCTAGAATAGCTATTTTGACGAATGTAGCTTTCCGCTTGTATAGTTTTTTGTTATATTTAAAATGGTATATTTAATTACCGGTAGTTGGAGGAATTAATGCATAAAATATTAAAGAAAGAGAAATGGTCAAAAGAAGTTTTCTGGATGGAGATAGAGGCAGATAAAATTGCAAAAGAGCGTAAAGCCGGGCAATTTATTATTTTTCAACTTGGTGGAAAATACAATGAAAGAATACCTCTAACTATTGCTGATGCAGATAGTGAAAAAGGAACAATTCAGATTGTTTTTCAGACAGTCGGAGAAAGTACTCATCTTCTAGCAAAGAAAGAAGTTGGAGACTCTATTGAAAATATCCTTGGACCTTTAGGAAATCCTACAACAATTAACAAGGTCGGTACTGTTGTATGTGTTGGTGGTGGAATTGGGGTTGCCCCTCTTTATCCAATTGCACAAGCAATGAAAGCTGCTGGAAATAAAGTAAGAATTATTGTTGGAGCTAGGAATAAAGAACTCGTTATTATGGAAGATAAGATGAGAGAAATAGATCCTGATTTAATTATTACAACTGATGATGGTTCTTATGGAAGGAAGGCTCTTGTAACTGTTCCTTTGAAGGAATTGTGCCAGCAGGAAAAGATTGATGAAGTTGTTGCTATTGGACCTCCTATAATGATGAAGTTCTGTGCAAAAACCACTGAAGAATTTAATGTTAAAACTACTGTTTCTCTAAATACAATAATGATTGATGGTACCGGAATGTGCGGAGGTTGTAGAGTTAATATTGGTGGGGAAACAAAATTTGTTTGTGTTGATGGACCAGAATTCGATGGTCATAAAGTTGATTGGGATAATGTATTGAATCGCCTTGGAACTTATAAACCACAGGAAGGTGAAGCTCATCATAAATGTCATTTAGATTTGAAATTAGCTGAAGGAGAAGCATAAGATGCTAGACCGAGAAGAAGTCGAGACAAAGGCAAAAAGCCTTTTAAAAGATAGTTATTCACAAAAAGAAAAGATAAAAATTCCTGCTCAGGACATGATGACACAAGATCCTAAACAGAGAGTATTAAATATGGATGAAGTTGCCTTGGGTTATACTGACTCACAAGCCATTCTTGAGGCAAATAGATGTTTACAGTGTAAGACAAAACCTTGTATTGAGGGTTGTCCAGTAAGAATCGATATTCCTGCTTTTATTAAGAAAATTGCGGAGAAGGATGTTGAAGGTGCTTATGATGTAATAAGCGAAAGTAGTCTTTTACCTTCTATTTGTGGGCGTGTATGTCCTCAGGAAAGCCAATGTCAAAAATATTGTACTGTTGGTAAAATGTTTAAAGATGTTGACAAAAGCGTTGGAATTGGAAGACTTGAACGTTATGTTGCAGATGTAATGAGAGAACAAGGTAATGAAAATCTTCCAAAAATAGAAGCTTCAACAGGTAAAAAAGTTGCTGTTGTAGGATCTGGACCTGCTTCAATTTCTGCTGCTGCAGATTTAAGAAAAGCTGGACATGAAGTTTTTATGTTTGAAGCTCTTCATAAAGGTGGTGGTGTTCTTGTTTATGGAATCCCTGAGTTTAGATTGCCAAAAGAAATAGTAGCAAAAGAACTTAATAAACTTGAGAAAATGGGAGTTCATATAGAAACCAATTTCCTTGTTGGAAGGACAAGAAAACTTCAAGAATTATTGAATGTAGATGGTTTTGACGCTATTTTTATTGGTACTGGTGCCGGTCTACCAAAGTTCTTAAATATTCCTGGAGAAAACAATATTGGTGTTTTTAGTGCTAATGAGTATCTTACAAGAAGTAATTTGATGTATTCCTACGATAAGGTAAACTCCAAGACTCCACAGTTTGTTTCAAAGAACGTTGCTGTCTTTGGTGGTGGAAATGTTGCCATGGATTCTGCTAGAACAGCATTGAGACTTGGGGCTGAAAATGTTACTATTGTATATCGTAGAAGTAAAGAAGAGTTACCAGCAAGACGAGAAGAGGTTCACCATGCAATTGAAGAAGGTGTAAAGTTTTTATTCCTTCATTCCCCTCTTGAAGTTTGTGCTGATGAAAGACAAAGAGTTACTGGGGTTAAATTAATTACTTGTGAACTTGGTGAACCTGATGCTTCTGGACGTAGAAGACCTGTTGAAATTAAGGGAACTGAAAAAGTTTTTGAGTTTGATACAGTAATTGTTGCCATTGGTAATAATTCAAATCCACTTATAAAACTAACAACTCCTGAAATTGAAACTAATAGAAGAGGAAATTTTGTTGTTAATGAAGAAACAATGGAAACTTCTATTACAGGTGTTTATGCTGGAGGTGATATTGTTTTGGGAGCAGCTACTGTTATCAAAGCTATGGGCCAAGGCAGGCAGGCCGCTAAGTCAATGAATGAATTTTTAAAAAAATAGGATAATAAATGAGTTTTCTCGATAATTTATGTTTAGTAAAGTCTCAGGATAAGAAAAGTGCAATTGAAGAGATTATCTTCAATTGTCATGCTTTCAAGGCTCTTAAAGATATAAAGAAATTTGAAAAAGCTGTTTTAATTAGGGAAAAGATAGGATCAACTGAAATTGGTCATGGTGTTGTAGTTACTCATGGAAAAGTAATAGGTGTAAAACACACTTATGCTGGGCTTGGAATTTCTAGAGAAGGTGTTTTATGGCCTTCTGGAAATAGAATACATTTTATTTTTGTATTTGCTAGTAATCCTATACGCTATGACATTTATGTTCGAAAAATTTCAGCCATTCTCTGTCTTTTCCATTGTCCTGAACTAAGGGAAGAACTTCTAGCTTTGAAAGACGATTTTTTTGATTTAACTTATGAGCAGATTACTTCCAAGAAAAAAGATTTGGATGAAAAAATTGTGAAGCTAATGGAATATTTAAATGATGATTAATTCATCTACGGGTCTATCAAAAGAGTCCGGACTAAAGTCTGTGATAACTTGTTTTTCCATGCATAGACCGACTGAATAAAAGTTACTGTTATCTTTTAGTTTCTCAAGAAGTGTATCGTAATAACCGCCTCCTCGACCGAGGCGGTATTTTTCTTTATTAAAAGCTAATCCTGGAATAAGTATTATTGTAAGGCCTTTTATCTTTTCTAATGGTGTAATTTCTCTATTTTTTGGAATTAAAGTTTTATTTTCTGTCCTTTCAAGATTATCCTTCCATTGTTGGTCAATTTGGCAAAATTTAAGAATTCGCTCTTTGAAACAAATAGGAAGAAATACGTTCTTAGTTTTCAATAGTTCTTCAATAGAATCTTTTATATTTATTTCAGTTTTAAATGGAATGTAGGCAAATATATTATCAGATTTTTCTATAAGTGGGTTATTACATAGTATTTTTTTTACATCTTGAGCTGAAGGCATTTGAGTTATTTTTAGTTCTTCTATCCAAAATTTTCTAAGTTCTTTTTTATTCATAGCTTATTATAGCAGGATTTTTATTATTTTTATAAAAAAAATTCTTTTTGTAATTTCTTTTTTATTGTTTTTCCAAAATTAGAGTTTTCAATAGTTTTTGTAATTTCTTCATAATTTTTGTATATGTAGATATCTTTCATCATCTTTTGCCAAGTGGTAATGTTATTCTTATAAAAGAAATTTGAAGTAAAAATGGGTTTATTTATAAAATTAGAATATTCAGCCATCTTAGTAGAACCTCCTTTATCAAAGGCTTCAATAACAATACTAGCTAAGCTTATATTTACCATAATCTTATTCCTTAAAAG
The DNA here is from genome assembly GCA_041672385.1 of Sphaerochaetaceae bacterium. Classification (GTDB taxonomy): domain Bacteria; phylum Spirochaetota; class Spirochaetia; order Sphaerochaetales; family Sphaerochaetaceae; genus JBAYZQ01. Next base: position 377 of record JBAYZQ010000144.1, on the reverse strand, counting down.
GAAATGCCATTTTTTTGTTATAGTATTTGGTGCAAATGGAGAAATTAGTAATCCTTACTTACTAATTTGATTTTGAAGTTTTCTATTTTCCGCAGGGTAAAATTTATTAATTGGGGTTGCAATTACTGCAATAGTTTTTATACCCAATTCTAAAGCTTTTTTATGAGTTATGGTATCAATTCCTTTAGCCAGTCCTGATACAAGTGTAAAGTTTTTACTTCCTAGATAGGAAGAAACTCTTTTACATTCATCTATTCCCCAATGGCTTGGAGTTCGAGTTCCACCAATTGTTATACATTTAGTTTTCAATAAATCAAGATTTCCTTGATACATGAAATAGGGGACCAATTCATTCTTAAGATATTCTATTTCAATGT
>JBAYZQ010000143.1:0-5888 GCA_041672385.1 Sphaerochaetaceae bacterium | reverse complement strand
GCAGTATTAGTTTTATTCATTAAAGAACTTTGGCCAAAAGAAAGAAAAATTTGGCTATTATGGGCAAAAATTGCTGTAGCTTCAGTACCTGCAGCGGTTTTTGGATTTCTTTTTGAAGATTCAATTACCAGTAAATTATTTAATGTAAAGGTTGTCAGTATTGCTTTGATTTTTTATGGAATTGTTTTTATTCTTATTGAAAAACTTCATAAAAAAAATAATTTTCATTACAAAATTACCAGTATTGAGCAGATTAGTTTTTTAGATGCTCTAAAAATTGGTTTCTTCCAAGTTTTAGCACTTATCCCTGGAACTAGTAGAAGTGGATCTACTATTATTGGAGGTATGTTAGTATCTCTCGACAGGTCAGTAGCAGCTAAATTTAGCTTTTTCTTGGCTCTTCCAGTTATGTTTGGAGCTTCCTTTCTTGAAGTGGTAAAAACTAAGGCAGCCTTTACTAAAAACGAGTGGGAAATAATTGTTATTGGTACAATTGTTGCGTTTTTGGTTTCTTTTTTTGTAATTAGATTTCTAATGGATTATGTTAAAAAACACAGTTTTTGTGTGTTTGGTTATTATAGGATAGTATTAGGACTATTGTTACTTATCTTTTGTTAAAGAAGAGGCTTTCTTAATTTTAATTCCTTTCTTTGTTAAGCTATAGATAGTTTTATCAACATCTCGTAGCTTTTCTTCTTTTTCATTGAATAATTCTCCTTGAATGGGGGTCTCGCCTTTATAAGTCTTTGAAAGACTGAGGCCTAGAAGCCTAACACCTTTACTTTTTATCCATTTTGACAGCAATAACTTTTTGGCTTCATCATAAATCTGCTTTGTGTTCAATATTGCAGTATTTGGAGTACTTTGAATAGTAAAGGTTGAAAAATCTTGATAACGTATTTTTACTGAAATAGTTTTAACCAAAACTTTTTCTTCAATAGCACGAAATCCTAAATCGACTGATAAATCCAACAAACAAGAAAAAAGTTGTTTTTCTTCATAAATATCATCATAAAAAGTTCTTTCACTTGAAATGGAATGGTTTTTTGTATCTCTAATGAAAAGTCCCAAATCTTGGCCTCTAACAGCCTTATAAAGGTAGTTTCCTAGTGAAGTTCCTACCTTTTTTTGTAGATCTTCAAGAGAAAGTTGACGAACCGCTTGAGTGGAATTTAGATGTTTTTTTTCCAAGAAAGCCCAGGTACTTTTTCCAATTCCGAATAGGTTTTTTAATCCAATAAGGTCGATAAAAACCTGTTCTTTCCCCCTAGAAACTAGGCATAAGCCATCAGGTTTATTATAATCACTTGCCATTTTAGCTATAAAACAATTTGATGCTATTCCAATACTAATGGTAAGTCCAGTATTATTAAAAACTTCTTTCTTTATTAACAAAGCAGCATGTTTAGGCTTTCCAAATAATCTAAAAGAACCAGTCATATCTAAAAAGGCTTCATCTATTGAAACTTGGTGAACTTCTGGTGAATAGTGACTAAGAATTTCCATAATTTGTTTACTAATTTTGCCATAATGATACATCCTGGGTTTTACAAATATGGCCTTAGGGCAAAGCTTGTAAGCTTGAAAAGCTGGCATGGCAGAGTGAATATGGTACTTTCTTGCTTCATATGAGCAAGTTGATACTACTGATCTTTTTTCTAAAGTCCCAATGACAATTGGTTTGTTTCGATAATCTGGGTTTTCATATTGTTCAATTGAGGCGTAAAAAGCATCCATATCAACATGAAAGAAAACACTACCCATTAAATTTTCCTTATATTTGTTTCGATTAAAGCCTTTAAAAAATTAGTAATTGGAATTCCAGATTCTTTAAGCATTATTGGAAAATGACTTTGTTCAGTCATACCGGGAATAGTATTGATTTCATTTAAATACAAAATGTTACTATCGAGGTCCAGAAAATAATCTAAACGTGCAAAACCCTTTAGATTTAAAGCTTGAAAGAGAATCTTTGATTGTTTTTGAATATTGGAAATTTGTTTTTGACTGATAGGTGCAGGACAAACAAAAAAAGCTTTACTTAAGGTTGAGTATTTTTTACAGTAAGTTAAAGGCCCTTGGATGTTTGTAATAGTCCCAGGAAGGGTGACTTGAATATTTTCACCATCTTGAAAAACTCCACAATCGATTTCCATTCGATTTTCTATGTAGGTTTCAAATAAAACCTTTTCACTGTATTTTTTTGCTTTTTCAAAAGCCTTAATTATATTATTATTATTTAATTCTGAAAGTAAACTTATTCCGAAGGAGGAACCTCCTGCTTCAGGTTTAACAAAAATTTTATTTCCAAGATTCTTAAGTGTATTTAAAGTAGGACAAACTAAAGTAGAAATTCCAGGTACAGTATTTATGTATTTTTCGACAAGAATTTTTGTAAGCTCTTTGCTCATACAAATTGCGGAACCCAATAATGAGGCACTAGTGTAGGGAAGGTCTAACATGTCCAACAATCCTTGGAGTTTTCCATCTTCTCCTTCTGAGCCATGAGCAATAATAAAACAAAGATCAATTGAAAGTTTTTGATTGTTTATAAAGAATCCTCTTCCCATTTTAATTTCTATTTCTTCACCTGAATTTTCCAAAGAGACAGCTTCGGTTAGGAGAAAAGTTCCTTGTTTTGTTATTTTTATTAAAAGAATGTTGTAATCAAGTTTTTGTAGTTGAGTATAAATATTTTTAGCACTATTAATTGAAACTTCATGTTCTGAAGATCTTGCACCATAAATTAAAGCAATATTTTTCATCTTTTTTCCTTTAAATCTATAATTTCAAGAAGAGTTTTTTTCTCATCCCAAGGTATTTTTACACCATTTTTTCGAGCTATAGTCTTTTCTTTACCTTTACCTAAAAGAAGTACAAAACTATTTTTTGGAGCTTCTTTGCAGGCTTTTAAGATGGCCATTTCCCGATTTTCAATATGAGTTATTTTAGGAAGATCTTTTTTTTCAACAAGTTTAATAATATCCTGATAAATACTTTCTGGATCTTCATCTCTAGGGTCTTCTTCAGTAATTATTATCTTTGAACAAAAATGGGTTGCCAGTCGGCCCATTTCCCATCTTTTTTCTCTATCTCTGAAGCCACCTTCTCCAAAAACTACTGTAATAAAAACCTCAGGATACAATTTTCTTAAAAAAGAGAACAAATTTTCATAAGCCTTGGCTGTATGTGCAAAATCAACTATATAAGTGACTGTATTTCTTTTTGTTAAGAAAAACCGACCATCAACTCTTTTTAACATTTCAAAAATCTTTAAATTTTTTTCATAGTCTAAGTTGAGTAGTGAAGTAAAGGCAGTATATGCTAAAATTGCGTTTTCAAGATAGCAAGTTTCTCCATAGCAAAATTTTATATTTTTACTTATAATCATGAAATCAAGCTCTTGCTTAAGTGTTTGAATTGAAAAAGGAGCAGTTGTTAAAACAGTTTTTGATTCTTCAATAATTTTATTTTTATAAGGACTTAAAGGATTTGTTACTAGTAAAGCTCCTTTTTTTAACTGTCTAGCTAGGTTTAGTTTTGAATCAAGATAGTTATCAAAGTTAATATGAAAATCAAGATGTTCTTTTGTTATTGAAGTGAAAATAGCTGCGTCAAATTCAATATTAGCAATACGAGAAGTAAGAGGGCTAAGAGCATGACTTGTAGTTTCTAGTACAACATATTCAAGTTTATTATAGACACATTTATAAAAGAAATCTGCTAAAACATCAGCTTCCGGTGTGCTTTGGCGATAAGAGGAGCTTCTTCTTCCTTGCCCATAATCCATGCTCACAGTACTTAATATTCCACATTTTTGGTTTTGAAGCTTCATCATTTGATAAAGGAATTCACAAGTAGTTGTTTTTCCGTCTGTACCTGTCACACCTAAAATTTTAAGTTGTTTTTGAGGATTATCATGAAAACTATAGCAGAGTTTAGAAAATAGAAGAGCAGGACTATCAGTAATAATATAGGTGATATTGTTTTGTTTTGTTATATTTATATCTTTACTAACAATAACCTTAGCCCCATTTTTTAAAGCATCAAGGATATAATTATTTCCATCTTGACTTTGTGAAGTTAAAGGTGGCAATGCACAAAAGATAGAGTTTTCAATACATTTTTTAGAATTATAACAAATATTATTTATAATAATATTTTGAGGATTAATAACAACATCAATGGAAGAAATAACGTCTTTTAAAAGTTCTTCAAGATTTTTCATATATTAAATGTTACCAGCATATTTTGAATATTACTATAGATAAAATATACATTTTTTGCTATATTTTTTTAATGGAAAATAGAAAAATAGTTTACAGACCGAAGGGTGTTTGTGCTAAAATGATTACAATAGATGTGAGTGAAGACTCTAAAATTGAAAAGGTTGAGTTTTTTGGTGGTTGTGATGGAAATCACAAAGGAATAGCTGCTTTGTGCAAAGGTCGAAAGGTTGAAGAAGTAGAAAGTCTGCTTAAAGGCATATGCTGTGGGACGCGTTCTACTTCCTGCACGGATCAATTGGCAGAAGCACTAAAGGATGCAAGGGAAAAAGTTTGAAGAAATTAGGCTTACTTTTATTATTGCTTTTAGTTATGTTTAGTCTCTTTGCTTTAGATTTCAGGTCTTTGGCAATGGGGGATTCTTCTATTAGTTTAATTGATTCAAGTGATTCTTTTTTTGCCAACCCAGCTTCTTTATTCTTTAAAGAAACCTCAAATTCTCTAAGATTTAATACTCGATATTCTGATCTTTTTAGCCCTGATAAGATCAAAGCAAATCAATCAAATGCATGGATACAAAATCCTATCTCAAGTAATGACATACAGTTTATTGGAAGTAATGTTGCTTTATCTTTGATGTTAGAAAATGACATGAAGGCTGAAGATGAAAATGAACCTAGGGAAATTTTTACAGCAATTAATTCGACAAAGATTAGATTTTCTTTGGCCTTTGGTTGGGATAACTTTGCTTTTGGGTTAAGTGCCTTGGGCGGAGGAAAAAGTCAAAGACTTCAAATTACCATTCGTAAAGAATACACTCTTTTGGACTATATAATGCAGGCCTATCTTGAAAGATATGTAAACATCGTTGATAGCGTATTTTATAAAGTAAATGTAAGTAGTGTTTGGAAGATGAATGAAAATTCAAAACTAAACTTTGTCTTTGGTAATATTATCGATAATGAGACTAATGCTCTTACTTTTTCATGGAGTGAAATAAGTCAGGGTTTTAGTTTTGGTTATAGTTATGAAGGTTCAAAATTTGACGCTGAAAACAAACTAAGATTTTTAGTATTCAATGGAATAGTTGAAGCCAATAATCTCTTAGATCCTGACAAATTTTCTTTAAATCTGGGAATGGAGATTTCTTTTCAGCTTACTAGTTTGGTTCATTTTGATGTAAGAGGAGGCCTAGTCTCTGGGCCTTATTCAACAAAAACCGATTTTGAGGATAAAGCCCTTGGAACTTTAGGAATTGGCTATACAACTGACTTAATGGGAATTAATCTTGCTGTAATTCTTCCTGAATTTGGAGCTTTCTCAGACGGTGATGTAACAATTAATCTTGGATTGGATATTTTCTTCTAATTACTTTAATTTTTTATTCTTAAAAAGCTGTTTGTTTTATTCATTCGCAGTTTTCCTAGTTACTCTGGGTGTCAACTAACGTGGACTCAGTGGAATAATTTTCATGAATTTATAAACATAATTGATAGTTGTTCCTTTTACTTCACTAAAAATTTAGTATTTAGAGGGATTAAATATTTATTTTTTCAATAATAATTCTTAAAATAAATTTACTCAAATAATTCTTAGTCTTGAAGGAATCAAAATTTTGTGATACAAATTAGCATAAGAAATTCAAGGAGTATTATATGTCAA
>JBAYZQ010000142.1:0-5900 GCA_041672385.1 Sphaerochaetaceae bacterium | reverse complement strand
ACCAAAACGTAAACGAGGAAGACCTAAAAAACAGTAAGCAAAGATTTAAATGCAATTTCTCAATTAATTAAACATATAGTTCAAAGAATTGGGAAATTATTATTTAAAGTAATTATTCTTTTACTGTAAACCTTACATTTTTTTCTGGAAATCTTGAACTCTTTATTTTTAAGTTTCCTTCACCTGTTTTTCCATTTGTTCTTATGTATATTCCAGTAGTTCCACCTTGGAGGCTTATTAAATTAGGAGTCCCATAAAGTTCTATGGATCCTGTTGCCTCAAGAGCTAAGGCTTCAAAACAATAAGGAACAGGGAAATCAAATCCAGGAAAAATTGCAATTGCAGAAACTTGCGCTACTTGAAAAGTTTCATATTCTTTGAGTGAGAACTCTGTTTGGGTAGAAGAGACTTCTAATGAAAGGGGATTGTTGGCATTTAAAGTTTGCTTGCAAACAGTTTCACCTTTTATAATACCTTCAATAGTCCAATCTGGTTTTTCAAGAGGGGCAAAATCTGATACTTCCATTCCAAGTTGTGTTAATTCCTTAATTGAAAGTTTGTGTTTTAGCATAACTATAGAAAGTGGTAGAGCATATTTTAGAATTACAGCTGGATTACTGTTTAGTCTTCCTTTTTCAATTATTTTTGTTAAAAGTTTTATTTCTTTTTTCTTAGTAAATCCATGGTTTTTCAAACGATTTTCAAGAAGGTTTTTAATAATTATTGGAGGATGTTTTAATCCGGGGTAATTCTTATAATCAGGAAAATATTCTCCCATATATTCTTGGTTTCTATAAAGTTTAATACTATCGGTATTTGAAAAGAATACATAGAGAGTTTGATAAAACTTAGAAAAGTCTCCAGCATCAAAAAAAGTGCCGCTAACAACAAAAGGCTTGTTACAATTTTGAGCTTTGTAGATATAAAAGGCAAATTTTGGAATTCGAAACATATCAGCGACTCCATGATAACAAATTAAATCTCCATTTCCAAAATTATCATGGGTGTTGTAATCAAAAAAACACCATCCAATACAACCACTAATTCTATCATTTAAGTACATATCGTTGAGTATTTTAGCATGTCTAAGACCAAATTCCATTCGTCTACTTTCATTATCAAAACGTTTTACAGGAAACATATGGCCACAGTATTCACTAACTAAATAAGGTGCTTTTTTATTTTTAGTAACCTTTTTAGGATCTCTCAAACCAGGATTGTTTCCTTGATGGCTAAAATCATTAAAAGTGTAGACATCTTCTAGAAGTTCACTATGGGTTAAATATCTTACCCCCCCCGTTTGTCTTGTATTATCCATCTCATGGGCTATTTTGTTTGTATTTAAATAAAGTTCATGGTTATCTTGGCTTTCATTAATTCTTACACCCCAAAGGATTATACTTGGATGATGAAAATCTCTTTGTATCATTAGTCGAACATTTTCTTGTGTTCGTCTAAGCCAGATAGGATCTTCATTAATATGTTGCCATCCAGGGATTTCTTCAAAAACTAAAAGCCCAATTTCATCACAGGTGTTTAAAAACTCAGGATCCTGAGGATAATGACTAGTTCTAACTATATTAATGCCATTGTTTTTTAAAATGAGAGCATCCTGTTTTTGAAAATTTTCACTCATTGCATATCCAACATAAGGATAACTTTGATGACGATTTAATCCTAAAAGTTTTATTTTTTTATCATTTAGGTAAAATCCATCTTGTTTGAATTCACAATGTCTAAAACCAATTATTTTTGTTATTTCATCTTTACTATTTTTTATGATAACTTTATAAAGAACTGGATTTTCTAAGCTCCAAAGTTTTACTTTTAAATACTTAAATTTTATACTTTGAGATCCTTTAATTGATTGATTAAAAATTTGAAGATTGTCCCCTGAGTTTTTTTCAGATATAAAAAATTTAAAATTTTCTTTTTCTTTGTAATCGTTTGAGCAAGTAAAAAAACAGTTCCCTGAACTGTCAGTTTCAAACTTTTCATTTTCAATGTGGTTTTTGTTAAGTAAATCAAGTGATACTTTTCGATAAATTCCTCCAAAGGTTAAATAATCCATTTTACCACCAAAGGGAGGAATTGTTATATCTTCAAAATTGCTAATTTTAACCACTATATTTAAGGTTTTTTTGTTTAAAGCATTGTCTGTCAAATCAACTGAGAATTGATTATAAGCACCAAAGTTTTTAAATATTTGAATATCGTTACAAAAAATTGTTGCTTTTGAGCCTATACCGTAAAAGGTTAGGTATAGGTTATTTTCTCTCGAAAAGTCTTCTGGTACTTCAATTACTTTCGAATAAACGGCTTCTTTGTGAATATCATTATGTTTAAAGTAATTTAGTGGAATATCATTAATATTATGTGGTAAATTGACAATTTCCTTTTTGTTTGCAATTTGAAAATTCCAATTGTAGTTTATGTTGTAGTGTTTTCGAGACATAATTGCTCCTTACTTAGTATAAATTTTACTTCATAAAAAGAAAAATGAAAACAAGCTTTATTATCTTTCCTTTTACATTTTAAAAAAAAGTCCATAATCAATTAAATTTTATCGATATAGAATAAAATATTTAATAAAAATGGGTAAATATTAGGGCTTTGCTTGAATATTTTATTTTTCTTAGTTATATTGTAAACATAAGAAATTTAGTTATCGGAGGATTTTCAGATGAGAATTGCTATTAATGGATTTGGAAGAATCGGACGTAATGTTTTTAAAATTGCTTTTGAAGACAAGAATATTGAAATTGTTGGTATTAATGATTTAACCAGCAACGAGGTTTTAGCTCACCTTTTAAAATATGATTCAACGTATGGCGTGTATGAGAAAAAAGTAAGTTATGATGATAAAGGAATTACAGTTGACGGAAAACTTATTCCTGTTTTTGAACTTAGGAATCCAAAGGAACTTCCTTGGAAAGAATTGAAAGTTGATGTAGTTATTGAATCAACTGGTGTATTTAGAACAGCTGAAGGTCCTAGAGGTGGTTATAAAGATCACGTTGTTGCTGGTGCAAAAAAGGTTATCCTTACAGTTCCTGCAAAAGACGAGATTGATCAGACAATTGTTTGCGGTGTAAATGATGATCAAATTGATTTCAGTAAAGTAGCATTTTCCAACGCTTCATGTACAACTAACTGTCTTGCACCTCTTGCTAAGATTGTTAATGATGCATTTGGTATTGAAAGAGGTTTAATGACAACTGTTCACTCATATACAAATGATCAGGTTGTTCTTGATGGCCCTAATGCTGATTTACGTCGTGCAAGATCAGCTGGTTGTTCTATTATTCCTACCACTACTGGTGCTGCTAAGGCAGTTGCAAAAGTAATTCCTTCACTTGAAGGTAAACTTAATGGAATGGCAATGCGTGTCCCTACACCAACAGGATCAATTGTTGACCTTGTTGTAATTACAAAGAAGGATTGTACAGTCGAAGAAATGAATGCTGCTGTTAAAGCTGCTGCTGATGGCCCTATGAAGGGAATCATGGAGTATACTTCAGATCCTATTGTTTCAAGAGATATTGTTGCTAACAACCACTCCTCTATTTTTGATTCACTTTTAACTATGAAAATGGGTCCAAATATGTTTAAGCTTTTAAGCTGGTATGATAATGAAATGGGTTATTCCACAAGAGTTGTTGACCTTGCTAAAAAGATTACAAAATAATTTTATTTAAATTAATTTTCAGGCCTGTTAATTCAGGCCTGAAATGTAAAGAGGAAAATATGCAAATTAGAACTGTAAAAGATGTTGATTTAACAGGTAAAAAAGTACTTATCAGAGTTGATTTTAATGTTCCTGTAAAAGATGGAAAGGTGACAGATGCTTCAAGAATTATTCAAGCCCTTCCAACAATTAAATATATTCTTGAACAAAAAGGTACTAGCCTTGTTGTTATGAGTCATTTTGGTAGACCTAAAGGTAAAAAAGACCCTGCTTTTTCAATGAAACCCGTTGGTCTTGAATTTAGTAAACTTTTGGGTAAACCTGTAATTCAAGCAAATGATGTTATTGGAGATGAAGTTGTCCAGCAAGTTAAAAACTTAAAAGCTGGTGAAATTTTATTGCTTGAGAACTTAAGGTTTTATCCTGGTGAAGAGAAAAATGATGTTGAATTTGCTAAAAAACTTGCTTCTTACGGGCAAATTTATATAAATGATGCTTTTGGAACTGCTCATAGAGCCCATGCTTCTACTGAAGGTGTTGCACATTTTCTACCAGCTTATGGTGGATTTTTAATGGAGAAAGAAGTTAAGTTCATGGGACCACTTTTGGAAAATCCAGAAAAGCCTTTTGTAGCAATTATTGGTGGTAGTAAAGTATCTTCAAAGATTACAGTTCTTGAAAGTCTTTCAAAAACTTGTAATACAATTGTAATTGGTGGTGGAATGGCTTATACTTTTGATAAAGCTTTAGGCCATACTATTGGAAAGAGTTTAGAAGAAGATGATTACCTTGATACAGCTAAGAATTTTCTTAAACTTGCAAAAGAAAGAAATGTTAATGTAATTCTTCCTGTTGATCATATTTGTGCTGAAGAATTTAAAGAAGACAGTAAACCTATACTTATTGATGGTCAAGATATTCCAGAAAACCTTATGGGAATGGATATTGGCCCAAAGACTGTAGATATTATTGTCGATGCTATAAAAGATGCAAAGAGTATTGTTTGGAATGGCCCAATGGGTGTTTTTGAATTTGACGCTTTTGCAAATGGTACTTTAAAGGTAGCTCAGGCAGTTGCTGATTGCAAAGGGATAACTGTTGTTGGTGGAGGAGACTCTGTAGCAGCTGTCAATAAATTTAATCTTGCTGATAAGATTGATCATGTATCAACTGGTGGTGGAGCTTCTTTGGAATTTTTAGAAGGAAAGACATTACCTGGAATAAAGGCATTGGAGAAATAAAATGAGAAAACCGTATATTGCTGGAAATTGGAAAATGAATATGACACCTAGTGAAGGTGCTACTTTAGCAGGAGCCCTTGCTAAGGCTGTAAAAGGCGTTGATACCAAGGTAATGATTGCACCACCTTATGTGGATCTTCCTGCTGTGCTTAAAGCTGTGGAAGGCTCTTCTATCATCGTAGCAGCTCAGAACATGAGTGATCATGAGAAGGGAGCTTATACTGGAGAAGTTGCTCCAGCTATGCTAAAAGACCTTGGAGTAAATGATGTAATTTTAGGCCATAGTGAAAGAAGAACTTACTACGGTGAGACAGATGAAATAGTTAATTCAAAAGTAAAACTTGCTTTAAAATATTCAATGGATGTTGTTTTATGTGTTGGAGAAACTTTAGAACAGAGAAAATCTGGAAAACTTGAAGAAGTCCTTACTAGACAAATCACTGTTGGATTGAAGAATCTTACTGCAGAAGACATGGCTCATATTACAATTGCTTATGAACCTATTTGGGCAATTGGGACAGGTGTTACTGCTACAGGAGAAGATGCTAATAATGCACATGGCTTTATTAGAAGTCTTGTTCAAAAATTATTCGGTAAAACTGTTGCAAAAGAGACAATAATTCAGTATGGTGGTTCAGTGAAGCCTAGTAATGTAAAGGAACTTTTATCCTTTGAGCATATTGATGGGGCTCTGGTTGGTGGTGCAAGTCTTTCAGTAGAAAATTTTCTTCCAATCGTAAAATGTGGAAACGTGGAGTAAAAGGATGTCAATTTTAAGTGTAATTTTATTAGTGCTGTTTTTAATTGTTTGTGTTGTTTTGATTTTCTTGGTTTCAATTCAAAGTGACGATGATAGCGGAATGGGTAATTTTTTCGGTGGAACTGATTCAAATTCAGCTTTCGGTGGTCAAACAAATAAAGTGATTTCAAAAATAACAATGGTTGTTGCAATTGCATTTGCTGTTTTAGCT
>JBAYZQ010000141.1:0-5919 GCA_041672385.1 Sphaerochaetaceae bacterium | reverse complement strand
TTATAGACCAAGCTTTTTAGCTCAAAGTTTGGCTGGTGTTATTACTCATACGATTGCTTTTGTTATTGACTCTGAAAATGAAAAAACCTATGGGAATGAATTTTTTGCGAAAATTCAATTTGGAGTTGAAAAAGAATTAAGTAATCAAGGTTTCTATATGTTAGTTATAAGTATAGATGATCAAGAAAAAGGGACAAAAACTTTGCAAAAAATGATAATGGAAAAAAGGATTGAAGGCGCTATTTTGCCCATTGAACTTTTATCCGATTCAATGGCTTCTTACTTCGAAGAGAATAGTTTTCCTTTTGCTATTATAGGACAACACAGTGATTCGAAAATAAATTGCGCTGATATTAATAATTTGCAAGGTGCAAATATTGCTATGCAAGTTCTTATTGATAAAGGAAGTAGAAAGATTGCATATGTTTCCCCAGAATATAATAATAATAGTTTGAAAATTTCTAGATTTACTGGCTACCAACAGGCCTTAAAGAGGAATAAACTTACTTTTTCTAAAAGATTAGTAAAATCTGATTGTAATAATGCTCTAGAAGCAAAAGAATTTGCGCAAAAAATTATAAATAAAGAAATTGATGTAGATGGAATACTTTGCACAGATAATAAAATTGCGTTTTCTTTAGTTCAATATCTTGTAAGAAAGGGAGTAAAAATTCCAGAGGATGTTCAGATAATTTGTTTTGATAACACCGATCTTACTGAAATTTCAAACCCAGCAATTTCTGCTGTTGATATTGATTTAGTTGCTCTTGGAAAGGTTTTAGCTAAAAAGGTATTAGGATCCTTTAAGTCTGACAAAAAAGTTGCTTCTATGGAGTTGATTAATGTTAGTTTAATTTTGAGGGATACCACAAAGGAATAATTATTAAGCGTTTGAATGTAAGCGCTTACAAAAAGGAGATAAAAATGAAAAAATTATTAATTGTTTTCGTCGTTTTTTTAATGGTATGTTCCACTATTTTCGCAAATGGTGTTTCAGAAGAAACCACTAAAGATCAAAGAGTAGAAATTTTATTTTGGCATACATTTAGCGAAGGAGCTGAATTGGATAATTTTAATGAAGTTGTAAAGCAATTTGAAGTTGAAAATCCCATGATAAAAGTTAATTCGGTAAGAATGCCATATGAAGGATTACAACAACAGGTCATTACAGCTGTTGCTGGAGGTTCTGCGCCAGATGTAATGAGAATGGATATTATATGGATGGGGAAAATGGCATCCATGGGAGCTTTAGCTTCTCTTGATGAAATGGAGGAATTTGATAAATATAAAGAAAATGCTTTACCAGTTCCTTTAAGTACAAACTTTATTAAAGATCATTACTATGGTTTACCTTTAGGAACAAATACTACACTGGCCATTTGGAATAAAGATTTATTGAAGGAAAATAATATTACTTACATTCCTAAAACAATCGATGAGTTAGAAAAAGTAGCAAAAGAATATAGTAACCCAGAAGAAGAGAAATATTTTTTCACAATTGGTGGTACTTATTGTTGGACAATGCTTCCTTGGATTTGGTCTTTAGGTGGAGATATTTCCAGTCCAGATTTTACAAGGGCAACAGGATATCTCGATTCACCTCAAACCATTGCTGCGCTTAAGAGAATTGCATCTTGGTATCAAGCTGGACTAATAAGTCCAGCTATTATTGGAGGGCAACCTGATGCTTGGACAGCTGCTTCAAGTGGATTGCTTCCATTAACCATAGAAGGTCCTTGGTTTATAACAAAAGTTGATACTCCTTTTGAAAGAGAAGTATCATTAATTCCTTCTGGTAAAGGAGGAAGTAAATCAATTGTTGGTGGAGAAGATTTAGTATTATTCAAAGATTCAAAGCATCCAAAAGAAGCCTGGAAATTTGTTCAATATCTTCTTTCAGATAAAGCACAATTAAAAATGGCAGAAGCCGGTATGATTCCTACAACAAAAACGGCTATTGAAAAACTTGATACTTCAGAAACTCCATTCTTAGATACTTTTATTAAACAATTAGAAAGTACAAAAATTAGGATTCCTTCAAAGAATTTTACTGAAATTGATAATTATTTAATTGTTGTTTTTGAGAAGATAATACGAGGTGAATTAAGCGCTGAGGATGCTTTGACTGAAGCTGCAATAAAAGTTGATGAATTATTAAAATAATGATTTAATTTATACATGAGGAGAGTCTCATTTGGATTCTCCTTATGTATTACAAGGAAAGAAAAGAAAATGAAAATTCTAAAAAAGTCAAAAGGATTAGATCAATGGGTACAAGCACTTCCTTATATCTTGCCTAGTTTGATTCTAATAAGTCTATTTGTTATTTATCCACTATTAAAAAATATTAAAATTAGTTTTTTTAATTATGATATTTTGCAAAATAAAACTTTGGATTTTATTGGCTTTAAAAACTATAAAACTTTGTTTAATTCCAATGAATTTTTTATTTCTTTGAGAAATTCAATTATTTACACGTTCTTCACTGTTTTAGGGCAATTGTTTTTTGGTTTGTTGTTGGCAAATTTAATAAATAATGCAAGAAAAAATCAAACTTTTTTTAAAGTTGTTACCTATCTACCGGTTGTAACATCTTGGGTAGTTATTTCACTTCTTTTCAGGAACATCTTCTCTGCAGGAAAAAGTGGTTTGGTAAATTATTTTTTATTGAGTATTCATTTGATTCCAAATCCAATATCTTGGCTTCAAAATGTAGGTACTGCAAATTTTGTTTTATGTCTTTTTGGAATATGGAAAGGTGTGGGATGGACGATGTTAATTTATTTTGCAGCATTACAAGGAATTTCTAAAACGTTATATGAAGCTGCTGTTATTGATGGAGCGTCTTCCGTACAAAGATTTTATAAAATAACACTTCCTTTAGTAAAAAACACTACATTGTATCTTTTAACGGTTTTAACTATTGGTAGTTTTGGCGCATATATTCATGTAATGATGATTACAAAAGGTGGACCAATGGGGCAGACAAGAGAGCTCATGAATATGGTTTATGATACGGCTTTTATTTCTTGGAATTTTTCCTATGCTTCTGCTCAAGCAGTAATTATGGGGTTAATTATATTCTTACTTTCATTTGTACAAAGAAAGATAACAAGAGAAATGGAGAATTAGTCATGAAACAAAAAAAACTAACAGAAGCCTTTGGATATTTAGGTTTAGTGCTTTTTTCTATAGTTGCGGTTATTCCTTTTCTCTATATGTTTTCAACGTCTATGCTGGAAAGTTCTTTTGTGATTCCTTATCCTCCAAAGCTATTTCCGACTCGAATAAATTTTGATAATTATATTCTCGCCTGGAATGGGAATCATTTTGGAAGGTATTTTGCAAATAGTCTTATTGTGGTAACTTTATCAACCACTTTTATTATGATTATATCTTGCTTGAGTGCTTATGGTTTTTCAAGGTTAAAATTTCCTGGTAGAGATTTGTTGTTTGGATTGTTTTTATTCAGTATGATGATTCCTTCAGTAACAAATATCACACCTATTTTTACAATTATGAAATCTCTTAAACTAATTGATTCATATTTTGGTCTGACGTTGTTGTACACTGGGATCTCCATAGCTTCAAATACATATTTTCTAAGGAACTTTTTTTTGCTTTTTCCACATGAACTTGAGGAAGCAATGACGATAGATGGTGGTACGAAATGGACTTGTTTTGTCCATTTACTATTACCTTTATCTAAACCAGCATTAGCAACATTTGGAATTTTAACTTTTGCCAATAACTGGGAAGAATTTTTATATGCTTTAATTTTTATAAAAACTGAAAGTAAAAGGACTTTACCAATAGCCATAAAACTATTTGAAGGACAATTTGTAAGCAATTGGAGCTTGATCTTTGCAGCATCGCTCATTGCAGTAGTTCCAATATTGATAATTTATATAACTTTCCAAAAATATTTAATAAAAGGCGGAAGCCTTGATGGAACAATAAAATAAAATAAAAGGTGTTAGAATGAACGATTTACAGTTAGAACATAAAAGTTGTCTTCCTTATCAATTTATAACAGAAGATAAATGGATTTATTTGATGATAAAGGATTACAAGAAATTTGAAATCAAGAATTTAATTTGTTGTTATTCAGAACCAAGTGAAGTAATAAACTATGAAAATGGAGAAAAAAAATTCTATATTAAACAAGAAAAGATTCAAAGAAAAGTAATTGGTGAAAATGTAATTTATTATTATTTTAAATTTAGACTTATATCACCAAAATTAAGATATTACTTTACTTTTAGTTTTGATAATAAGAATTATTGTTTGGATGAGCGTGGTGTTTTTGAAAATTCAGACGAAAACTTAATAAGAGGTTTTTTTATTAATTATTGTTTTTTTGATAAAAAATATGTGATTCAAAGTGACCATCAAAATTTGCTTTGGTATCAAATATTTCCAGATAGGTTCTCTAATTCGAATTACGATAAAAATGATTATCCTGATTTAAGACAGGAGAAATATCGAGATTATTTCTTTGGTGGAGATTTTAAAGGGATTATTAATAAGATAAAATATATAAAAAGTTTAGGCTTTCATGGAATATATTTGAACCCCATTTTTCAATCTAATTCAGTGCATAGATATGATACTATTAACTATTACAAGATTGATAAAAAATTAGGAAATGAAGAAGATTTTAAGCACCTGTGTGAAGCTTGCCATTCATCAGGATTAAAAGTAATGCTTGATGGTGTTTATAATCATTGTTCAAACGAAAGTGAACAATTTCTAGATGTATTAAAAAATGGAAAGAGGTCAAAATATTACAATTGGTTTATTATTCAAGACAAAGATACGTATTCTCTAAATTTAAAATATGAAAAGACAAAAGATCATCCTTATGAAGTGTTTGGATTTCTTCCAATTATGCCCAAATGGAATACACAAAACCAAGAGGTTCAGGAATTTTTAATTTCAAGTGCTGCAGAATGGACTAAAAAATACAATATAGATGCTTGGAGACTTGATGTTGCTGATGAAATTAGTGATGATTTTTTAAGAAAGTACACATTAACTTTAAAAAATATTAATCCAAAAATTTATATAATTGGTGAAATTTGGAGCAACCCACTTCACTGGCTTTCCGGAGATATATTTAATGGTGTTATGAATTATACTTTATACTACATAGTTAGAGATTTTATTTCAGAAAAAATAGACAATAATCAATTTTGTAACAGATTAATTGAATACTGTTCAGAGATACCATTACCAATTCAAGCTGAAATGTTCAACTTTTGTGGAAACCATGATTTGCCGAGAATAATGTATTTATGCAATAATAATAAACTAAAAGTCTTATTAGCGTTAACAATAACGTTAATTTTGCCTGGAAACTATAGCTGCTATTATGGCAATGAAATCTTTTTAACAGGTGCTGCTGATCCTTGTAATAGAGGCGTTTTCCCTTGGGGAGAAGAAGAAAATAGGGACAAATATCAATTAATATTTTGTGAATTGTTAAAATACTATAATAGGCATTCAAGAAGAAATTTAATGTTAGAAAACATAGAAATTAAAGCTGAAATCATGAAACTTACTACTAAAGATGATGAGGGAAGCAATGAATTAATTGTAAATCTTGGAGAGCAAGAGAAATCTTTTCATTTAAAAGAATGTATTACAACCGGAACCTTTGAAAAAGATGAGGTAATATTAAAGAAATTTGAATTTGCTCTTTCCAGAAAATAATGGCTAATTATAAAAAAACCGCTTGAGGTTCAAGCGGTTTATGCTACTAAAAAAAAGTTAAAATCTATTTCAGTATTACATCTAACTGCGAGAATACTTTTTTAAAAGCCTGAGCATACTTTTCTATTACTGGTTTATCTAAGTGTTTAAACCAAGGGACCGCAAAACCAAATTCTGAAATTTCTTCAGAAACAGGGCAAGCTC
>JBAYZQ010000140.1:0-5924 GCA_041672385.1 Sphaerochaetaceae bacterium | reverse complement strand
CCGGTCTTTTTTTGTTGGTTTCCTGCAAGGTTAAATGTCCATCATGGGGGTGAAGACATTTTCTTGGACTCCATAAGGAGAAAAGAATGTATTCATATGAAAAGAGGAAAGAAGCTGTTGATCGTTACATTAAATATGACAAGAATGCGTATGCAGTAATCAGAGAGCTTGAGTATCCAACTTTCAAGACGCTCAAACGATGGTATGCGGAATACCGCAAAGCAGGGACCTTGCATAAGAAGCATCGACGTTGCTATTCATCAAAGCAGAAAGCAAGGGCTACTCGATATTATCAGGAACATGGGAAAAATCTGTCTCGTACTGTTAAGGCTTTGGGATATCCTTGTCGTGCACTTCTTGGAGAGTGGGTTCATCAAGACTTGCCTTTAAGTTATCATTCTTTGCAAAGAGAAAAATCTGTTGTACAATATACAAACAAGCAAAAAATGAACGCTGTTTTGTCAGTAGCATCTAGAGAAAAGACTACAAAACAACTTAAAACAGAGATAGGAGTAGCCCGCAGTACGGTTTCAAAGTGGAAACAACAATTGCTTGGGGAGGGAAACATTTCTAAAATGGCAAAGAAACATACCAAAGATCATAAAGATGCGCTATCACAGCAAGATAGTGATCTGAGCTATGAATGCAATAAACTCAAAGAAGAAAGGGAAAAGCTTCAGAAACAGGTGTTTAAGCTCCAGATGGAAAAGGATATTCTTGAGATGGCAGCTAAAATACTAAAAAAAGATAAGGGCATTGATATTAATAAACTCTCAAATAGAGAGAAAGCCATGATAGTTGATGCCCTTACATGCAGGTATTTAATAAAATATCTGCTAATTTCTTTGCAAATGGCTAAAAGCAGTTACTTCTATCAAAGAATTGCCATGAAAAAAGATAAATATTCACTTGTTCGGGAAAATCTAAAAAAAGCATTTGATGAAAACCGGCAATGTTATGGCTATCGCCGGCTACACGCAGTTTTGACCTCCAATGGAAGTAAAATTTCAGAAAAGGTGATTCTCCGGCTCATGCATGAAGAAAATCTTGTTGTGCTATTTGTGAAAAGAAAAAAATATAGCTCGTACAAAGGAGAAATTAGCCCAGAAGTTGAGAATATAATCAGACGTGATTTCCATGCTTATAATCCTAACGAGAAATGGCTCAGCGATATTACTGAATTCAGCATCCCATCTGGCAAGGTTTACCTTTCTCCTGTAGTAGACTGTTTTGATGGCTATATTGCCTCCTGGACTCGAGGTCCAAGTCCTAATGCGGAACTGGTAAACACAATGTTGGATGAAGCAATAGGCACTTTAAAAGACGGTGAACATCCATTGGTCCACACTGATCGAGGTAGCCATTATAGATGGCCTGGATGGATTGAAAGAATGGGCAAGGCTCAATTGGTACGGTCGATGTCAAAGAAAGGTTGTTCACCTGACAACTCTGCATGTGAGGGTTTTTTTGGCAGAATGAAGAATGAGATGTTCTATAATCGTTCATGGCTTGGAGTATCTCTTGAAGATTTCTGTACAAAGATTGATGACTATATCTATTGGTACAACGAAAACCGTATCAAAATGTCTTTAGGAGGTATGAGCCCTATTGCATTTCGAAAGAGTCTTGGTTTAGCATCATAGAGAAGTCCAACTTTTTGTCCGCACCCCCATGATGGACATTTAACCTTGCAGGAAACCAATTATTTAAAATAGGAACAACTAAATCACTTATTTTTCCCCACAACATTCTTTAATAACTTTATAAAGAATTTCTATATTTATTGGTTTAGCCAAATGTCCATTCATTCCTGAATCTAAGCTTTTTTTAACATCTTCGCTGAAAGCATTGGCTGTCATTGCATATATTGGTATTGTCTTAGCACAAGGTACTCCAGAATTTCTAATATAATAAGTTGCTTGATAACCATCCATAACTGGCATTTGAACGTCCATAAGAATTAAATCAAATTCATCATCTCTAAAAGCTAAGAATTCTTCATAAGCCTGCTTACCATTCCTAGTGGTAACAACTTTAAGCCCCACTTTCTCCAGAAGTTTTGTTGCAACAATAATATTCAATTCGTTATCTTCTGCAAGTAATATCTTATGACCTGTAAAATCATATTCCTTTGAATCTTCGTCAATAGCCATCTGACCTTTATTAGGAATCGTCAAAAGAGAATAAAGTTGAGATTTGAAAATTGGTTTTGCCAAAACATAATTTACATCTAAGAGTTTACATTTTCTTCTTATAATATTGATGTCATAACCTGTTAAAATCATCACTATCGCCTTTTCCCCCATCTCAATACGGAGTTTTTGACCCAGCTCAATCCCATTCATTCCAGGCATTTCCTCATCTATGATATAAAGATTGAAAGGGTTTCCCTCGTCTTTTGCCCTTTGTGCTAACTTCAACCCATTAAGTGGCAAATCGGTGTATTCATTTTCAATACACAAACTTTTACAAAGGATAGAAACATATTTACAAGTCTCAATATCGTCATCGACAATAAGAGCTTTAAATTCTGATAATTTTCTAAAACCAGGTCTTTTTTCTTTACTAATTAAAAGTTTCATATCAATGGAAAATTGAGAACCTTTTCCCTTTTCACTTTCCACCTCTATTGAACCTTCAAACATTTCTACCAGACTTTTTACTATCGAAAGCCCAAGGCCACTTCCTCCATGGGTGCGAACTATTGTGGAATCTTCCTGTTCGAACTCCTTAAATAAACGGTTCTGTATATCCGGTCCCATTCCGCATCCATTGTCTTTTATAATAAATCTTAAATGAACTGAATCCGCTTTATGAGCGGTTTGTAATACATTAAATTCAATTAATCCACCTTTTTCGGTAAACTTTAAAGAATTGGAAAGGAGATTAATCAATATTTGACGTAATCTAAAACTATCACCAACAAGATATTCCTGAAATATATTATAACCCCGAGCATAAAAAGTAATTCCTTTTTGCTTGCAAAGTTCATGATACATAACTGTAATTTCATTTATTAGATCTTTCAAATCAAAATCTAAATTAGCTAGTTTCATTTTATTACTTTCAATAGCTGAAACATCAAGAATATCGTTAATTGTATCCAATAAAATCAGGGAAGATTGATCTGCTTGTTTCAGATATTTTATAATGAGCTTATTATCATCTAGGTTTTCTCTCATAAGTTCGTGAAAACCTACAATTGCATTAAGTGGAGTTCTAATTTCATGGCTCATTCTAGAAAGAAAATTACTTTTAGCTTGATTTGCTCTATAAGCCTCATAAGAAGCCTTCTCTGCTTTCAGTTTCTCTTGATTTAGCTCTTCATTGATCTGTTTTATTTTTTTATTTGATCTTTTGGTAGTTAAATTATTTGAAAAAAGAAGTAAAATAAAGAAAATGAAAAAACTAAAAACAATCATTAAAATTAGGGTTAAAGTTGAATTTACATAAAAAAACTCTCTCCAAGAACTGGGAGAAACATTTGCTGTATTTTCAATAAGAAGAAAATCTTTTTCATTTTGAGATACAGAAGACAAAGCTTTTGACAAAATTGAATAAAGCTCAAAAAGAGCATCCTTATGTACAGCTATGGCAATTTCTTGAACTTCATTTAAAATAATAAACTTGAGGTCTTTATTTACAAAAGATCGCAATAAACTTTCTGCTGAATAAGCATCCATTTGCAAGGCGTCAATTTCTCCTTTTCTTAGTGCCTTTAAACCTTTTTTTATTGAATCAAATTTGCGGTAATCATAATTCGTAGTAGAATTTTTTAACACTGTTAGCAAATTATTTACTATAACTCCCACTTTCTTCACTGACCCAGAATGTTTTCTAGTTACCAAAAGTAACGAAGGAAGAGAAAAGAACTTTTGAGTAATAAAGGAATTATGCTCCTCAGCCCAAGAATAATCTAAAGGAGCGTAAATGAATATTCCATTAGGATCCGAGTCGTATTTTTCAATAATTGAAGAAAGATCTTTTTCTGAGTAATAATCTAAATTAAATCCTGTTTTCTCAATTGTTAACTTTGAATAATCATAAAGAAAACCTTTATTAGTTCCATTTTTTTCATCCTTATAAAATAAGGGAGGTAAATCTTCAATGCAATAAACCTTTAGAATAGGATTTTCGGCAACAAACTGTTTCTCTTCATTATTTAAGTATAGAAAATCACGTCCATTATTTATTGGAAAATATTTTGAAAATAGATTGTTTTCAAAATCAGTTTCCAAGATTTTTATACTAGATACAACTTGATCTAATTGTAAAGCAAAATCTTCTTCCCCCTTCGGTACAACAAAATAAAAATCCTTAGGATCAAAAAAAGCAATAATTTTACATCCTGAAGAAGGGGTAGTGGCATCAACCAAAGCTCCATAAATTTCCCCCGATATTACCTTATCAACCGCTTCTTTATCACTAGCACACGGTACAAGAGTAGAAGAAAATCCGTTATTTTTTGCAAAAGAATAAAAGGCTTCATCACGAACACCAGTATCAAGAACGCCTATTTTTTTGTTATCCAATGAGGAATATTCTCCATAACTTATTTCTTGGTTATCAGATTTCACTAATAGTGACAAGAAAGAAGATATTGTGGGATAAGAACAATAATTCATAATTTTTGTTCTCTCTTCTGAAAAAGCTACTCCCCCAAGAAGATCTATTTCACCTGTTTCAATTTTATTTACCAATTCGGCCATTGTTCCTGAAACATATTCATATTTCCAGCCAGTGTACTGAGATATCTTACTAAGATATTCAAAGTTATAACCAGTAGGATTTCCAGACTCATCTAAATCCTGAAAACCATTTACAATTTGCCATCCAACTTTAATTGTCCTAGAAGTTGTTTTAGCAGAAAGAGGAATTAAAAAAAATACTAAAAGCAAAAATACAATAAATAATTTAAAACTCACATAATTTCTACTTTTACTTAATATCTCTTTTTGTTTTTTCATTTGTCTCCCTTTTATTTAGCATTCTTATGCCCCCATAAATCCTTTTCAACTCTAAGTTTACAACTAAAACCTTGACTTTTCAATGAATAATTATTTATTGTTATCATCGATAGGTCTAGAAATTATCAAAATTGTAATAAGATTTTAAAATTGCTATTTTTATTACTAAAAAACACCCCCCAATTTGGGAAGTGTTTATAAGAGTAATATATATTTATTTTAAAATATTAAAACCAACTATTTATCTTTTGCAGCTTCTCGTTTTTTACTCATTACATCAAATACAACAGCCGCAAGTAAAACTAAACCTTTAACAGCTTTCTGCCAGTTTGCATCAATTCCCAAAATGGACATACCATTATTAAGTACTCCCATTAAGATTGCACCAATTATTGCTCCACTAACTGTGCCAGTACCACCGTAAGCACTTGCTCCTCCTATAAAACAAGAACCAATTGCATCAAGCTCATACATATTTCCAGCCGAAGGTGTAGCACTGTTAAATCTTGCTACACAAACCAGAGCGGCTACTGCAGATAAAAATCCCATGTTTGTATAGGCTCCAAACAAAATTTTGTTTGTATCAATACCTGAAAGTATAGCAGCTTTTTCATTTCCTCCCATGGCATAAAAATGCCTTCCAGGAACAGTCTTAGCTGTAAAATACCCATAAATAAAAATTATAATTATTAACCAAACAAGCACAATTGGAAAACCTTTATGACGACCAAGAAGAGAAGAGAATAAAAGTATAACCACCGATAAAAACACTATTTTTGTAATCATTGCACCCAGTGTTTCATGATTATAACCCTTTTTAATCTTGCTTTGTCTTGATTGAAACTGTAATAAAGCATATATAAGACATCCAATTATTCCAATTATAAGAGTCAAACTAACTTGAAGCGAATCAACGTTTTGTTTAGGAATATAACTCGTAAAAATATTTAAATAGTT
>JBAYZQ010000139.1:0-5984 GCA_041672385.1 Sphaerochaetaceae bacterium | reverse complement strand
CTTGGAAGAAAAACGAGACCAGATATAAAATTAGGAATTTGTGGGGAGCATGGTGGTGATCCTAAAACTATTGCTTTCTGTCAAAAAATTGGTTTGAATTATGTTTCTTGTTCTCCTTTCAGAGTACCAGTTGCACGTTTAGCCGCAGCTCAGGCTGTATTATTGGAGAAATAGATAAATTAAATGAATTATGATAGCAAACAGAAGGTCAAGGGTATTATTTGTATAGTACTGGCCGGCTTCTGTTTTGCTACCATGAGTTTGTTCGTACGCTTAGTTGGAGATATTTCAGTATTTCAAAAAAGTTTTTTTAGGAATCTTTTTGCCTTTATCTTTGGTTTTGCAATTTTGGTTAATACTGAAAGAAAAGAGCGAACAAAAAATGGTGGCAAAAAAGAAAAATTAATTAAACAAGGGACCTTTAAGTACTTATTATTACGGTCTGCTTGTGGAACAATTGGAATGATTAGTAATTTTTACGCAGTCGACCATCTTTATTTATCTGATGCAACGATGCTTAACAAACTATCTCCCTTTTTTGCCATAATTTTTAGTTTTTTAATTTTAAATGAAAAAGTTAATCTAAAACAGGTTTTGATGATAATAGGTGCCTTTATTGGTAGCCTTTTTGTAATAAAGCCTTCTTTTGATCTTGCCAAATCTTTTCCTGCAATTGTTGGATTTCTAGGAGCTATAGGTGCAGGAAGTGCTTATGCATTTGTAGGAAAACTTCGTTCCTCAGGAGTAAAAAGTTCTGTTGTTGTTGTATTTTTTTCGGCTTTTTCAACAATTGTAGTAGCTCCCTATATGATATTTTTTTATAATCCAATGAATTTACATCAACTTTTTTTACTTTTTTGCGTAGGCATATCAGCTTTAGGTGGTCAATATTTTATTACTAATGCCTATTTCTTTGCAAAAGCAAGGGAAATTTCTATTTATGATTATTCTCAGATAATATTTGCTTCCTTATATGGAATTATTGTATTTTCACAATACCCTGATAGCTTAAGTATTCTTGGATATTTAATTATTCTTTCAATGGCATTTTTAATGTTTAGATATAATCTAAAGAATAAGGACTAAGGATATGGTTAAAGAGAGAATATTAGTAGTTTGTTTAAATCCGACTTTTCAAATTACCCTTAATTTTTCTAGCATTAAAAAGGGAGAAGTAAATCGAACTAAAAATTACAATCATTTTGCTTCAGGAAAGGGTGTAAATGTTGTAAGGATGATAAAACAACTTAATGAAGAAGCTGTTCTTCTTTCCCATCTTGGTGGAGAAAGGGTAGAGGAGTTTATTCGACTTGCTTTAAAAGATGAAGTTAAAATTATTTCTGCAGATAGTAAAAGCCCAATAAGAACTTGTGTTACACTCAATGATGACAAAACCACTGAATTAATTCAGGAACCTAAAAGAGTTGATTATGAAACAGGAAATAAGATTCTAAAAAAATATAAAGACTCATTAGAAAATTTCTCAATCGTTGTGTTTTCTGGAACAAGAGCACCTGGTTATAGTAAAAGTTTTATACCAGAAATGGTAAAAATTGCCAAAGAGCAGGGAAAGAAAGTAATCTTGGATGTAAAAGGATTTGATCTGTTTGAAAGCTTAAAATATAAACCTGAGTTCATTAAAGTTAATCTAACTGAATTTTCAGACACTTTTTTAGGAAATTCTAATCTTTTAGAACAAGATGAAAACTTACAAATTCAAAATATCGCTTTTCAGAAAATGAAAGAAATTTACTTAAATAATAAAGCAAGATGTATAATTACAAGAGGTCAATATCCTACATGGTATTTGGATGAAGATTTAAATTTTCAAGAAAAAGAAGTTGAAAAAGTTAAAGTTGTTAATACTGTTGGATGTGGAGATGCATTTACAGCGGGTTTGGCAGTGGGGCTTCTTAGAAAATTTTCTTTGGATCAATGTTTATCATTTGCAGGAGAATGTGGATCAAAAAAAGCTACCTGTAGTAAAGTTGGAAGTTTTTTTGAATAATAATTTTTATAAAAAATAATAACATGATTGACATAAATATGTGATTTTGTTACAGTCTTTTTGTTAGTTGAGACTAACAAGGAGAAATTATGATTCCATTAGCATTTTATGAAATAGGCAAGGATTCTTCAATAAAAAAAATTAACGGAAATGACAAAATTCGTAGACATCTTGGGGAATTAGGTTTTGTAGTAGGTACACCTGTTAAGATTATATCGGTTCTTTATGGGAATTTAATAATACAAGTAAAGAACAGTAGAATAGCATTAAATCGTGATACAGCAAATAAGATTTTAGTAAAGGAGTTGTAAATGAGAACTTTAGATAGTGTAAAACCAGGGGAACTGGTTAAAATTGTCAAATTAAATGGCGAAGGTTTATTAAGAAGAAGAATTATGGAAATGGGAGTTACAAAGAATATTATGGTAAAAGTTATTAAGGTAGCACCGTTGGGAGATCCCATGCAAGTTAATGTTCGTGGGTATGAATTAAGCCTTAGAAAATTTGAATCTAGTCTTATAGAAGTTGAATAAAAAAATTTATAAATAAAGTTAGTTATAACTAAGGAGAAATGTATGAGTTTAAAAATTGCCCTTGCCGGAAATCCAAATTGCGGCAAAACGACTATGTTTAACAATTTGACAGCATCCAGTCAATATGTTGGAAATTGGCCCGGAGTTACGGTTGAAAAGAAAGAAGGGAAGTATAAAAGGAATAAAAATATAATTATTCAAGATCTTCCCGGAATTTATTCACTTTCGCCTTACACACAAGAAGAAGTGGTAGCCAGAAATTATCTTGTAAAAGATAAACCAGATGTAATTATTAATATTATAGATGGAACCAACTTAGAAAGGAATCTTTATTTAACAATTCAACTTCTTGAGCTTGGTATACCAATGGTTATTGCAATGAATATGATTGATGTTGTGAGAAAGAATGGAGATAAAATTGATATTGATAAACTTTCAGCTGAATTGGGATGTAAAATTATTGAAACTTCGGCTTTAAAGGGCGAAGGATTGGATAAGATTGTTAATGAAGCCATTCAAGTTGCTGATAAAGATGCAAAAGAGGTTAAAGTTTATTATGGTTTAGTTGAAATGGCTTTAAATAAAATTGAAGAAGTTATAAGACCAAAATTAGGAAATAAGTTTTTATTTTGGTCTTCAATAAAAGTATTTGAAAAAGATGAAAAAGTAATTAGTGAAATAGAATTATCATCAATTGTTTTAAAGGAACTTAATAAACTTATTGAAGAATGTGAAAGACAAATGAATGATACTAGCGAAAGTATAATTACAGATCAACGCTATAATTATATTGCTAAAATTGTTAAGAAAGTTATGAAAAAGAAAGAATATGGCAAACTAAAAACCACTGATAAAATTGATAGAGTAGTCACTAATAGAATTTTGGCTCTACCAATATTTATAATAATTATGTTTGGAGTTTATTATGTTAGTGTAACCACGATAGGTTCAATTGTTACTGATTGGACTAATGATACTTTATTTGGTTCTTTAATAATTGATAATCTTACCAATTGGTTTATAAATATTGGTGTATCTCCTTGGTTAAATAGTTTGATTACGAATGGAATTATTGGTGGAGTAGGAGCTGTTTTGGGATTTGTTCCACAATTGATTGTTCTTTTTATTCTTCTTTCTATTCTTGAAGATGTTGGTTACCTTTCGCGTGTAGCTTTTATTATGGACAAAATTTTTAGAAGATTTGGTCTTTCTGGGAAAAGTTTTATTCCTTTGTTAATTGGAAGTGGTTGTAGTATTCCAGGGATTATGGCTTCTAGAACTATTGAAAATGAAAAAGATCGGAGAATTACAATTATGACAACAAGCTTTATTCCTTGTGGGGCTAAAATGCCAATAATAGCACTTTTTGCAGGTGTTATGTTTAATAATGCTTGGTATGTTGGGCCTTTAGCCTATTTTATAGGAGTCTTAAGTGTAATAATTTCTGGAGTAGTCTTAAAAAAGACTAAAATGTTTGCAGGAGAAGTTGCTCCATTTGTAATGGAATTACCAAATTACCATATACCAGGATTTAAAAATTTGTTATCTAATACATGGGAAAGAGTTTCTTCCTTTATTAAGAAAGCAGGAACTATTATTCTTTTAGCAAATATTATAATTTGGTTTTTTTCTTCCTTTGGGTTTGTTAAAGGTTCCTTTAGAATGGTTGATAATATTGAGATTTCTTTATTAGCAAATATCGGAAATTTATTGAGATGGATATTCATTCCAATTGGATTTGGTTCTTGGAAAGCAACAGTTGCAACTGTTATGGGACTTGTTGCGAAAGAAGAGGTAGTAGGGGTTTTAGGCGTATTGTACCATGTAAGCAATACTGCCCTTGATGTTGTTGATTCAGGTAATTTTAGTTTATTAGGTGGTATTTCTCAGTTTTTCACTCCAAGTCAAGCTTGGTCCTTTATACTATTTAATTTATTAACTATTCCCTGTTTTGCTGCAGTTGGAACTATTCGAAGAGAAATGAATAGTAAGAAATGGAGTTGGTTTTCTATTGGATATTTGGTTGTGTTTTCTTATTCTTGGTGTTTTATCTTCTATCAACTAGCTTTATTCTTCACATTAGGTGCTTTTACTTTTTTAACTGTTTTTGCAATTATAATATTTTCAGTTTGGATTTATTTAATTTTTAGAAAAAATAAATATCTGGAGGTAATTAAATGAAACTAATTGACTTAGTATTTCTTATTCCCATTTTAATCTTTATAATTTTTACTTTAAAACGTATTATAAAGGCTAAAAAAAGTGGTAAACCTATGTGCAGTATGTGTAATAAAAATGGCTGTAGCTCTTGCGATATGTGTAATATTGATTTTAGCAATATTACACAAAAAAAATAATAGTAATTTTTGACATACTTTGTTATAATATCTTTAGGTGGAAAAATGAGTTCAATTAAAGATATTGCTAAGACCATAAAAACGACGCCAGAAATAGTTTCTGGCGTTTTTAATTATGACTCTTCTATTTCAATTGACGATACTCAAAAAAAAGATATTGTAAAAGCTTCAATGGATGCAGAGCTTGAAATATTAAAAGATTATAAAAAGAATTATCATCTTAAAAAGAAAGTTTGTTTTGGAATTGTAGGTTCTTATCCTGAAGAAAGAGTCCTTAATAATCAATTTTATTTATATGTTTCAATGGCCATTTCTAAATTATGTAAATTAGATACAATTCAAACAGTTGAAATTAACGTTTTGAACAATGAGTTTTCTTTTAAGAAAGAACAAAAAATTGATGGGGTTTTTGCAATAGGAAAATTTTCAGATAAACAATTAGAAAACCTTGAGTTATTATCAGATAATATAATTTTTATTGATTCTTCCCCAAAACCTTCTAAATTTGATTCAATTTTGGTTAATACTCAATTAGGTTCCCTTCAAGCTTTACAATATTTATTTAAACTAGGTCATAAAAAAATTGCTTTTCTAGGTGGAATTTCAATTAATGGTCAAAAAGAATTGGATTGGTTTTATAGAAGTGAAAGCACTTATATAGAATTTATGAAAAGTCATAATATTTTTGATTCGTCTTTACTTTATGAAGGTAAAGAAATTTCCTTTTTTGAAGGTGAAAGACTTACTACTCAGATTCTTATTGACCATAAAGAGTTGCCATCTGCTTTTTTTGTTTGTAATGATACTATGGCTATGGGAGTTTTGACTCGGCTTAAGGAATATGAAATAAAAGTTCCAGAAAAAGTTAGCCTAATGGGTTTTAATAATATTCCTTCGGTAAAATTTCTTAATCCACCTTTGACAACTGTAAATATTCCAATGGAATTTATTGCTGTTAATGCAATTGAAATTCTAGTAAAAAGAGTATTGAAACTAGTTAATTTTCCTAGAACTCTATACTCTCCAACAAAACTGGTAATTAGAGATAGTACTAAAACCTATCGACATAGGTAAAAATAGTTCTAT
>JBAYZQ010000138.1:0-6137 GCA_041672385.1 Sphaerochaetaceae bacterium | reverse complement strand
GATTCTGAACTTATGATGATTGCAGATATCTTGAATATTACATTTGAGCAATCATTTACTTTACCTAATGGAGAAAAAATTACAATAAAGAACGGAGGTTCTAATTATGAGCTTAAGCAGTAACATTAGCGAAAAAGCTTCCCTTATATGGGCGATTGCAGATAAATTGACAGGTGTATATAAGCCGCATGAATATGGTGAAGTAATACTTCCCCTGACAGTTATACGCCGCTTTGACTGCATACTTGCTGATACCAAACATGCAGTACTTGATAAATATGAGAGCGTGAAATCTTTACCGATGCGTGATGTACTTTTACGTAATGTTTCTGGACACGCTTTTTATAATACCAGTAAATATAATTTTGAAAAATTAATGGATGATCCTGATAATATTGAAGCAAACTTTCGTGATTATCTAAATGGGTTTTCTGAAAATGTCCAGGAAATTATTGAAAAATTTAAATTTGATGGACACATCACCACCATGGCAAACAAAGGTATTCTTTATATTGTAATAAAGGAGTTCAATTCCCCAAAGGCTAATCTTCATCCAAAGGTAATTTCTAATCTTGAGATGGGATATATTTTTGAAGAAATTATCCGCAGGTTCTCTGAAGCTCATAACGAAGATGCCGGACAGCATTATACTCCTCGTGAGGTCATCGAACTAATGGTAAACATTTTATTCTATGATGATAATGATGTCTTATCTGGTAAAAACGTGGCAAAGACTATTTATGACCCTGCTTGCGGTACGGGAGGGATGATGTCAGTTGCTGAAGAATATCTTCACAAGATGAATTCTTCAACTGAAATTATAGCATTCGGTCAAGAACTTAACGATCAGACTTTTGCTATATGCAAAGCCGATATGCTTATCAAGGGTAATAATGCTGATTTTATTAAAGATGGTAACACTCTGTCTGATGATCAATTTAATGGGCAAACTTTTGACTATATCTTGTCCAATCCTCCCTTCGGACGTGAATGGAAAAATGAAAAAACAAAAATTCAAGCTGAAGCAAAGCTTGGCTTTGCAGGACGCTTTGGTGCAGGACTCCCTGCTGTAAGTGATGGACAAATGTTGTTTCTACTGACTGCTATTTCCAAAATGAAAGAACCAAAAGATGGTGGAAGTCGTATTGCTATTATTCATAATGGATCACCTTTATTTACAGGTGATGCAGGAAGTGGACCATCTGAAATTCGTAAATACATTTTGGAAAATGATTTACTGGAAGCCATTATTGGTCTGCCTAATGATATTTTTTATAACACAGGTATTGCCACTTATATTTGGGTACTTTCTAACAAAAAATCAGGTACAAAGCGTGAAGATAAAGTTCAGCTTATCAATGCAAATGGACTTTTTGAAAAACGCAGAAAAGCTCTTGGTAACAAGCGTAATGATATACCTGATACAGCTATTGAAGAGATTACAAAGATATACGGTGATTTTAAAACAAATGATATTAGCAAGATATTTGAAAACGAGGATTTCGGTTATACAAAAGTCACAGTGGAACGCCCTCTTCGTGATGATAAAGGCGAACTTGTGTTAAAAAAAGGCAAAAAGCAAATCGACACATCTTTACGTGATACAGAAAACGTGCCTTTAAAAGAGGACATTAAGGAATATTTCAAGCGAGAGGTACTGCCTTTTGCCCCAGATGCGTGGATAGATAAGAACAAATCCAAGATAGGTTATGAAATACCGTTTACCCGATTCTTTTATAAATATGAGGCCCCAAGAGCATCAGTTGAAATCCTGGCTGAAATACTTGATATCGAAACCGAATTAAAAGGTGCTTTAGCAGAGGTGTTTGACATATGAGAGAGATGAAAGACAGTGGAATTGAATGGATTGGGAAGATACCACAAGATTGGCGAGTATGCCGTTTTAAAAATACATGCTCATTGTTCACTGGAAACAGCATAAAAGATGAAGGAAAAAATAAATTTGAAGATAAAACAAATGCACATCCATATATATCAACAAAGGATATTGATGCAGCTTCTTGCATTGCCAATTATGATAATGGATTATATGTTAAAAATAATGATAGTTCCTTTAAGATAGCTCTTCAGAATAGTACATTAATGTGTATCGAAGGTGGTAGTGCTGGAAAAAAGAAAACAATAGTTAATCAAGATGTTGCTTTTGTAAATAAGTTATGTTGTTTTCATTCAATTTCAGCCAATAATAAATACATTTATTATTTTTTAAATTCCCCAAACTATGAAAATAAATTTAAAAATAATATTAGCGGCCTTATTGGTGGAGTAAGTGTATCTACTCTAAAAAACATTTCTATGTTACTCCCACCTCTTCCAACCCAACACCACATTGCCGATTACCTCGACACAAAATGCTCCAAGATTGATGCTATTATTTCAAATGAAAAAGCTGTGATTGAAAAGCTCAAAGAATATAAGCAGTCGGTTATCACCGAGATAGTTACAAAGGGCTTAAATCCGGATGTAAAGATGAAATATAGTGGAGTTGAATGGATTGGTAAAATACCTGAAGAGTGGAATATTACCAAATTTAAAACAGTATTTAATTATGCAAAAGGATTACCTATCACTAAAGCTGACTTATTAGAAAAAGGAATAGCTGTTATAAGTTATGGACAAATTCATTCGAAAAAGAATAATGGATTACATGTCATAGATGAATTAATTAGATATGTATCTAAAGATTATTTACAAAGTAATCCAAGTTCAATTGCTAATTTTGGGGATATTTTATTTGCTGATACTTCAGAAGATTATTTAGGAATTGGAAATTGTATTTATAATGATTGTAAAAACAATGTTTTTGCTGGTTACCATACAATCATCACAAGACCAATTGATGATAGAATCTTTTCTAAATATCAGGCTTTTCTTTTTAAAAGTGATGTTTGGAGAAGTCAAATACGTTCTTTAGCAAATGGAATTAAAGTGTATAGCATAACTCAAAAAATGTTGAATAGAGTTTCTATAATTCTTCCACCACTTGAAGAACAGAAGAAAATAACAAATCACCTCGATCACAAATGCTCCAAAATAGATTCAGCTATTGAAAAGAAACAAGCCGTTATTGATAAACTCACAGAATATAAAAAATCCCTCATTTATGAAGTGGTAACAGGAAAAAAGGAGATCTAAAATGTATGATTTTGATGTGAAAGAAAAGCGTTTTGAAGAAGATATTGAAAACTCTCTTTACACAGAAGGTGGCTTTACAAAAGGTGACCCAAAAGCTTTTGACCGAAAGTTAGCCTTAGACAAAAATACATTTATTTCCTTTATAAAAACAAGTCAACCAAAGCAGTGGGAACGCTATGTTAAGATTTATGGTGAAGACAGTGAAAAGCAAATTATAGAACGTTTTTGCCGAGAAGTAAAAATGGTAGGTTTATTGCATGTTTTTCGTAAAGGATTTATTGACCGTGGCATTAAATTTCTTGCGATATTTTGGCAACCGGAAACTTCTATCAATAAAACTACAGCAAAACAATATAAATCTAATATTATGCACTGTACAAGGCAATTACACTATTCTTTGCAGAATGAAAACAGCATTGATATTGTCTTGTTAATAAACGGTATTCCTGTGATATCTATGGAGTTAAAATGCCAATTCACGGGGCAAAATACCGCCAATGCTATTGCACAATATAAATTTGATCGAGCAGGAAACAGCGCAATATTTGAATTTAAGAATCGAGTGTTGGCACATTTTGCAGTGGACCTAACTAATGTATATATGACCACGCGTTTACAAGGCAATAAGACCTACTTCTTACCATTTAATCAAGGAAGTAACGGCGCAGGAAAAGTTGGAGGAAGAGGAAATCCAGTTAATCCAGAGGGTTATGATACAGCTTACTTATGGAAGAATGTTCTATGTAAAGAACGCTTACTTGAAATCATACATAAATATTTGCACTTGCAAGTAATTAAAGATGATAAAACAGGTGATGTTACAGAAGAACGCATGATATTCCCTCGTTATCAACAGTTAGATGTAGTTACTAAGCTCTTAGATAATGTAAAGAAAAATGGTGCAGGACATAATTATTTAATTCAACATAGTGCTGGATCTGGAAAATCAAACTCTATTGCATGGCTTGCTTATAGATTAACTGGACTACATGATTCTAATAATGAAAAAATATTTCAATCCGTCATAATTGTCACAGACAGACGTGTATTAGATTCACAACTTCAGAATACTGTTTATCAATTTGACCATGTTGAGGGAGTAGTACAAAAGATTGATAAAGATTCGCAGCAACTCAAAAAAGCAATTGAGGATGGCACAGGTATTATTATCACAACATTACAAAAATTCCCCGTTATTTATAAAGAAGTTAAATCCGACAATAAGCGATTTGCTGTTATTGTAGATGAAGCACACTCTTCTCAAACAGGTAATTCAGCTAAAAAACTTAAAAGAGCCTTAGCTGATACCGAAAAAATCTTAGAAGAATACGCTGAAATAGAAAACGAAGAAGAATCAAAACGTAAAGATGACGAAGATAAATTGCTTGATGAACTTGCAGCACAAGGCAATCATGAAAATTTATCCTTTTTTGCATTCACTGCCACACCAAAGGACAAGACCTTACAGATGTTCGGATGGCGGGATGAAGTCGGTAAGTATCATCCTTTCCATATTTATTCAATGCGACAGGCTATAGAAGAACGTTTCATTTTAGATGTATTACAAAACTATATGACTTATAAAATGTATTATAAGATAACCAAGACCATTGTAGAAAACCCAGAACTAGATACTTCTGCAGGTGCTAAGGCTATCACTAATTACGAAACCTTGCACCCACATAATATTTCTCAGAAAACGGCTATAATACTAGAGCAATTCAGAAATGTTACTATGCATAAAATTGGTGGCAAGGCAAAAGCCATGATAGTCACACCCTCCCGATTACATGCTGTTCGTTATTTACTTGAATTTAAACGTCAGATAGCAGAAAAAGGTTATAACGACCTTGATGTACTAGTGGCTTTCTCAGGTGAAGTTGAAGATGATGGAGAAAAGTATACTGAAGAAAAAATCAATAAAAACAAAGATGGTGAAACCATCAGAGAAAGGGCTCTGCCAGAGGCCTTCCATACAGATGAATTTGGTATGTTAATTGTCGCTGAGAAATATCAAACAGGCTTTGATGAACCCTTGCTTCACACAATGTTTGTTGATAAAAAATTATCAGGTGTAAAGGCTGTGCAAACATTATCACGCTTAAATAGAATTATGCCTGGCAAACGGGATACCTTTGTCCTAGACTTCGTGAATTCTGCAGAAGAAATCAAAAAATCTTTCGAGCCGTATTATGAAGAAACGGTTCTAGAAGAAGAAACAAATCCAAATGTCATTTATGATTTAAAGAATACACTTGATGAGTTCCGTGTTTATCAGCAAATTGAAATTGACCGCTTTGCAGAAATTTTCTATGCAAGTAAAGCACAGTTAGCTGGAGATATGGGAAAATTACAGGGAACTATAAAGCCTGCATTAGACCGATATGAGGTATTGGAAGATGAGCAAAAGGATTTATTTAAATCAACATTGTCACGATTTAATCGTATATATGCCTTTGTAACACAGGTTTGCCGTTTATTTGATAAAGAAATCCACAAGTTCAGCGTTTATTCTAAATTTCTTGCAATGATGTTACCAAAAGGCGATATAGAAAAAATAAATGTCGATGACAAAGTTCTGCTTGAATATTATCGTTTGGAAAAAGAATTCGAAGGAACTATCGAATTAGAAGGTACAGACAAAGGATTTCAATCTATTACAGGTGAGTCTGGAAGGCGAGAAAAGAAAAAAGATCCATTGACAGTTTTAATTGCAAAGATTAACGAGAAGTATGGTACAAACTTTACCGAAATGGATAAAGTGTTGCTACAGCTAGAAAATGATTATGCTTCTGAAGAAAAGTGGCAAAGTTATGCAAAGAATAATGACCGCAAAACTTTTATGCTATTATTTAAAAAAGACTTTCCTGAGATGGCTGCTACAAGATATGAAAAAAATGATGATTTCTTTGTGCGAATGTTCTCTGACCCAGATATGATGAAGCAAATCATGGAATCTATTGGTGCAGTGTTATATGAAC
>JBAYZQ010000137.1:0-6153 GCA_041672385.1 Sphaerochaetaceae bacterium | reverse complement strand
TACTATAAGTTGCATAATAGACAAGGTGGAAAGCTTGTACATCATTAATGATCAAGAGGAAGGGTAGGATGTGATGAAAAGCTGCTGGAGGCATCGTGTGAATATCACATGCTTTGATTGGGTGTTGTGGTATCCAGGTAACTTAAGATTTAAAGCATAACGAATTACAAACAGCAATGAAACGGATGGCTGGCTATTCTCTTATATTTGAGCTGGGTGGACAATATTGTTTCCCTATTTATTGGAGAAGAGGAAGTCTTTGAGAGTTCCAACATACAAGAAGCTTCTATTCCGCCTTAAGGAATCCTCTCCCTAGTGTTCCTCCATTAAAACACAATTTAGTCCATACAGGAAAAAATCATTTGAGGTATGATTGGAATAATTCATATTCGGGCTAGTAAATTATATGAAATTTGGAAAATTATATTGACAATAATCTTTCAATAGTATAGATTCAATTTGTTCGAAAATGAATTCCCCTGTAGCTCAGTTGGTAGAGCAGGTGACTGTTAATCACCCTGTCGGCGGTTCAAGTCCGTCCGGGGGAGAATTATTATTAATATAAAGGCTATGCTAAGCAGGGCCTTTTTTTTATGCTCAAATAGTTTTGTGTATTTTTATACAAATTTGGGATATTTATACAATTACCTTTTACATTGTTAACAAAAAATGTTATTTTTGCAAAGGAAAAAAATGATGAAAAAAAAGATAACAATAAATGACTTAGCGAGGATTACGGGTTTTTCTAAATCGACGGTTTCTTTTGCTTTAAATGATTCTATGAAAATTAAAGCTGAAACAAAGGATTTCATTCTAAAAACTGCAAAGGATATAAGCTATATACCGGATCCAGGTGCACGTAACTTTTCTTTGAAGAGACAAAATTCTATAGGCTTTCTTTTACCACAGAAAGTTGAATATACAATGCAGAACCCATATATCTTAAATGCTTTGTATTCTTCCCTTAAGGTTTGTCAAGACCGTGGTTACACCTTAAAAATTATCCCACCGCTAAATAAAAGTGTTTCACTAGCTGTCAAAAATGCATCTGTTGATGGAATTATAGGATTTGAAATTTATGAACATAGTTCCATCGCTAAGATTCTTGAATCAAGAAACCTTCCCTTTGTTTCTCTTGATGGATTC
Source organism: Sphaerochaetaceae bacterium (assembly GCA_041672385.1). Lineage (GTDB taxonomy): Bacteria > Spirochaetota > Spirochaetia > Sphaerochaetales > Sphaerochaetaceae > JBAYZQ01. The sequence goes on along the minus strand of JBAYZQ010000137.1, from coordinate 5,007 downwards.
GATGATGATAATCTATATTCTGCAAATATTGATGACGAAAAAGCAGGCTTTGAGCTTATGAATTATGTGCTTTCTTGTGGGCATAGAGAAATAGCTGTAGTATCCTTCACTAAAGCCATCTATGGCACTGCCATAGAATTAGAAAGTAGTATTCAAAGAAAGCGTTTAAGAGGCTTTCAGAAGGCTATGCTTGAACATAAATTAGACCTTGAAAGTTTAAAAGTTTATTACTGCGAAAGTTGGAAAAAAGGAGCAGATGAATTAGCTCAGAAAATTATTGATGGTGAAAAAATGCCGACTGCCATAGTTGGTATGACTTCAGTTGTAATTGGACATATGATGAAGTATTTTAAAAAAGCTGGATATAAAATTCCAGAAGATGTTTCCTTTTGTAGCTTTGATAATACTTGTTTAAATGATTTAGGTAATCCAAAACTGACTTATATTTCACAAGATTATGAAAATAAGTCAGAATGGGCAATGGAATGTTTGTTTAATCTTATTGAGGGTAGAACCCCTAAGAAACTGAAAAAACAATTTAATTTTAAATTGATAATTAGAGATACAGTTAAAGATCTTACTAAATAGTTACATAACTAATAACCGTAACAAAAATATAACTAAATAAAAGAACAAACCCAACTCCTTTTTTCAAATGGTCTTTTGAAAGGGAAATGGCTATTTTACAAACAAGTACAAGAAAAACCATAACTGGGAAAAGTAACTTGAAGAAATGAATGTCGACTTGAAGTCCTCCAGGGGTTACAGCTGCTGCTGCCCCTACAACAAAAAGAACGTTCAAAATATCAGCACCTAAAACGTTACCAATAGCCAAATCTCCATGACCTTTTCTAGAAGCAGCAATGGCTGTTACCAACTCCGGAAGGCTAGTTCCAAAGGCTACAAGAGTAGCTGCAATGATAGTTTCAGGAATTCCAAGCCTCAATGCAATTTCTTGAACCACAGGAATCAAAATTTCAGAAGAAATAATTATTATTATTGTACCAAAAATGAGCTTTAATATAACAAGAAAAACAGGGGAAGAAGCATCGACATCCAAATCTTCTTCAAAAGAAGCAGTATTTTTTTTTGAAAACTTTACTGTTGAAAACATATAAAAAGCAAGTATAGCTAAAAATACAAAACCCATGAATTGTGGCACCAGTCCTCCATTCTTGAAAGACTCAAAAAAATGCCCAAATACAAAAGAAATAATAACAAGAAGTATTACCATACTTACTTGAATCCAACTTTGCCTGTTTATAACTTTTCTATCAAAAGGAAGGGGACTTATAATTGCAGCAATACCAAGTATCAAGCCTGTATCACATATAATTGAACCAACTGCATTTCCCATAGCTAGTGCAGGGAAACCACGAACAGCACTCATTACTGAAACTGTTACTTCAGGAAGAGTAGTTCCTAGACTTACGATTGTAGCTCCAATTATCATTTTAGGAATTTTCCATTGATTTGCAAGAATAACAGCTTCATCTACTAAGATATCAGCCCCTTTACCAAGAGAAATCAAAGAAACAACGAGAATCCCAAGAAGAATCAACATTCCCAGAAAGCTTCCGGGAATGATTGAAATTAGATTTAACATTAATTCATTTAGCATACGAAAAGAATAATTGAGTTATTCTTAAAATTCAATAGATTAACCTAAAAAATAAATTATTTATAACTATTTATTAACGAAGTTATTTCATCTAGTTTTTCTTTTAGTAACTCTTTGGATTTTGCTTCCATAACAAGTCTCAAATAAGGTTCGGTGTTAGATTTTCGAATACTAAACCACCAATCTTCCCATTCAAGACGATATCCATCAAAATCATAAATTTTAATTGGATTTTGAGGTTTGTACTTCTCTAAGAGTCCCTGAATTGCTTCATCCTTTTGTTCAAGCTTGAAATTAATTTCTCCACTATTAGCATAAGCAATGATTTCATCAACTAAAGATGAAAAAGTTCTATTCTCACTTTTTAGTTGTTTCAAAGTTTGAAGAACAATAATAGAAGCAAGAATTCCACTGTCACAGTTAAAGAAATCTCTGAAATAATAATGTCCTGCCAGTTCCCCACCAAAAATGCAATGATCTTCTCTTATTCTCACCTTTGCATAAGCATGTCCAACTTTCCAAATGATAATATCAGTAGCTCCCAATTTTTTCAAATATTCAGTTGTAGATCTACTAGTTCTGACATCAACTAGTACTTTTCCTTTTTCTTTAGCGAGGTAGTATTTTCCAATAATTGCAGTTACATAATCAGGTTGGATAAAACGGCCTTTCTCATCAATGAACATTACTCTATCAGCATCTCCATCGTAGATTATTCCAATGTCACTTTTTGTTTTTAAAACAAGTTTTTCTAAATCTCTACAGTTCTTTTCATCAAGAGGATTTGGTTCATGAGCAGGGAAGGTTCCATCAAAATGGTCATAAATATAACTTGGTTTGTTACCAAACAAATCTTTTACAAATAGATTTGCCATTCCATGGCTACAATCAAAAGCTAGTTTTAATCCTGAAAGATCTGGAAGGAATTTTTTTTGAAACTCAAGGTAATCAGGTTTAATATCTTTATCAATGACTTTTCCTTTTTTATTTATTAAAGGACAATCTTCATTTTCAACCATTTTCTGAAGATCTCTAAGTCCAGTGTCAATTCCTACAGGAATTGCCTTTTCACGTGAAATTTTCAAACCATTATATTCTTTTGGATTATGACTTGCTGTTATTTGGACAGAAGCTTTTACTTTTAAAAATACAGTTGCAAAATATACAAAGGGAGTAGTTGCTAAACCAATATTCCAAACATCGCTACCTGCATCTGTTATTCCTTTACAAAGATACTCAAAAATTTCATCACTACTGACTCTTACATCTCTTCCTACAACAACTGTATTAGCTTTTAAGAGCTTAGGAAGAAAATAACCAATTTTATAAACTGTTTCTTTGTTAAAATCCTTATTATAAATACCACGTATATCATATGCTTTAAATGCACCCATTATTTTTCCTCCATAATTTGATTGAATTTTTTTTGGTCAATAAGTTCTAGAAAAAGAACTTTTTCACCTTCTAATTCTACCATGGTTATTAATCTATTAAAAAGTTTTGAAAAAACATTTGCAGGGGAAGGCAAATTTGAAATATTTTTACTTTGACAGTACCCTAATGCACTATTTTTAGAAACAAGCGTAATGGATTTAACATCTTCTACCTTAAAACTTCCTTCTAATTTAACATACTCTTTCTGATTTTTCTTTTTTCTTGATAATGGAATTCCAAAAATTCTATTTTCTTTTTCGAAATCTTCAAAATAAAAAGTTCTGTCTATTTGATACAAAAAAACTCCATACTCCCGTATATTTCCTGAATTATCAGCAAACCATGTGCTATAAGTCCGATATTTCATTTTTCCACCACGTCGATTTTCAATTTCCATAATAAAATCTGTTGTTTCTTTATCTTCCATTTATTCCTCCGACTATTCATTTTTAATTATAACATATATAATGACGAATTATAGCTTAAATATATAGGATAATATCGATTAATGGAATATTTTGAAAAAGACTTTGGTAAAATTTTAAAAAAGAATGCTCTTAGTGCCCGAAGAATTGGGAATTTAACTCATACAGATTGTATGAGGGTTTATGACAGGAATTTAGAACAGTTAAATATAACAGTTGACCTTTATGGGAAATGGGTAAGGATTACTGATTTTGGTGAACCTTTTCTTGAGGAAGAAGAAAAAGAAAAGGTTATTGATATATGTAGGCGAATGCTCTACATAGAAAAAGAATTTGTGATTTATCAAAGTAGAGATAAACGTGAGAATGGGGAACAACATGAAATTCAGGATGAAGAAGGTCTTAATGTTGTTGTAAAAGAAAATGGGCTTCTTTTTAAAGTTGACTTAAAAAGTCATGTAGATACAGGATTATTTCTAGATCAAGAGAAAAACCGCCAAATGATAAAAGAAAATTCATTTGGAAAGAATGTATTAAATCTTTTCTCTTATACAGGAAGTTTCTCTGTTTATGCTGCAAGTGGTGGTGCAAAAAGCGTAATAAGTGTAGACTTGAGTTCTACTTACAGTCAGTGGTGTGAAGAAAATCTTAAACAAAATGATTTTTTTGGTGATCTTTATACTTGTAAAACTATTGATGCTGCTGTATTTATTGAAGACGCTATAACTAAAAATATAAGATATGACATAATTATTTTTGACCCTCCAAGTTTTTCCAATAGTAGAAAAATGGACGGTGTTTTTGATGTTCAAAGAGATTATAGAAACTGGCTTGTAAAACTTTACAGTCTGTTAACGAAAGGCGGATTTATTTTATTTTCAACAAATTTAGTTTCTTTCAATATAGATAATAGGTTTAAGAGAAGTTTAAGGATGAAAGAAATCACCTCACTAGTTAAAGCTGAGGGATTTTCAAAACGAAGGAATTCGGTTAGGAGTTGGATTTTGGAAAAGAACAAAGATGAGATGCTTACTTTACAATGGACTGAGAGTGAAGCAGATGCAAATCGTTCAAAGGGCGAACGAAGTGAAAAGAAAGAAGGCGTAGAGCCTAAAACAGATGGTGATCAGAAGGATTACCATAAAGACAGTGGAAGAAGTGGTAGGGAAAATGATAGCTACCGGAGGAATGAATCAAGAAATAGAGATAGTGGAAGAGACAGTTATTCAAGAGATGACAAGCCAAGAAGATCCTTTGACAGAGATGACAGACGAAGTAGTTATTCAAGAGATGACAGGCCAAGAAAACCTTTTGACAGAGACGAAAGAAGAAGTAGTTATTCAAGAGATGACAAGCCTAGAAGATCTTTTGATAGAGATGATAGACCAAGAAAACCTTTTGACAGAGACGAAAGACGAAGCAGTTATTCAAGAGATGACAAGCCTAGAAGATCTTTTGATAGAGATGATAGACCAAGAAAACCTTTTGACAGAGACGAAAGACGAAGCAGTTATTCAAGAGATGACA
>JBAYZQ010000136.1:0-6281 GCA_041672385.1 Sphaerochaetaceae bacterium | reverse complement strand
TTAGTAAGGGCATGCAACAAAAACTTTCCATAGTATGCGCCTTGGCTCATAAACCTAAATTTGTTTTATTTGATGAGCCAATTGTTGGACTTGATCCTCATGCTATTAAAGAAATTAAATCCCTTTTTAGAGAACTTAAAGATCAAGGAGCCACTTTGTTAATAAGTACTCATATGATTGATAGCGTTGAAGATTATTGGGATGAAGTTAACATTCTTGTAAAGGGAAAAATAGCCGCCTCTAGAACTAAAGAAGAATTGGATAAGAAAAATGAAAATCTTGAAGATTTATTCTTTAGCATTACAGAAGGAAAAAATAATGAATAGTCCTTTAGTATATTTGGGTACAACCTCCATTAAGAATGGATTTCTTCAATTTATAAAGAAACCCGCTAAATTAATATATGCTATTATATTCATAGCCCTTTTTGGTTTTATTCTTTTTACAGCTGATAAGGGCGTAAATGATCAAACAGTATTTAGATCAGTCAAAGAACTAAATGCAATTGTTTTTGGCTTATTCACCCTAATTTTTATATTAATGTCTTACAATGGTTTTAAACAAGGAGGAACTTTCTTCTCAATGAGTGATGTAAATCTTCTTTTTACTTCCACTTTGAAATCAAGTACCATTTTAAATTATGGATTAATTAAACAAATAAAAGTTGCTTTATTAACAGGAATCTTTCTTATTTTTCAATACGCTTGGTTGCATGATCTTTACAATATAAATATTGGGGATATTCTTATAATTTGTTTGTTTTACGGTTTAACAGTTTATTTTGGAAATCTAAGTGCCTTACTTATTTACAGTAAAACAAGCTCTAAATCAAGCCTAAAAACTATAGCAAAAATAATTTATTTTGGCCTAATTGGAATTTTCCTTCTATCTTTACTTATTTTTGTTCTTAAACAAAATACTCCACCGCTTGTTTCTTTGGTTGAATTTGTAAATTCCTTTGGTAGGTATTTTCCTATTTCTGGATGGATTTCACAAATTGTAATTGATATTATGTCGCAAAAAACAGAGTTTTTACTCTTCTTTTTATTAACAATTGCCTATTTTATTTTTTCCATTACAATTTTCAGACGTGGTGATACTGACTACTATGAAGATGTTCTAGAAACAACTGAGGCTTCTTCTAATGCAATATCCTCACAAAGAGAAGGTAAAATCCAAGAAACCACTAAAAAAAATATCAAAGTTGGAAAAATAGGAATTGGAAAAGGAGATGGACCTTCGGTTTTTTATTATAAACATCTCATTGAAAATAGAAGAATAAGTGCATTAGGTTTGGATATTATGAATATAGTTCTTATCTTTTCTTCAATCATATTTACTTTTTTTATGAGAAAAACAGAAGGAATGATTTTAGGGGCTTTCTTTTTTACTTGTTATATGGAAGCTTTCGCAGTTTCAAGAGGAAGACTGAATAAAGAACTTTCAAAGCCCTTTATATACCTTGCCCCTTGGCCTTCTTTTAAAAAATTAATCTATTGTCTTAAAGAAAGTTTTCAGGTTTATTTTAAAGTTACCCTGTTCATTACAATAGCTACTTATATCCTCTTAAAGTTAGACTCGTTAGTTTCTGGAGTTGTTTTCTTTTTGGGAATTTATTCCTTTATCTTTTTACTTATTGGTGTAAATTTAATTATGGGAAGACTTTTTGGAACTTCTAGCAAAACTAGTTGGATTCTTTTTTACATACTTGCAACTTTAGTTTTTTGTATTCCAGGGGTTGGATTGAGTGTTTTATTCGTTTTGAAAAGTTGGTTAATTGTTGATGAAAATATTACAATAATTCTAATGTGTGCCATTGGAAATTTTATTACTTCTGTAATTACCTTTTATTTAAACCGTGGAGTTTTAGAAAAAGCTGAATATAATAACTGATACAGGTTCAAAAGAAATAATTGGCAAAGCTTGTGAATTTATAAAATTTAGGGTATAATAGGAGTATGAAAACAGAGATTAAGGATTTAAAATTTCAGGTTGGAGAGCACGTGGTATATCCACTTCAAGGTGTTGGAATTATTACTGAAATCCGGAGTAGGAAAATTCACGGTGTAGAAACCTTGAATTATGTAATATATTTAGATATATCAGATATGACCGTTCAAATTCCAATAAACAGGTCAGAGGAACTTGGAATAAGGGGTATTGTTTCCGAAGAGGAAGCAAAAACTGCATTGGAAAGTCTTAAGGGTAAATATGAACCAACTACCCTTGATTGGAAACAAAGATATTTGGTTAACACAGAATTGGTGAAAGAAGGTACAATTTCTAATATTGCAAAGGTCGTTAAAGGGCTTTTTCATAGAAGCAAAATTAAAGAATTACCTGTTCAAGAAAGAAAGCTTTACGAAAATGCTTTTAGACTTTTAATTGATGAATCAGCTTACGCCTTAGACAAAAGTACTAAAGAAATTAAACTGATTATAAATACTAATTTAACAAAATAATGAATATACCTAGTTTTGCACTTATAATAACTGCCGCAGGAACTTCTAATAGATTTAAATCTGAAGTTAATGGAAACACAAAAAAAGAATTAATGGCTATTGAAGGCCACTCAGTTTTATATTTATCTATAAAACCTTTTTTTGAGGTTCCAAATTTAAAAAAAGTTGTTATTGCTACCCTACCGGATTTTATGGTTCAAACCGAATATGCTCTTGAAGATTTACATCTTCAAAAGAAAATACCTATAACCATAGTTGCAGGTGGCTCAACCAGACAGAATTCTGTTTTCAATGCTTTGAAGGAAATTAAGGATGAAGAAGTTGATTTTGTTATGATACATGATGGATCTCGACCCTTTATAAAGCTTGAAACAATTCTAACCACTTTTGGAACTGCTACAATAACTGGTGCTAGTGCACCTTGTATTGAACTTTCAGATTCCATAAAAGAAGTCGATGAGAACGATTTAATCATCAATCATGTAAATAGAAATAATCTTCGTGCAATTCAAACACCCCAGATTTTTAAATTTAATAGTATATTTGAGGCTCATAAAAAAGCTCAGCTTGATCATCAAACAAACTTTAATGATGACACTGAAATTTACGAAAAATACTGCGGCAAAAGAGTAATCCTCTGTAAAGGGGATCATGGAAATAAAAAAATAACTTGGGCGGAAGATCTAAAATGAGAATAGGATCAGGGTTAGATATTCATAGACTTGAATTTGGACGTCCTTTGATTATAGGTGGAATTAAAATTGAAAGCTTGAAAGGTGAAGCTGCACACTCGGATGGAGATGTATTAATTCATGCTTTAATTGATGCTCTTTTAGGAGCTACTGCTCAGGGTGATATTGGGAAATTATTTCCTTCAACTGATGATAAATGGAAAGATATCAAAAGCAGTGAATTGCTAAAATTGACTCTTCAAAAACTTCATTTTAAAAGAATTATTAATCTTGATTGCAACATTATTCTACAAAGTCCAAAACTTTTACCTTACATTGAAAGAATTCGTTCTAATCTCTCTGTTTTGCTGAATATGGATATTTGTGATATTTCTATTAAAGCCAAAACAGCAGAACATATACTTCAAGAATTGGGCAAAGGTGATGCCATTTTTGCTGAAGTTACTCTTCTTTTGGAAGAATAAAAAAGGCTACCTAAGTAGCCTTTTTTTTACATTTCTTTATTTATTTAGAAACAAGCATTGTCTTTGGGTCAAGAGCCACACCTGTTGGTTTGGCAATACGTTTATCACCATCCTTAACAACAGTCATAATGACCTTTGAATCTCCTTCATCATACCTAAGTCCACATAATACATCAATACTATCAAAATAAGGCAACATACTGTTTGGAATACCATATTGGTCAAATTCAACATTTGAACGTACGGGTGATACACTACACCAGATTTCCACATTCATTTTTTGAGCAAAAATCTTTATTTTCTTTACATCATCTGCACTAGCCAATGTCAATTTATAACCATCAAATAGAATTGCATCTGCCTTAAAAGAACCCTGTTCGATTAATGTTGTAAGACTTGAAAGAATCTTATCAACAGACACGTCTTCCTGGCTAAAATTCATAACTACTCTATTTCTTCTAAGTGAGTTATAAACATCAAAAGCATCATCCAAAGATTTGTATTCAGAAATTTCTCTAAATACTTCCTTATACCAATTCAAAACATGTTCTACATTTCCATTAAAGGATACATGAACAACATGTTCTTCTCGGAGTAATTTATCTATTGCAAGATGAACCAAACATGCTGTTTTTCCAACTCCACGACGACTTGCAAGAACACCGACGTTTCCACGGCCTAGACCGCCATCAATGACATCTTCAAAAACCCGCAAGGGACTTAATTTAATTATTTCACTTACCTGCATTCAATCCTCCTAAGATTATTATATCATGCTTTTAAACCCCAAAGAAACTTATTTTGTTTTATTTTTCTCTGCAAAGTTTTTCTTCAACTCATCAGAAACTGACATTGGGGCTTTTGAATAACGCAAAAGTTCCATTGTAAATTCTGCTTTTCCCTGACTCATTGAACGTAAAGCTGTGGAGTAACCAAACATTTCTGAAAGAGGAACTTCTGCATCAATCCTACAAGTGTTATTTTCTTCACTACTACTTATTATCATACCACGTCTCTGGTTGATTGTAGCAAAAATACCACCTTGGAATTCAGAAGGACTTTCAATAGAAACCTTCATAATTGGCTCAAGAATTGATGGATTAGCTCTTGGGAATACTTCTCTAAAAGCTCCAATAGCTGCAAGTTGGAAAGCCATGTCTGATGAATCAACCGGATGGTAAGCTCCATCATTAACAACACATCTTACACCAACAATTGGGAAGCCAAGCTGTGGGCCTTTTTTAATTGCCTGCTGGAAACCCTTATCACAACTAGGAATAAATTCTGTAGGAATTGATCCACCCTTAATCTTGCTTATATATTCATAATCTTTTCTTTCACCATCAGCGTCAACAACTTCATCTTCTGAAATTGGTTCAATATAACCTGCAACACGTGCAAACTGACCACTACCACCACTCTGTTTTTTATGGGTGTAATTAAATTCAGCTCTTTGTTGTATTGCCTCACGATAGGCAACTTCTGGTCTTCCTACCTCAACTTCAGCTTTATATTCCCTTTTCATTCTTTCGATGTAAACTTCAAGGTGAAGTTCTCCCATTCCTTTGATAATTGTTTGATTACTTTCAGGATCAACATAAGTTTGGAAAGTAGGATCTTCTTTTGTGAAACGGTTAAGGGCTTTAGCCATATTGTCAGCAGATTTCTTATCAATTGGATTAATAGCTAGGCTAATTACTGGAGTAGGAACAAACATACTTGTCATAGCATAATTCAATGAAGGGTCAACAAAAGTGTCTCCACTAGCACACTCAACACCAAACAAAGCAGCTATCTCTCCGCAACCAACATCAGTAATATCTTCCATATCGGAAGCATGCATTTTAATTAGTCTTCCTACTTTAAATTTTCTTTTGCTACGAGTATTAAAAAGTTCATCACCTTTTTTAAGTCTTCCTTGATAAACTCTTATATAAGTAAGTTGTCCATACTGACCATCTTCAAGTTTAAAAGCTAAAATAACTTTTGGAAGATTTTCATCTGATATTAACTCGATTTCTTTTTCATCATTATCAAGATCAAGTGCCATATTTTTAACTTCAGTAGGATCTGGTAAATATTTTACAACACCGTCAAGTAAAGGTTGAATCCCTTTGTTTTTATGAGCTGAACCCAAGAAAACAGGACAAAGTTCAAGAGAAATAGTTCCTTTACGGATTGCTTTTTCAAGTAATTCCTGAGGTACTTCTTCACCTTCAAGAGCCAATTCCATTACATCATCATCAACGGTACTTACTCTATCAAGAAGTTCTTCTCTTTTTCTTTCGGACTCATCTCTAAGTGCTTCTGGAATTTCTTCAATTCTTAACTCTTCTCCACTAACTCCATCAAAATAAATTGCTTTCATTTGAACAAGATCTACCACACCTTCAAGTTTTTCCTCAAGGCCAATTGGAATTTCCATCATTACAGCATTTAAATTTAATTTTTCTCTAAGTTGGTTAACAACTCTATATGGATTTGCACCAGTTCTGTCACATTTATTAATAAAAGCGACTCTTGGTACTTTATAACGGTTCATCTGTCTATCAACAGTGATGGACTGACTTTGAACACCACCAACACTACAAAGAACTAAAATAGCTCCATCAAGAACTCTCAAAGATCTTTCAACTTCAATTGTAAAATCTACGTGTCCCGGA
>JBAYZQ010000135.1:0-6283 GCA_041672385.1 Sphaerochaetaceae bacterium | reverse complement strand
ATAACCTAATAAACAAGGCCAATCTTTTGATAGACCCTTTAAAATCGCATGATCTTTAACAACTTTGGGGGCAACCCCTTCGCAGTGCTCTCTTCGGTCATCAATTGTTAATACTTTTACAGGAAGTATATCTTGTACTGGATTTACCCCCCATCTTCCCTTAGCATCAACACCCGAAAAGGTTAAATACCCACCAACCATTATCAGAGATCCTCCTTGAAGCACATACTCTTTAAGCAGTTTGCACCTGTTTGGTTTTCTAACACTTTGGGTAAATGTTATATTTGGAATTTCAAAAGTATTCGCTCCCACATCGGATAGAATAATACAATCCCATTTGTTTAATCCTTCCATAGTAAAAGGAAATTCTTCATTAATTAAATGGTTAGGCATAAAATCAACTTCATAACCACCTTTCTTAAGAGATCCTATTAACCACTTTGATCCAGTTTCGTAAACTGAACTGTAAAATGCGTCAAATCCTTTTACATGCGTGGTTTGACTTGTCCAAGACTCGCCTGCTAATAATACTCGTTTATTCATTTGATTCCCCTATTATTTACACCATTCTAAAATTAATTCGGCGTATATCAATATTGCGTCATAATATGATTGAATTTCTACATGTTCATCAATTACATGGCACTGTTCAACTTCTCCTGGTCCAAATTGTAAGGTATGACATTTAGCAACATTTTGCCAAAGTCTTGAATCACATCCACAAAAAGAACCCACTTTTTCAACTTTCTTTCCTAACACTTTTGCATAAGATTTATCAAAAGCCTTCATAAATGATGAATCAAGTTCTGCAGCAAAGCCACCGCCCGCTTGGTATTCTTCAATTATAGGTAAATGTTCTTTAAGCCAAATATCTGATTTGCTTACTCTCATTATTGCATCAGTAAATTCATTTACCACTTGGTCATGGCTCATTAAATTTGGAATATAATGAATACAAGTTTCAAAATAGCAACTATCTGCAACTGTTGAACCAGCAGTACCCCCATGAATTGTTCCTACATTGTAGCTAGGACCAGGTAAATATCTATGACGTTTAGTTAAAAGCCAATGATATTCAACTTCATCCATGGCTTCGATTAATTTCATAGCTTTTCTAATAGCACTTACCCCTTCTGCTTTTTTACCAGAATGAATAGCTAGTCCTTCAACTTTAACTTTTAAAAATACGAAACCCATATGTGCAATAACTAGTTGGTCTGAAGTAGGTTCACAAACTACTACACCGTCAGCTCTTTGACCGCTATATATAGCTTGCATACTTCCGTTTCCTCCTCCTTCTTCATCACATACGGAAGTAATAGTTACATCACCAGGGAGTTCAATTCCTGCATCTTGAAGTAATTTAATAGCCATTACTGAAGCCATTAAACCACTTTTCATATCAGCTACACCTCTTCCATAAATTTTTCCATCTTTAATAGTTGGATTAAAAGGAGGTACTGTCCATTTATTTTCATCTCCTGGAGGCATTACATCAACGTGTCCATTAAATAAAAGGCTCCTTCCTTTGGGATTACCTTTAAAGGTTGCATAAACGTTGTAACGGTCTTTTTGGTTGTGTCCCAAATTCCCTTCATGGTAATTATCATAAATATTTTGAATAGCAACTTCACTCATTGGATCTTCAATGATTTGAGTAGCTTCCATTTCTTTAAAAAGTTTAACCATATATTCTTGACCATTTTTTTCTCTACCACCATCAATTCCATGTCCTAAGTCTTGAGTATCTTTGGATACTAATTCTTTAAGGCAATTTAAATATTCTTCTTTGTGTAATTCAAAAACTTTTTTTAAATCTATCATTTTTTCCCCCTTAAGAATATCGTTTGATACAATTTTCTACAATATTCCAGAATTTTTCTACATCAATTTCATAAGCTACATTACAGTTTTTAGTCCAATGATTATAATCAAACATATCACAATTGGTTCTTCCGTAGCTCTTAACACTTCTAATATCAACTTCTGCATTGACAAATTTTGTTTTAAGTACAGTAGGATCTATTAAATAGGCAATAGTAATTGGATCATGTAAGGGTCCACCTTCCCAGCCAAAAACCTCTTTTTGAGTTTTACAGAAGAAAGTCATTAAATCAGTGAAAAGTTTTCCAGCTGGATTATTATTTTTAGACATTCTTTCGACGATTGAAGGAAAACAAAGAGCCTGTCTAGTAACATCCAAACCTACCATTACCAAAGGTCTTCCACTGGTAAACACTACATAAGCAGCATCAGCATCGGCAATAATATTAAATTCTGCTGCTGGAGTTACATTTCCATTTCCATAAGAACCTCCCATAAAAACAACTTGTTTGATTTTTGGGATAATCTTAGGTTCCATTCTCATTGCCATAGCTAAATTAGTCATTGGTCCAGTAGTAACTACTGAAATATCACTCTCTCCAGCCATCAAAGTGTCAATAATAAAATTAACTGCATGCTTTTTCTCAATCTTTCTTTTTAAAGGTTTAAAATTAGGCCCGTCTAAACCTGTTTTTCCGTGAATGTCTGCTGCAATTATTGGTCGTTGTCTAATCATAGGTTGTCCACAACCTTGATAAACAGGAATATCAAGTCCTAAATATTGACAAACATTCATTGCATTAATTGCAGTTCTTTCAATTACTTGATTTCCTGCAACTACTGAAATACCTAGTAAATCAATGTTGGGGTTTTTAGCAGCCATCATTATGGCAGTAGCATCATCGTGACCAGGATCACAATCTAATATTATTTTCTGTTTTTCCATAATTTTCTCCTAATTTACTTTCAATAAAGAACTATTTTTATTCTTGTTAGCATAGTATTTAGATACCATTGAAAAGGAAAGTACAATAACAGTTACTAAATAAGGCATCATTAGAACTAATTGAGATGCAACACCATAAGACTGTAATCTAGCTCCAACAGAATCAACAAATCCAAATACCAGACAACCAATAGCTGTATATACTGGATGAGCATTTCCAAAGAACATAGCTGCAACACCCATAAATCCTCTATTATTAGTCATATTCTCGGTAAACAACTTTGAATAACCTAAGGATAAGTGTGCTCCTGCCAAACCTCCAACTAAACCAGAAATCAAAATAGCTTGATATTTCATTGAAATAACATTGATACCAGCTGTTTGAGCAGCTAATGGATACTTTCCAACTGCTCTTAAATGTAAACCCCATCTAGTTTTGAATAGTACAAACCACATTAAAAATATAAATACTATTACAAACCATTCTGTTAAGGCCCAATCATTGAATACTTGATTCAAAAAATTAATATTTTCTATCCAACCAATATGTATTCTAGGAATTGCAACGATTTTAGGATTTGAAAAAGTTCCTCTCATACCAAAGACACTAGTCATTAAGAATTTTGTAAACGCAATAGCAAACATGTTAATACCAACACCAATAGCACAAATATCTGCACCATATTTAATATTAGCAATTGCCATAATTCCCGCCATTAATAATCCTGCAAACATAGCTACTGCAATGGCTAGCACCCAACTTCCTGTGGTATAACTAACTGCTACTGCAGCAAAAGCTCCTGTTAGCATAATACCTTCAGTACCAATGTTAAGGATGTCGGCTTGCTGGGTAATAGCCGCACATAGAGCAGCATAAATAACAGGAGTAGCTGATCTAAAACTTGCATAAATTAAAGATGCATTAAAAAAATTTCCAAAATCCATTACTTCACCTCCTTAACTTCAATTTTCTGTTGTTTTGGTTTTAAGCCTATTCTATTTTTACCTTTTCCACCTTTGAAAATAAAATTAAATAGAGAATCCATAGAAGCAAATATAATAAAGATAGCTGTTACTGTATCAACTAATGATTTTGGAACACCAGTTGCTTGTTGCATTCTAAGAGCACCAGTTCTGAGTATTGCTAATACAAAAGCTAGAGCTGGACAAGCAATCAGGTTACTCTTAACAATCAAAGCTGCTAACATTCCATTGAATCCTAGGTTAGTAGCAAAATTATCTAAGAAATAACCATGTACACCTAAGATTTCTATAACACCAGTTAATCCACCTAAAGCACCACTAATCATCATTGACTGAATAAATATTTTCTTAGAATCAATTCCCATACAATCTGAGAATTTTGAGTTTGAACCAACTGTTCTAAGTTTGAAACCGTAAGGGGTTTTATAGAACATCCAAATTATTCCAATTGAAACGATTATTGCTATAAATATACCTATATTAACACTACTTGGTCTCATAAATTGTTTAAGCCTAATACTAACGTTTTCTGATTGAGGGTTTTGTACTCCAGCACTCATTGGTCCGTTTACCATGTATGAGGTAATATATAAGGCAACACTATTCATTAAAATTGTCGTACATACTTCACTTACATTGTAATAAGCCTTTAATACACCTGGAATCCAGGCCCATAAAGCTCCAACTAATATTGCACCTGCAAAAGCTGCAATATAAAGTAGTGGAGTTGGAAGGAAAGTCCAATTAATAGCAATATAAGCTGCTGCAAGGCCACCTAAGAAGATTTCACCTTCAACACCTACGTTAAAGGCTCCGGCTTGTGCTGCAATAGCAAAAGCAATAGAAGTTAACAATAGTGGTGTGAAATTAGCAAGAGTAGTTCCAAATTTTAATTTTCCTTCGAAAGCACCTCGTATTAAAGCTCCATAAGCTTCAATAGGATTTTGATGAATAATTACTATAAAAATTGCACCAACTAATAAAGATACAATAATAGTTAATAAAATTTTTATTATTGCTATAACCGTCTTATTCATCTTGACCTCCTTTGATATCATCATTTGAGGTATCAATTCCACCCATCATGAGTAAACCAAGATTCTCTTCATTTGCATCTTCTACTTTCATCTCACCAGATATTTTACCTTCGTGAATAACAATAATTCTATCTGACAATGAAAGAATTTCTTCCAAGTCGGCAGAAACTAAAACAACCCCAATTCCTTTCTTCTTTTGATCTTGAATAATACTTCTAATTGATTCAATAGCTCCAATATCAACACCTCTGGTTGGTTGAGATGCTACTAGAAGTTTATTAACTGTTGAAATTTCTCTGGCTACTACAATTTTCTGTGAATTTCCTCCAGAAAGAGCTGAAAGCAAAACTGTGGTATCTCGGGGTCTAATATCATATTTTTCTGCTAAGCTATTTGATTCTTTTAAAATGGCTGCTTCATTTAATGTCATTTTCTTTACAAATTGGCTATCATCTATTCTTGAAGCTATTAAGTTCTCAGCAATTGTCATTCCACGATTTAAACCTCTTAGGTTTCTGTCTTCAGGAATATGAGTCATACCTCTTTTCCTAATTTTCTTTGGAGAATAATTAGTAATATCTTTTCCATCCAAAATTACATGACCTTTTTCGACTTTTCTTAGACCAGTAATTGCTTCAACAAGTTCACTTTGTCCATTTCCGTCAATTCCAGCCAATCCAACTATTTCCCCTACTTTTACATCAAAAGAAATACCACGAACTTTAGAACTTTCTTTTTCACCAGAAGTCCAAAGATCTTGTACTTGAAAAATAGTTTTTCCTGTTTCTACTTTTTCATGTTTAATATCTAAGAAAACTTCTCTTCCAATCATCATTTTTGCTAATTCTTTTGGAGAAGTATCTTCTCTATTAACAGTTCCCATGAAATTTCCTTGTCTCATTACAGAAATCCTATCAGAAATTTCCATAACTTCGTTAAGTTTATGGGAAATAAAGATGATTGATTTTCCATCATTTTTAAGATTATTCATTATTCTAAACAGTCTTTCTGTTTCTTGTGGAGTAAGTACAGCTGTAGGTTCATCCAAAATAATTACCTCAGCACCACGTGTTAAAATCTTAACGATTTCAACTCTTTGGGCTTCTCCAACAGAAATCTGATTAATTTTCTTATTTAACTGAACATCCATTCCATATTGTTCAATGTATTGATTTACTTTTTTTCTAGATTTTTCAAAATCAATTACTAATCCTTTTGTAGGCTCAAATCCAAGAATAATATTTTCTAATACGGTTAATTCATTTACTAACATGAATTCCTGGTGAACCATTCCTATTCCATGTGTAATAGCTATTTTTGGTGTAATTTCTTTAATTTCTTCACCACGAATCTTTATCGTACCACTATTAATTGGATACATTCCATAAAGAAGTTTCATCATCGTTGATTTTCCAGCTCCATTTTCACCAATTAAAGAATGAATTTCTCCCTTTATTAGATTAAAATTTCCACATTTAACAGCATGAACGGA
>JBAYZQ010000134.1:0-6339 GCA_041672385.1 Sphaerochaetaceae bacterium | reverse complement strand
TTGAAGTTGTAAAAAGATTGTATAATTGCCATAAAATAAATGAAATGAAATATTATATGTTATATTTTTCAAGAAATCTTGAGCATTCACTTGAAAATGATGATTCAGAATTAACTGATGATCAAAAAGTAAATTATGCTGATGACTTTGCTGATAAGTATGAAAAAGACATTCCTGGGTTTATGGATTTAATAAACTCAGATTCTTTGGCTGTAAAAGGGTCTTATACTGAAACTTGGGATTATATTTTCAAGGATGATAATTCATTAAAAAGAAATTCTAATTTTCATTTATTGTTCAAAATATATGATTCACTTACAAAAACAAATAAAGCTTAATTGCTTATTTCTTGTCCTATTGATTGTTGGTGTGTTTTTCTATATTCAGTTGGGGTACTTTTAACATTATCTTTAAAAGCTTTAGAGAAATGAAAAGAGGAACTATAATTGAGTTTTCCTGCTATTTCTTTAATAGAAAGTAAAGTTGTAGCCAACATGGATTTTGCAGCTTCAATTTTCAAGTTTGAAATATATTTCATTGGTGTTATTCCAACTTCTTTTTTAAAAAGGCGATCAAGATAATAAGGATTTAGTTCTACATAATCTGCTACATCCTTAAGGTTAATTGGATCAAAAAGATGTTTTGTCATAAATTTCAGAGATTTTTCAATTTTAACACTACTTTGTTTTATCTCATTTGGGAAATCAGAATCTAAATTATAAAGAAGCCCTAAAAGTTGATGACAAGCAGAAAGTCTTTGATTTTTTGATTTAGAAAGGCCAAGGCTTTTAATCCTATCAAAGAAAAATCGCAGAGAATCTTCAACTTTTATAGGGCCTTTATTACTTAGTTCTTCAATTAGATTAGAATCACAATCATCAATCTGCATTAATACTGCATAGTAGGTAATTGCACTTTCTCGATTTGTTGTTATTTTATGTCTTTCTCCCCCTTTTGTTACAAACATAACATGACTAGAAAGAGAATATTGAATGTTCTTATTTATGAAAGTTCCTCCCCCATCAATAAAGTAGTGGACTTCCATTTGGCCCGTTGGATGACTATGATCCCTTTGGTGCCACTGAAGTTTTTCTTCTTCTCTTAATTGCAGAACAAATACAGCATCAACGATATCCATAAGTCAATAATATATACATATTGTAAGTTTTGTCTATGGTAAAGCGGTTTTATTTGTGGTTTTCTTAGATTGGAGAAAGAAATGATAACTGTAGGAATTGATCTAGGAACACAAAGTACAAAAGTACTTGTATTTGACTCAGAGAAATCAAAAATCCTTTTTAAGGCAACATCGACTTATAGTCTTATTGAAAAAAAAGATGGAAGCCGTGAACAGAAGGTTGAATGGTTTATTTCTGCTTTAGTTGATTGTTTTAATCAAATTCCTCAAAGTATAAAATTTCAAATCCAAGGAATTGGAGTAAGTGGTCAACAACATGGATTTGTTGCTTTGGATGAAAATGGAAAAGCTCTTACAAATGTTAAACTCTGGTGTGACACTTCAACTGATTCCCAGTGTAAGGAGCTTACACAAAAATTAGGTGGGGAAGAAAATGTTTTTTCATTAATTGGCAATCAAATAAAAAGTGGTTACACCGTTAGTAAAATTCTCTATTTCAAACAAAATAATCCTAAAAGCTACTCAAAGCTTGCTCATATTCTCTTGCCCCATGATTACATAAACTGGTATTTGACAGGGGAATACACCTGTGAACTTGGAGATGCAAGTGGAACGGCCATGTTGGACGTTAGAAATAAATGTTGGTCTAAAGAAGTTTTTGAAGCTCTTGATTCTGAAAAGGATTTGATGAAATTTGTCCCAAGGATAATTTCTTTTAAACAAGAAGCAGGAAAACTTACCTCTTCATCAGCTAAGGCCTTAGGTTTAACAACTGGAATACCTGTTTCCTGTGGTGGTGGGGATAACATGATGGGAGCCATTGGTTGTGGTTGTACCAGTGAGGGTTCTTTAGTAATGAGTATGGGAACTAGTGGTACCTTATTTGGATACAGTGAAAAACCCGTGTGTGACAAAAAGGATAGACTTGCAGCTTTCTTATCATCAAGTGGGGGTTATCTTCCATTACTTTGTACGATGAATTGCACAGTAGCAAGTGAAGAGGTAAGAAAACTTTTTGAGATGGAAGTAAAAGACTTAGATGAAATTGCTTCTTCTGCAAATCCTGGGTGTGATGGAATGATAATGCTTCCATATTTTAATGGCGAAAGAACTCCTAATTATCCTAAGGGAAAAGCAGTGATTGCTGGTATAGATTCGTCAAATTTTAACAAAGCCAATATTGCTCGCTCTGCTTTGGAAAGTGCAGTATATTCCATGAAAGTCGGACTTGAAGCTTTTGAAGAACAAGGTTTTAAACCTAATAGATTAATCTTAATCGGTGGTGGATCCAACAGTAGTGTGTGGCCCCAGATAGTATCAAATATAATGGAACTAGAAGTTGTAATTCCAATTATAAAAGAAAGTGCAGCATTTGGGGGAGCAATTCAAGTTCTTTCACTTCTTGAACATAGAAGTATTGATGAAACTGCTTCAAAATATGTGAAAATTAATGAACAAAAACATTTTAAACCAGAAGAAAAAACAATTGAAGATTACCGAAAGGCATATGAAACTTACAAAAAATATGATAATGCCCTTTCAGAACTTTTTAGATAATTATTTTAGGAGTTAAGAATATGAATTATTTTATTGGAGATCAGGAATATTTTAAAGGAATTGGTAAGATTAAATTTGAGGGCGCTAATAGTGATAATCCACTTGCTTTTAAATTTTATGATAAGGACAAAAAAATTTCTGGCAAAACAATGGAAGAACATTTAAAATTTGCCTGTGCTTATTGGCATAGTTTTTGTGCAAATGGTTCGGAT
The DNA here is from genome assembly GCA_041672385.1 of Sphaerochaetaceae bacterium. Classification (GTDB taxonomy): domain Bacteria; phylum Spirochaetota; class Spirochaetia; order Sphaerochaetales; family Sphaerochaetaceae; genus JBAYZQ01. The sequence continues at coordinate 3,432 of JBAYZQ010000134.1, read as the reverse complement.
CCTTTTGGAGCAAGTACAATAAGCTTTCCATTTTCAGATAAGAATCCAATGATTGAAGCAGAAAAAAAAGCTGATGCTGCTTTTGAATTTTTTACAAAGATTGGGACTCCCTATTATTGTTTCCATGATGCAGATGTAGCACCTGAAGGAAATAATACAGATGAATATGTAAAAAATTATATTAAGATTACTGATTTATTTCTAGAAAGACAAAAAGCTAGTGGTATTAAACTTTTATGGAACACTGCAAATATGTTTACAAATCCAATTTATATGAACGGTGCAGCATCAAATCCTGAATTTTCAGCAGTTTCAAGAGCTGGCCTCCAAGTTAAAACTTGTTTAGATGCTAATGTAAAACTTGGTGGTTCTAATTACGTATTTTGGGGTGGGAGAGAAGGTTATATGAGCCTTTTGAATACCGATATGAAAAGAGAGAAAGAACATATTGGGCAATTTTTTAGAATGGCAAGAGACTACGGAAGAAGTATTGGTTTTAAGGGTTTTTTCCTTCTTGAGCCAAAACCAATGGAACCAAGTAAGCATCAATATGACTGGGATGCTCAAACGGCAATTTCATTTATTAAGTCCATGGGGCTTGAAAAAGACTTCAAGTGTAATATTGAAGCTAATCATGCAACTCTAGCAGGTCATACTTTCGATCATGAACTTCAAGTGTGTTGTGATAATAAAATGCTTGGAAGCGTGGATGCAAATCAAGGTGATAATCAAAATGGTTGGGATACTGATGAATTTCCTTCAAATGTCTATGAAACTACAAAAGCCATGCTTGTAATTCTAAAAAATGGTGGTTTAGGAAATGGAGGTCTTAATTTTGATGCCAAAAGAAGAAGAAACTCGACTGATAATGAGGATTTATTTCTTGCTCATATCAGCGGAATGGACTGCTTTGCACTTGGACTTGAGATGGCTGATAAAATATTAAAAGATGGAAGATTAGAAAAATTCATAGCAAATAGATATAGTTCTTTTGATCAAGGAAGAGGAAAGGAGTTTGAAGAAGGTAAAATGGATTTTTCAACTTTGGCTGAAATTGGTAAAAAAGCAAAAATCAAATTAGTATCTGGAAAACAAGAGTATTTAGAAGGACTTTTGAATTCATACTTATTTGGATTAAAGTAAGTAAGGGAATTCCCTAAAGAGGGTGGGAATCAATTGGCTCTGTTTTAATTTGAGAAAGGGGAAAAACAGAGTCCATTATTAAAACAAAGTGCTGAAGCACTAAAATGGAGGTTTTAAATGAAGAAATTTTTAGTTATTCTTCTCGTACTTGTTGTTGTTAGTACGACAATGTTAGTGGCAAATGGAATGGAGGAAAGTTCATCTGCAGCAAAGAAAATTGGTGTTTCAATGCCAACAAAGAGCCTGCAAAGATGGAATCAAGATGGATCAAACATGAAGGAGCAGTTAGAAGCTGCAGGTTATAAAGTAGATTTGCAATATGCTGGTGATAATGATATCCCTACCCAGGTTAATCAAGTTGAAAATATGATTATGGGTAAATGTGACGTTATTGTTATTGCAGCAATTGATGGTTCTGCTTTAACAGAAGTTTTAAAAGAAGCAAAAGAAGGTGGTATTCCAGTTATTTCTTATGATAGACTTATCATGAATAGTGATGCAGTTTCTTATTATGCGACTTTTGATAATTTTGGTGTTGGTGTTATTCAAGGTGAATTTGTTGAAAAAGCCCTTGATTTGATGAATAGAAAAACTACAGTAAATATGGAATTCTTTACAGGTGCTCCTGATGATAACAACTGTGTGTTCTTCTGGGGTGGAGCTATGTCAGTGTTAGATAAATACATCAAAAATGGAACTATAAAAGTTCTTTCAGGTCAAACTGAAAGAGGTCAGTGTTCAACACCTAACTGGAGTTCAGAGGAAGCCCAAAAAAGAATGGAGAATCTTATTACTTCAAACAATTATGGACCTAAAGGTACCAAACTTGATGCAGTTCTTTGTTCAAACGACTCAACAGCTCAGGGTGTAACTAATGCGCTTGTTGGTGCAGGTTATACAAAAGACAATTTCCCAGTTATTACCGGACAAGATTGTGATGTTACTTCAGTAAAGAATATGATAGCCGGAATACAATCAATGTCAGTATTCAAAGATACTCGTACTTTAGCAACTAAGGTAGTTGGAATGGTAGATGCATTGATGAAGGGAACAGAACCAGAAATCAATGATACTAAAACCTATGATAACAACGTAAGGGTTGTTCCTAGTTATTTATGTACACCTGTATATGCAAGTGTTGATAACATTCAGGAGCTACTAATTGACAGTGGTTATTATACAAAAGATCAAGTTGGTCTTTAATAGGCCTTAATCCATAAGGGTGAAGTTAAACTTCACCCTTTGGGTGTTTTATAGGAGAACTAAATGAACCAGCTTATTCTAGAAATGGACAAAATAACGAAAACTTTTCCTGGGGTAAAAGCTTTGGATGAAGTTGACTTAAAAGTTAGACAGGGTGAGATTCATGCTGTTGTTGGAGAAAATGGAGCAGGGAAATCCACACTTATGAAAGTTCTCAGTGGGGTTCATCCAAAAGGTACCTATTCTGGGACAATAAAATATAAAACAAAAGAATGTAGTTTTTCAAATATTCATGACAGCGAAGAAATTGGAATTGTAATTATCCACCAAGAACTTGCTCTAGTTCCTTTGTTGACAATTGGAGAAAACATGTTTCTTGGAAATGAAAGAGGAACAAAGCTGGGAATTAACTGGGATGAAACCTACTCAAAAGCTGATGAATACTTAAAGTTAGTAGGTTTTAAAATGAGTTCACGTACTTTAATCAAAGATCTTGGAGTTGGGCAACAACAGCTTGTTGAAATTGCCAAAGCTCTTGCCAAAAATGTTAAACTTTTAATCTTAGATGAACCAACAGCTTCTCTTAATGCAAAAGATTCAAAACACCTTCTTGATCTTTTGTTAGAGTTCAAAAAGAAAGGAATGACTTCAATTATTATTTCACACAAACTCAATGAAATTGCCTATTGTGCAGATACTGTTACAGTTCTTAGAGATGGCTCTTCAATTACTGAACTTACAAAAGAAGAAGGCTTTGACGAAAACAAAATAATTACTGCTATGGTTGGAAGGGATATGAGTCAACGTTTCCCAGAGCGAGTTCCTAAAATTGGAGAAACTGCTTTTGAAGTAAAAAATTGGACGGTTTTTCATCCAGTTTATCAAGAAAGAAAAGTATGTAATGATATTTCAATAAAAGTAAAAAAAGGTGAAATTGTAGGTATTAGTGGTCTTATGGGGGCTGGAAGGACTGAATTTGCAATGAGTATTTTTGGTCACTGTTACGGCTGTAAGATAAGTGGAAAGACTTTTATTAATGGAGAGGAGATTAATCTTGATTCTCCAAAAAGTGCTATTGATCACCAC
>JBAYZQ010000133.1:0-6373 GCA_041672385.1 Sphaerochaetaceae bacterium | reverse complement strand
TTTCTTTAGAGTAATTAGTAACCCTAACATTCAACATGAATAATACTAATCGACATAAAAATTGTCCATGAATTCTAGCCCAAAAATTTCCTGCTTTTTTTAATCCTAACAAAGAAAGAATTAAAAAAGGAATAAAAACAGTTATCAAAGTAACAAGAAAAAAAACTCCCACAACCAGATAAGTAAAAAACAGTTGAATCTTTTTCATACTTAAACCTCCTGCCTCTTATAGAGTTTTGCATATTGTCCATTTAATTTAATTAAAGAATCATGGTCTCCACTTTCAACAATTTTTCCCTTATTGACCACAAAAATCTTATTTGCGTCTCTAATTGTAGTTAAACGGTGGGCTATCATAATAGCAGTTCTCCCCTTTGAAAGCCTTTCAAAAGCAGCCTGAATTTGAGCTTCACTCTCAGAATCCAGAGAACTTGTAGCCTCATCAAAAATCAAAATTTTTGGATTCTTTAAAAAGACTCTTGCAATTGAAAGCCGTTGTTTCTGACCCCCAGATAACCTAGTCCCACGTTCACCCACTTGAGTTGTTAACCCTTCAGGAAGCTGTCTAACAAAATCTGCCAAATCGGCACCTTCAAGAGCATCCCACATTTGTTCATCAGTGGCATCATAGTTTCCATAGCGAAGATTTTCTCTGATACTTCCATCAAAAAGAAAAACATTCTGTTGAACAAAACCAATCCCACTTCTTAAGGACTTTTGTGTTACCTTTGTTATATCTTGACCATCAATTAATATTTTTCCAGAAGTAACTTCATAAAATCTTGGAAGAAGACTTGCTACCGTTGTTTTCCCGGCACCACTTTCTCCAACAAAAGCTACTTTTGTGGCTGGCTCAATTACCAAGGAAACCTTTCCTAAAACTTCACCATCTTTATTATCATAACTAAAACTTACATCCTTGTATTCAATTTTTCCTTTAGTAACAATGAGGTCTTTAGCATCCTTCTCATCATTTATCTCAGGTTTAATATCCATGATATCTGTAAACCTTTCAAAAGAAGCCATTCCCTGTTGAAGTTCTTCAACAAACTGAATCATTCTATCAATTGGAGCAAGTACAACACTTACAAACAAAATAAAAGCAACAAGATCATAAGTTTCAAGATGATTGAAATACATAAGAACTGCTCCAAAAACAACAACAACCCAGTAGTACAAATTCCTGAGTAATCCTATTATTGCATGATAGCGAGCCATAATATTATATTGAACGCTCTTATTATCAACTAAAGTTTTATTACTTTTTCCAAACTTTTCAGCCTGTAAAACCTCACTGGTAAAGGATTTTACTTCTTTAATTCCCAACAAAGAATTCTCAACAGTGCTGTTAACTTCTCCAACGACTCTTCTAACAGTCTTAAATTGCATTTTCATTTTATGTCCCTGGAAAAACCCCCAAGTAAACATTAAAGGAATAATTACCAAAGAAATAGAAGCCAAATAAGTATTATAAGAAAACATTATAAAATAACTTACAATTAAAGTACAAATAGAAATTAAAAAATCTTCAGGTCCATGGTGAGCAGCCTCGGCAATTTGAAAAAGGTCGTTTGTCATTCTACTCATAATTTGCCCAGTCTTGCTTTTATCAAAATAGCTAAAACTTAAAGTTTGAAGATGATCAAAAAGATCACGCCTCATATCGCCTTCCATTCTAGTTCCTAAAATATGACCCCATTTCATTCTTATAAATGCTAAAACTGATTGAAAAGCATAAACTGCAAACATTGCTGCAAAAGCATATATCATCATATCCCAAGCTTTATTAGGAATCCAGTTTTTTAAAAGCTCCCTAGTAACAGAAGGAAAAAATATAGCCAAAATTGAAGAGACAAAGGCTGCAATCAAATCCAGAGCACAAAGTCCCTTATAGGGTTTATAATATTGAAGAAACCTTTTTATTGTTTTTTTGTTTTCTTTTTTGTCTTTGATAGTAGCCAATTTTTAATTCCCCTTTTCTTTGTTTTCTCTTCCTCTTTTACAATAGGCTCATGAGAAACCGTTTTTTGAGGTTGAGTTTTTATTTTTGGAACTTTCTTATAGGACTGCTTATTTGAAACTGGCTTTTTAGAATTTTCCTTTTCAATTGTCAAATCTGAGGCAAATTCTTTTTTGTAGTATTCCATTCTCTGCTGAACGCCCATCTTAGAAAGTTTTGAATAATCAACATTCCTGTTTTTCTTTATACTTGGACTTTGAGGCTTGTTAAAAGAATCACTTTTATTATCAGTTCTTCTTCTTTCAGGTCTCTTCACTTCTTTTTTCTTATAATCAGGCCTTCTACCAGTTCTATCAGGTCGTTTTCGATCAAAAGGATTATGCCAACTTTTTCCTTCACTTAAATCTTTAACTTCATCATAACCTTCAATCCAACAAACAGGTATTTTCCCTTTTATATAATTCTCAATCGCTTCCAAACCATAAATAAACTCATCACAAGCTAAAGTTATGGATTTTCCAGTTTTTCCAGCCCTAGCGGTCCTTCCGATTCGGTGTACATAATTCTCAAAATCTTCAGGTATATCATAATTAATAACCAAAGGAAGATCATCAATTTGAAGACCACGAGCGGCAACATCAGTTGCAACTAAAATTTTAGTTGTTCCATTTTTAAATTTTGAAAGAGACTTCCTTCTTTTTTCTTGAGCCATATCTCCTATAAGATAACTTGAAACATAAGAGTTCATCTTCAATCTTTCACTAACTTCAATACATCTATGTTTGGTATTACAGAAGATTAAGACACTAGAAGCATTTTCTCGCTTCAAAAGCTTTAACAAAAGTAGTATTTTCTCTTTTCGATCAACGTGGTAAAGTTCTTGTTTTATTTCTAAAGCAGCAACTTGTTCAGGTTGAATTTCAATTTCAGCAGGATCTTTCATATATTCCCAAGCAATATTTTGTACCTTCGTACTTAAAGTTGCAGAGAAAAGCATAGTCTGCCTTTCGCTTTTATTAACACAATGAGCAAAAATTTTCTTAATATCAGGATAAAATCCCATATCAAAAAGCCTATCAGCTTCATCAATAATTACTGTGTCAAAATTTTTAAAATCTATCTTACCTGATTTAAGAAAATCTATTAATCTTCCAGGGGTTCCAACATAAATATTAACATCGTCTTTAATGCTATCTTCTTGAGTTTTGTAACCAACTCCACCATAAAAACAACCAATCTTTAATTCAGGAATATCATGACTTAAAACTTCACTGTCTTGGGCAATTTGTAAAGCTAATTCCCTAGTAGGGCTAACGATAAGAGCCTTTGATTTGTTGTTTTTTAAGAACTTTTCAATAAAAGTAACCAAAAAAACTGCAGTCTTTCCACTTCCAGTCTTAGACCTTACCATAACATCCCGGCCCTGAAGACTTATTGGGCAAACTTTTTCCTGTACTAATGTACATTCTTCATAACCAGCATAACTGATGCTTTTCAGTAATTCTGGTTTTAAATTTAATTCTTCAAATTTCATAATATTCAGCTCTCCAAACTTTTCAAATGGGAGTAGATTTCCAGAGTTTTTTCAAACCCTCTCTCCATCTCCCTTTGGCCAAGCTGTCTTAAAGGCATTGCTAACATGCTAGTAGATGAAATAAAAAATTCATCAAAAGTAGCGATATTATCCAAAGTTACATACTCGTCCATTTTTATCTCATAACCAAGGTTTTTACTAACTTTAAGTACATTGTCCCTAGTAATTCCACTTAATACCAAATCAAGACCAGGAGTATAGAGCACTTTATCTTTTATTCCATAAAAGTTACTTCTAGTTCCCTCAATCAAGCGTCCATACCGGTCCATAAGCACCGCTTCAAACGCATTTTGCTCTTTCTTGCCCTTTTCTAAGGCCAAATAATTTACCAACAAATTACTGGTTTTTAAGGTAGGAAGATATCTTTCTCCTTCAAAAATACTAGCAATTACACCATTTTTATAACAGCTTTTTGGATAAGTTAATATACTTTGTGCAGTAATATAAAGTAATTGTGGATTCCCCCCCACAAGCAATATTCTCAAAGTAGCTTTTTCAATAGAATCTTCTTTGATTAACTTCTCTATCCATTGTACCAAATCTTGGCTTTTTTCTTCTAGTCTAAACCCTAAACCTAAAGCCGAATTTTCTAACCTCTGTATATGTTCATTAACAAAAAGAGGCTTACCGTTACTAACTTTAAGTGATTCATAAACACTGTAATTACACTGTACTTCTCTTCTTGTTACAGGAAGTGTTGCTTCCTCTGTTAAAATAATTTCACCGTTAAAAACGGCATGTGTTCCAATTCCCATATTTTTACCTAATCAGGATATCTTAAAATCTCTCTTGGTTTTGATCCATTCTGAGGTCCAACATATCCTTCCTTTTCCATTCTTTCTATTAATCGTGCAGCTTTATTATACCCAATTGAAAACCTTCTCTGCAAAAAGGAGGCGGAAGCTTTCTTTGTTTCAAAAATTAAATCTAGAGCTTTTTTGTATAAAAGGTCTTCTCCCGTTAAACCAGTATCATAATAATCTTGATCAGATTCTTCATCCCGTTCTTCATCTTCAAAAATAGCCTCATCAAGATAATCTGGTTTACCTTGAGATTTTACAAAATTTACAACATTTTCCACTTCAGGGTCACTTAGAAAAACGCCTTGAATTCTTTTTGGATCTCTTAAAGCAGGAGTTGTATAAAGCATATCCCCTTTTCCCAGTAATTTTTCAGCTCCCATTGAATCAAGAATAATCTTACTATTAACAGCATTAGTAACTGCAAAAGCAATTTTAACCGTAAGGTTAGTTTTTATCAACCCAGTAACAATATCTGCTGACGGCCGTTGAGTAGCAAAAATAAGATGAATACCTACAGCTCTGGCCTTTGCAGATAATTTATGCAACTGCAGTTCAAGCTCTTTTCCTGCAACCTGCATTAGATCAGCAAACTCATCTATTATTACAACAATATAAGGCATCTTTTCACGAGCTAAATGTAACTCAACTATCTTCTCATTATAATTAACAATATTTCTAACTTTTAAGGAACTAAGCATTTTATATCTACGCTCTAATTCCTCATTACAAAACTGCATAGCTTTTATTGCTTTCTTTGATTCTGTAATAACAGGAGTAAGCAAATGAGGAATCCCATTGTACATTTGAAGCTCAACAATTTTAGGATCTACCATAATCATTCTTACATCTTTAGGGGATCTTGAATAAAGTATTGAACATATAAAGGAGTTAACACAAACACTTTTTCCAGACCCCGTCGCTCCGGCTATAAGAATATGAGGAGCTTTATTTAAATCCATGTAAATTGATTCTCCTGTAACACTCTTACCAAGAGCCATAGGAATCTTAAACTTTGGATTATTGAGTCCTGGAATCAATTCTTTAAAACCAACAACTTGTCTAACCAAGGCAGGAACTTCAATTCCAATTGCATGTTTTCCTGGAATAGGAGCAATTAGTCTAACAACTGGAACCGCAAGATCCATTGCAATATTATCGGTAAGACCAGCCAAAGAACCTATTTTAATTCCTTGAGCTAATTTTAGTTCAAACATGGTAACTGTTGGACCTTGAATTATATTTTCAAGGGTACAATCAACTTTAAACTGTGAAAGCGTTTGAATTATTACATAACCCTGATCCACTGTTTCTTTATCAACTTGTTTGTCTTCAAAAGGATAATCATCTAAAAGGGAAACAGAAGGATAATGGTAAAGCAGTTCATCACGGTTTAAAAGGAAAGAATCACTTGTATCTTTAACTATTCCGCCAACTCCACTAATCATATCATCATCGCTTTCAATATCTTCTTTTAAAATTATTTCAGATAAATCTTCATTGTAGATCTCTTCTTTTATTGGTTTTTTTTCAACAATTATTTGACTTTTCTTTTTTTCTTCAATAATAGGCTTTATTTCTTCAATAATTTTCTCTGGAATTTCAGTTTCAGGAACAATTTTATTGGTAACTTCTGAAGCCATTTTTCTCGCTTGTTTTTGTTGAACTTTTTGACGTTCAACTTCTTTTTTAGTCTGTTCTCGTAAACGTTGTAAGGCAATTTTCTTAGCTTCCTCCTGAAAATAATCAACTTCTTTCTTTTGTTTATTTTCTGGGATTACCTTATCTTCCATTTTGGCATTTTGGCCAATACTTTTTTCTTTCTTAACTACTTCATATATTCCAAGATTTACAGAAGAATTTAATGGCATTATTGGCCTACATTTTTTTAATACAGGAGGTAGATTTTCATCAACAAATTTCTCTTCTTCTTGTTCAAGATTATTTTCATTAATTTTGTCAATTTTATGAAATTCTGGAACTTGAAGATTTCCAAATAAGTTTTCTTCTTCAACTTTT
>JBAYZQ010000132.1:0-6376 GCA_041672385.1 Sphaerochaetaceae bacterium | reverse complement strand
ACTTGATTTTTATTAGCAGGTGTACTCTTCACAAAAGTTTTTTTTAATTTATTTTTTTCTTTAATAAAACAAAATTTATGATTATACTTAGAAATAACGAATTTGGAGGTTTTAATGAAATATATAGGAGCTTTAGACCAAGGAACAACAAGTTCACGTTTTATTTTATTTAATGAAATTGGTGAGATAGTTGACTCTCATCAATTAGAACATAAACAGATTTTCCCTGAGCCAAGTTGGGTGGAACATGACCCAGAAGAAATTTGGCAAAATTGTAGTACTTGTATAGAAGAGGTTCTTGACAAACAAAAAATAAAGGGAATTGATATTGCAGGTATTGGAATTACTAACCAAAGAGAGACTATTGTCGCTTGGAATCCTAAAACTGGAAAAGTTTGGCATAATGCAATAGTTTGGCAAGATCTTAGAGGAACAGATTTTATTAATAAAATAAAAAAGAATAATAAACAACTTAATTATATTCAAGAAAAAACGGGCCTAAAATTAAGCCCCTATTTTGCGGGTTCAAAAATTGCATGGCTTCTTGATAATGTTTCTGGATTAAGAGAAGAAGCTGAATTAGGAAATATTGTATTTGGAACAATTGATACTTGGTTGGTTTATAAACTAACAAAAGAAAAAGTAGTTATTACTGACGTTACTAATGCTTCAAGATATCTTCTTATGGATATTGAAACTCAGAAATGGGATGATAACCTTTTAAGGATATTTAATATTCCTAGAAAAGCTTTGCCTAAAATTGTTTCTTCAATTGGAAAAATTTACGGTAATACTGAATCAAATGGACCTTTAAAAACTGAGATACCGGTTTGTGGAATTTTAGGAGACCAACAAGCCGCCTTGTTTGGGCAGGCTTGTTTTACTCAGGGATTGGCAAAATGTACCTATGGTACTGGTTGTTTCATGTTGGTTAATACTGGGAAAAAACTTTGTAAATCTAACAATGGATTATTGACAACAATTGCCTACAGAGTGGAAGGAGAGCCTGCAATTTATGCACTGGAGGGCTCAATTGCTGTTGCCGGTTCTTTAGTACAATGGGCAAGAGATAATCTCCAGATTGTTAAAACTGTCAAAGAACTTGATGAATGTGCCGCTAGTGTAAAAGATTGTGGAGGAGTCTATGTTGTTCCAGCCTTCAGTGGTTTGTTTGCTCCTTATTGGAGATCAGATGCAAGAGGAATTATTGCTGGATTGACTGGTTATGCAAATAAGAATCATATTTGTAAAGCCATTCTTGAGGCGACTGCTTTTCAAGCGAATGATATTATTAATGCTATGGAACTTGATAGTATGATTCATATGATTGAGTTGAAAGTAGATGGAGGACTTACAAATAGTGAACCACTCATGAAATTCCAATCTGATATTCTTGGAATACCGGTAATTAGACCAGAAGTTGTCGAAACTACGGCTTTAGGAGCTGCTTATGCTGCAGGACTTACCATTGGAGTTTTCAAAGATTTCAATCAATTGAGTCTTTATTGGAAAGAAGAAAAAAGATGGGAACCTAAAATGTCTGCAGATTTACGTTTTGATAAAATTCATTATTGGAAGAAAGCAGTAGATAAAACTTTAAATTGGGTATAAAATAGAGCTCACTATGGATTATGTTTATATATTGAAAACTTGCGGTCAGATTTTGGTTCTTTCTTGGTTGCTTTACAGGTTCTATGAGGCTGTAAATAAGACAAGGGCTGTTCAAATAATACGAATTGTATTTTTTGGTTTGGCTGTATATTTTATTTCCTTTATTTTGAATCTTAGAGTTTTCTTAAAAATATTTCAGGTTGGAGTCCTTCCTTTTTCTTTTCTTTTGTTTATTTTATATCAACCTGAGCTTAGGAGGGCTTTTACCAGTGAATTTAGTATGACTAGATTCCTTAGGAAGGCTGATCAAACTTCAGGTGAACAAATTGACGTAATCCTTAATGCATGTAGTGTCCTTTCAAGTCAAAGAAGAGGGGCCCTAATTGTTTTTAAAAGACAACTTGATTTAAAGGGAATAATTGATACGGGCACTAAAATTAATGCTGATGTATCTTCTTCTCTTATTCTTACAATATTTGATCATGATACTCCATTGCATGATGGGGCAATTATTATTCAGGGTGGAACAATTATTGCCGCTGGATGTTATCTTCCTTTAAGTGATCAAACAGAGATCAAAAGAAGTTTTGGAACTAGACATAGGGCTGCTTTGGGCTTGGTAGAAGAAAGTGATGCGGTTGTAATTATTGTCTCTGAAGAAAAAGGAGCTATTTCTTTGGCCTATAATCATAATATTTATTATGATTTAGAAACTGAAGAGATTAAAAGAACTTTGCTAGCATTGTTCAATTATCAAGACGAAGTTCCAGAAATCCTAGGTGGGGAGGGCAATAATGAAAATACTGAATAGAAAGGGAAGTTTTTTCAAAGATTGGTCAGTTAAAATGCTCTGTCTAGTTTGTGCAATAGTTTTGTATTTTATGATTGGATATGTTTCTTTTGCCCAAAGAGTTGTAGAAATACCCTTAGAATTAAGACTTCCAGAGGGATATTCTTCTCAGAATATTATACCTTCTTCTATTGCTTTAAAAATGGAAGGAGAAAATTCAATTATCTATCTAATCGCTCCAAATGAAATAGAGGCTATTTGTGATTTTTCTCAAGTCTCTGAGAAGGTTCTTGAAGAAAGTATTCAAAATAAAGAACCGCTTGAAGCAAAAGTCAACTTGATTTATGATACGGGAATAATTAAGGTGGGAAGTGAGCTTACATTTACAGTTGAGCCTGATTCAGTGAAGGTATTGTTTAAAAGGGGAACCTAATGGCGCATAAAGTAGGCATTGATGCGGTTTCCATAGAAAGAGTGGGTAAACTTTCTTCTTCTTTTATTACGAGGTATTACAGTTCTAGTGAATTAAAACAACTTCAAGAAATAGAAAATAAAGAGGCAAAGAAGGAATTTCTTGCTTCTCGATTTGCTGCTAAGGAAGCATTGCTTAAAGCAATGGGTGTTGGATTAAAGGGATTCAGTCTTAATGAAATAAGTGTCGAAAGAAAAGAATCTGGAGAACCATTTTTTAAAATAAAAGGTTCAGTTTTAGAGTTTCTTGAAAAAAATTTTAAAGATTATGATCTTCAGCTTTCCTTAACCCATGAAAAACCTTTAGCCTTGGCCCTAGTTTATCTTGAATTTACGGAGAAAAAATTTAGTGAGTAGGAAAGACTGGCATCGACCAGATAAAAAAGAAATACAAAAAAAACAAGGAATGCGAAGGATTGCAATGAAATTGGCCTACAAAGGAACTAATTTTGTAGGATGGCAGACACAAGTATCAGGAAGAAGCGTCCAAGAGGAACTGGAAAAATCAATTTTTATCATGATTGGAGAAGAAGTTAGGGTTCAAGGTTCCGGAAGAACTGATAGTGGTGTTCATGCTATGGGACAAGTTTGCCATTTTGATATAAAGAATTCTACTATTCCAGTAAGGGCTTTTAAGTATGGGATGAAAATTCCAAAAGATATTACTATCTTAGATTGTTGGGAACCTGAAGATATATTTCATGCTAGGTTTACTGCAATGGCAAGAGAATACAAGTATTTTTTTAAACAGAGTTCTGATTTTGTTTGTTTCCAAGAGGGGTTGGTAACCAAAATTAGAAAATTTCCTTCTTTAAGAGTTATGAATAGCTATGCTGAGATTGTTAAGGGAACTCATGATTTTTCAACCTTTACGGCAAGTGGAGATTCTTCTTTAAGCAGATTTCGAGATGTTTATGAATCAATCTTTACTATGGAAAAAGATGTTTATGGAAAACCTGTCATGGTCTATACTATTTCAGGAAATGCTTTTTTGTATAAAATGGTTCGCTCACTAGTTGGAACAATGATGACGTTGGGTCTGAAAAATGAAAACGCAGAGAGTTTTAAAAAGATATTAGAGAGTAACGATCGATCAAGAGCCCTTGTTACAGCTGAAAGTCAAGGACTTTATCTTTGGCGAATTAGTTATGACAAGGAAGAATACAGGTGGTTTGAAGATGAGTCAGAATAATGAAATTAAGATAGAAAACCTTTCTAATGCCTTAAAAGATTGTTGGGTCCTGACTCAAAGATTAGAGAATAGTCTATCTGAAGAGGATCAATATAAAAATTGGAGTGAATCTTGTCCTGATTTTTCCAAAACTGCAAAAAAATTAGTTAATGAATCTTCTGATTTGCCTGAATTGAATTTTTGTGATATGACGAAATTAAAGCAACTTTTTTTAAAAAATTATTGTCTTTCTTTAGATGATGAAGCAAAAGTTCTTCATAATTTTGGATTTGGAAAAGAAAATAATCCAAAAATACTATGTCTTTCAGAAAAGGTTTTAGATGAAGAAGAAGAAAACTTTCTTATGTCTTGGTTGAAACCAATCAAGTTTGATTTATATGTTGATACTTATTGTACAAGTTTAACAAAAGCTCAAAAGGAAAGAACACAAGAATTGGATGATTACTTTCTTCAACAGTTGAAACTTGTAAAGCCCGACTTAATTTTTTCTTTAGGTGAAGGCGCAACTAATTTTCTTTCGGAAAAAAAGGTTGATATTTCAGTGCAGCGTGGTAATTTTTTCACTTTTGAAGGGATTGTCTGTTGTTCCACTTATAATCCAAGCAAAGTTCTTAAAGATCAGACTTTAAAAAGACCTGTTTGGAAGGATTTACAGTGTTTAGCAAAGTATTTAAGAATATCTCTTTGAGGTGATTATGGCAAATAGAGCAGAAGTTTTTATAAATATTCCTTTGAAGATGTCTTTTACCTATGCAATTGGTGATAAAATTGATGTTGAGGTTGGAGAAAGAGTCAAAGTCCCCTTTTCAAATCGAGAAGTTATGGGCTTTGTAGTTAAAACTTTTGATTCTGATACTAAAGAAACTAATCTTTCTTACGAGATTAAAGAAATAAAAAGAGTGGTTGATAAAGAGCCTCTTTTTGGGAAAAATGAAATCGCTTTAAGCCTTTGGATGGAAAAATTCTATTTATGTAGTCGAGGTGAAGCTTTAAGTACTATGATTCCTTCAGGAAAGAAAGACAGTCAGCTTCCAGCTTTTTATGCGGAAGATTTGGATGTTTTGAAAAAGGATATTGAGCTATCTGAGGAACAAAAGATTGCAGTTGATAAGATTTTAAATGGTTCAAAAAAACAATACTACCTTTATGGGGTTACAGGTTCTGGTAAGACTGAGGTCTTTCTTAAAGTAGCTGAAGCTATCATTAAGAAGGGGAAAAGTGTTATTTATCTTGTTCCAGAAATTACTTTAACCCATCAGTTATCTGAAATTGTCCTTCAAAGATTTGAGGGAGAAGTGGCAATTCTTCACTCTTCACTTTCACCAAGCCAAAGAATCACTCAGTGGAGGAGAATTCGTAAAGGCGAAGTTAAAATGGTTATTGGAGCTAGAAGTGCAGTGTTTGCACCTTTTGAAAACCTTGGTGCAATAATAATAGATGAAGAGCATGAAAACAGTTATAAATCAGGGTCCACTCCTAGATATCATGCTAGGCAAATAGCTCAGAAAAGAGTTTCAATGCAATCAGCAATTTTAATAATGGGAAGTGCTACTCCTTCAATGGAAAGCTATCATCAATTTCAAGGTCCGGAACTTGAGAAAATTACCTTAAAAAAAAGAGTAGCGGGTGGGGTTCTTCCTAAAATAGAAGTAGTAGATATGTTAGGTGTTAAAGGCATTTTCAGTTATAAACTTCAAGAAGAGTTAATGAGAGTGTTAGAAAATAAAAAACAGGCAATTCTTTTCTTAAATCGTCGGGGTTTTTCTCATAACTTTCATTGTAATAGTTGTGGTTATGAAATGAAGTGTCCTAATTGTAGTGTGGCCTTAACTTATCATAGAAGTTCAAACTCAATGGTATGTCATTATTGTGGATATCAAGCTCCAAAACCTGAAGTTTGTCCTACTTGTAATTCTCTTGATTGTTCTTTTTCTTCTTTTGGTACTGAACTTATTGAAAAAACGGTGAACTCGCTTTTTCCAAATGCTAGAGTAGCAAGACTTGATACCGATGTTGTAGCAAAAAAGAATGTGACTGGAGAAATTATTTCTTCTTTTAAGGAAGGAAAATATGATATTCTCCTTGGAACCCAAATGGTGGCAAAAGGTTTGAATTTTCCAAAAGTTGAACTAGTTGGAGTAGTTATGGCTGACAGTAGTTTAGATATTCCAGATTTTCGTTCAGGGGAAAGAACTTTTTCTTTACTTCAGCAGGTTTCAGGCAGAGCTGGACGATATGATGGTAATGGGAAGGTAATAATTCAAACAAGACAAAAGACAGCGCCAGCAATTTCTTTTGCTGTAAAGGGAGAT
>JBAYZQ010000131.1:0-6377 GCA_041672385.1 Sphaerochaetaceae bacterium | reverse complement strand
AAATTTAGTACCTTTATCAATGGAACTAGATAATACTAAAAACTATTTTTTTATACAGCAGTATCGTTTTGGAGATAGAATTTCTTTGGATTTATCTTTTTTAGATAACTGTGAAGAACAGGCTTTAAGAATAAAAATTCCAAAGTTAACCTTACAACCAATTGTCGAAAATGCAATTGTACATGGTCTAGAATGTAAAAGTGGCAAAGGAAGAATTTTAATTAATGTTGAGATTTTAGATTCCAGATTATTAATAGTTGTAAAAGATAATGGAGTAGGTATGGATGAAGAAACTACTAAAACTCTAAGAAAAAAATTTGTAATTAGAGACAACAATCAAATGGTTAATAATAATAATGAAGGCGGTATTGCCCTACAAAATGTAAACCAAAGAATTAAAATATTGTTTGGTGAACAATATGGTCTAGAGGTAACTAGTTGGGTAAATGTAGGCACCGATATAACTATTAATCTTCCAGTTGAGGATATGAGCAAAGAAGAAGAGAAATGAAGAAAGAAATACTTCACCTTGAAAAAGTTTCAATCCTTCATTATTTAGATGAAGTTGATTTTTATGTTAAAGAAGGTGAAATAGTTGGCTTGATTCCTCTAAATAACTTGGGAATCGAACATTTTATTGGAGTGATTCGTGATGGTCTTCCAATTCATTATGGTTTTGTAACGTACGACGGGAAACGTGTTAATGATTATCTAATGTCAAAACCTAAAAAAAATAACGTGTTGTTAATTACTAAAAAAACTACACTTATTGATTCTTTAACTGTTTATGAAAATCTTTTTGTTATTAGAAAAGGCTTTTCAAAGTACATAATAAATAAAAAAATCTTAATAAATCAGACTAATGTGTTGTTAAAATCAATAGGTCTTAACATAAAACCAGAGACTAAAGTAAATGATTTAAATTATTTCCAGCAAACTGCTTTGGAATTAATTAAAGCAAAGATTGAATATGCAAAACTTGTAATACTTAATTGTATTCCTAGTTTTTTATCAAATGATGAAATTTTATTACTGAATTCCTTAATAAAAAGGATGAGCAAATCTGGTATGTCCTTTATCTATATATGTAATCACCACCAAGAAGCATTCTTGGTTTGTGAACGTTGTTATTTAATGAAAGAAGGTCGAATGGTAAAGGATTTATACCAGTATGAAATGACAGATGAAGTAATGAGTAATTTCCTTTATCTTTTTGAAAATAGTATAAAATCTGAAGAAAGGAAGGAACTTTATAAAAAAGTAGATAATTTACCCCCTTCATGCATAATAAATAAAGTTGGTTATAATTCTTTGAAAGATTTTTCAGTGAAAATTCATTCAAATGAAACAATAGTTCTACTTGATAGTGATAATTCTATTACAGATGATTTAATCAGTTTGCTAAAAAATGAAGTGGAGCCTAAAAGTGGATATATAGTTTTAGAAAATTTCCCAATCGAAAAAGGGGACCGAAGAATAGTTATTTTAGATAAAGAATACCCTGGATCTGCTTTGTTTTTTCCTATGTCAGT
The DNA here is from genome assembly GCA_041672385.1 of Sphaerochaetaceae bacterium. Classification (GTDB taxonomy): domain Bacteria; phylum Spirochaetota; class Spirochaetia; order Sphaerochaetales; family Sphaerochaetaceae; genus JBAYZQ01. The sequence continues at coordinate 4,845 of JBAYZQ010000131.1, read as the reverse complement.
AATGGATAATATTTTGTTTTGTACTGATAATAAATTAAAAAGTGTTTGGTTTAACAAAAAAGTTGAAAAAGCTATAGCCAAAAACTTGAAAATAGAATTAGGAGATATTGTTTTTAAAAAGGATTTATATGATCTAAGTAAAGAAGATTTATTTAAAATCTTATCAAAAAAGTTATTATTTCAAAAACCAAAATTAGTTGTAATGGTTCAACCTTTTTCTTCTTTTGATATGTATCAAAGACTAAAAAATATTGAATATATAGATGAACTTAAAAAAAATGGTACTTCAATATTATTATTGACTTTATCTTTATCAGATACGCTCCAGGTTGCTAATCGACTTTTAGTTGTCCAGAAAGGAACTATAATAAAAGAATACGATAGGAGCCAATTCTCTGCTTTGACTTATTTACATGGGTCAATTCCAAGTAATTGATATTAAAAAGAATTGATTATTTTTGATATCATAAAAATGGAATACCTCTTCTAAAATTTTGATACCTTTTTTACTGACCATTTCCATGAGAGAATTGAAAAGTAAAAGGAGATTATTAACAATGAGTGATGATTATATTGTTGAAATGTCAAATATCACCAAAACTTTCCCAGGCGTTAAAGCCCTAGATAATGTTAATTTTCACTTAAAAGCTGGTCAGGTAATGTCCTTGTTAGGTGAAAATGGAGCTGGAAAGTCAACTCTAATGAAAATTCTTTCAGGTGTTTATACACGTGATAGTGGAACTATTAAGATTTTTGGTAAGAATATTGAAGGTAATTTAACCCCTAAAAGTGCCCATGATTTGGGAGTTGCGATAATTCACCAGGAATTAAATATGTGCAAACATTTATCAGTTTCTGAAAATATTTTTCTTGCTAAAGAGCTTCTCAAGAAAAATGGACTTTTGGATAAAAAGGCCATGAATGAAAAATCCAAAGAAGTCTTAACTAGGTTAAAACTTGATATACAACCAACTGAAATTGTTGGTAATTTATCAGTTGGACAACAACAAATGGTTGAAATAGCAAAAGCCTTAGTAGCTAATGCTAGAATATTAATCATGGATGAACCTACTAGTGCCTTAACTGGGGTAGAAGTTGAAGAGTTGTTTAGAATTATTAGAGATGTAAGAGAAGATGGAGTTGGAGTTGTTTATATCTCACATAGACTTGAAGAATTAAAACATATTGTAGACGAAGTTACGATTATGAGAGATGGTAATTTTATTTTTGAAGGGAAATTTAAAGACATATCGATGACTAAAATTATTTCTTATATGGTTGGTCGTGAGATAAAAGTACAGTTTCCACGAATTGATACTGAAATAGGAGAAGTAGCTTTCAAAGTAAAGAATCTTAATGCAGGTCATTTAGTTAGAAATATTAATTTTGAAGCTAAGAGAGGAGAAATTCTTGGGTTTGCAGGTTTAATGGGAGCAGGAAGAACAGAAACTACTCGTGCTATTTTTGGAGTAGATCCAAAAGTCAGTGGGGAAATTATTTTTGATGGAAAAGTTCTAAATATAAATAGTTCGATGGATGCAATTAGAGCTGGTATTAGTCTAGTTCCAGAGGATAGGAAAAGAGATGGTCTTTGTACAAAATTATCTGTTAGGGAAAATATTGCTTTGCCAAATATGGATCAACTTTGTAATAAAGCAGGAATAGTTAATAGAAAAAAAGAAAGAACTATTGTTGATAAAGCTGTTTCTGGATTAGATGTTAAACTACCTACACCAGAAATCAATGCTGAAAGCTTAAGTGGTGGTAACCAGCAGAAAGTTGTTGTAGCTAAATGGCTAGCAACTAACAGCAAAGTTGTTATTTTCGATGAACCAACACGTGGTATTGATGTAGCAGCTAAAGTAGAAATTTATAATATTATGAATGATTTGAAAAAACAAGGGATTATAGTAATTTTCGTTTCAAGTGAATTACCAGAAATTTTAGGAATTTCAGATAGAATTTTAGTTATGTGTGATGGAAGAATAACTGCAAATCTAGTGACAAAAGAGACTAATCAAGAAGAGATTCTTTCTTATGCTACCCAATTTGAAAAGAAGATTAGTTAAGAGGAGAAAAGGATGAATGAAAAAATAGATAGCCCTTATAAAAGGTTAATGGCCATTAGAGGTACGGGGCAGGTATTAACAGTTACAGGTGTTTTAATTGCTCTATGTATTATATTTGGCTTGGTAAATCCAATGTTCCTCAGTGGAAGAAATGCTGGGAACTTGTTTAGACAAATTGCCCCAATTTTGCTTATTGGTATTGGACAGTCATTTGCATTGTTATTAGGACAAATTGACTTAAGTATTGGTTCTGTAGTTGGGATGTCTTGTATGATAAGTGCGACTTTGATGACTAGAGGTTCAAGTCCATTAGTGGCTAGTTTAATAGCTTTGCTTTGTTCATTAGGAATTGGAGCTTTAAATGGATTTTTAATTTCTTGGTGTAAATTACCAGCATTTATTGGAACTCTTGGTACTATGACAATTGCTCGTGGTATTGCTCAAATTGCCAATAATAATTACAACACCGATTCAATTGGGAAAGCGGCTGAGGGTTTTAGAAATTTGTTTTATTATGGTAAAAGTTTAGGTGTTTATAATGCTATATGGATAGCTATATTTATTTGGCTAATATTCAATTTTTTATTAACAAGAACTAAAACAGGGCGGCATATTTATGCTGCAGGATCAAACCAAGAAGCAGCTAGACTTAGCGGCGTTAATGTTAAAATCGTTACATTGAAAGCGTATTTAATTTCATCATTTGTTTGTTGTATTGTAGGGTTAATGGCTACAGCTACCAGTGGAATGGGAACTATGGATGCTGGTAATTGTTATGAATTATACGCGGTTGCAGCTTCTGTAATTGGTGGTATTTCAGTTCTTGGTGGACAGGGACTTTTGTTTGGAACCGTTATTGGTGCTTCAATTTGGGGTGTATTACAAAATGGTTTACAATTTGCAGGTGCTCCAGTTGCTATCAGAAATATTGCAATTGGAATCATCGTAATTGTATCGGTACTTGTTGATATTGTTGTAAGAAGCAATAAAGGAAAAACAGTTGCAAAGGCTGAAATGACAAAAGAAGAATAAGCTCAAGGCTTATTAGAAATAGAATTGTGAGCAAAGGCTCAAAAAGGAGAAAAATATGAAAAAGAGTTTATTAATTGTGTTAATGGCATTATTATTAGTATCATTTGGTTTTTCACAGGGTGTAGCAGAAGAAAGTGGAAACAAAAAAGTTTATTTAATAACCATGGACCAAATGGATCAACATTGGCAACATGTTAACGCTGGTTGCGAAAAAGCTGCAAAAGAAATTGGTGGAATTGATTACAAATGGTTAGCTCCTGATGTAAAAGATGATAACAAACAGATTGAATGTATCAATAATGCTGTAGCCGGTGGAGCACAAGCAATTTTATTAGCTGCTAATGGTCCTACTGCTGTAACTGCTGCTTTAAAAGAGGCAACTGCTGCGGGAGTAAAAATCATTTATGTTGATAGTGCTGCTGATTATCCTAGTGAACAAATCCTTGCAACTGATAATGAAGCTGCTGGAAAAACGGCTGGAACTGAATTACTAAAAGCTTTAAATGCTAAGGGTAAAACTACTGGTAATATTGGAATTGTTACAGTTAACGCTGCTACAGCTTCAACTGTTGCTCGTGAAAAAGGTTTCAGAGCTACATTTGAAGGTACAGGCTTCAATATTCTTGAAACTCAATATAGTAATGGAGATGCTACAGTATCTAAAGATATGAGTGCAAACTTTATTACACAAGGAGTTGTGGGACTATTTGGTGCTAACGAAGGCTGTTCAGTTGGAATTGGTAATGCAATTAAAGAGGCTGGTGATCAAGTAATTGGTGTTGGATTTGACACATCAGACATGATACTTAGTCTAGTTAATGATGGTTATGTTCTTTGTACAATGGCTCAGAATCCAGAAGTAATGGGTTATGAAGGTATGAAGACAGCTGCAAAGGTTTTAAACGGTGAAACAGTTGACAAGAAATATGTTGATACAGGTGTATCAGTAATTAGAAAAACTGAGTAATCAATGATTATTTAACTTATATGGAGGATTCCTTTTGAGGTTTCCTCCATATTTGTTTCAGGTAAAGTATGAAATACTATATTGGTTTAGATATTGGAGGAACTAAGATTGCGATTATTTTGGCAGATGAAAATATCAAAATAATTGAGAAAATAGAGTTCCTTACTTTTTATGAATTTAACGATAATTTAATTAAAATAATTGAAACAGTGAATTATTTTAAAAAAAAGTATAATTATAAAATTACTTCAATTGGCATTAGTGCAGGTGGTCCACTTGATAGTGAAAAAGGAATTTTTATTTCTCCTCCACACTTAAAAACCTGGCATAATAAAAATATAAAAAAATTTTTAGAAGATGAACTTAATATTCCTTCGTTCTTAGAAAATGATGCTAATGCTTGTGCTTTAGCTGAATTTTACTATGGAAATGGAAAGGGTAGTAAAAATATGGCGTTTTTAACATTTGGAACCGGTCTAGGTGCTGGATTAATTCTTGATGGTAAAATTTATCGAGGTTCAAATAATCAAGCAGGGGAAATTGGTCATATTAGAATAGCTGAAAATGGTCCATTTTGTTATGGGAAAAACGGGTGTGTGGAAAGTTATTGCTGTGGGGCTGGTATTTCTAAGCTTCATGAGAAGCTGACTGGAGAAAAACTAACAACTGAACAAATATTTATTAAGGCTGAAAAACAAAAAAACAAAGGCTGTATTAATACTATTAATATTAGTAGTGAGAAACTTGGTTTAACTTTGTCTATTCTAATAGATTTAT